>CAYUCV010000001.1:0-40473 GCA_964443545.1 uncultured bacterium
CAACAATAATCCGAATAACCTGCGAAGCGCAAACCGCAACAACAATCCGAGGAACTATAACAATAATATCGGATTTCGCGTTGCCAAGCACCTGATATTGCCGGAATCCGCACCTCTAAGGAGATACGGAGCGCGCGAATTAAGTCCAGGGCTTATTCCCGTCCTCGTAAAACCGGGGCGAATTAAAATAGCCTGGTTTTGGCCAGTAAGCCGAAAGGTTTGAAAACCAAAGCCAGGCACCATACACAGGCTCAGAGAATCAGATGATCAGGAGATTGGAATTTAATTCACAACCTTATTAATTCTTTCGATTTTTAATGCCTTGCCGCTTTCCTCATCTATCTCCAGATAGACTGCATTAAAAACAAAAGGCCCCTTTGATTCCACCTCGAACCTGTGGGGCATCTGAGAAATAAAACGCTGGATTATAGCGTTCTTGTCCACGCCAATAACCGAATCATACGAGCCGCACATCCCGACATCGGTGATGAACGCTGTGCCCTGCGAAAGTATCCTTTCGTCCGCGGTCTGAACATGGGTATGGGTCCCCAGGACCGCGCTTGCCCGGCCGTCGGCAAAATGAGCAAAAGCAGTTTTTTCCGAGGTCGCCTCCGCGTGGAGGTCAACCACAATGACCCTGGTTTCCTTTTTTATCCGATCTATCATGGTTTCCGCGCATCTGAAAGGGCAGTCGAGTTCTTTCATAAAGACCCTGCCCAGCAAATTAATAACTCCAATTCCTTTGCTGATAAGGCTTCCTTTCCCGGGCGCTCCCGGAGGATAATTGGCCGGCCGCACAAAAGCGGGGCACGAGTCTATCTCGGAGGCAAAGTTCTTGCAGTGCCAGACATGATTGCCGCCGGTCACAACATCGATGCCGAGGGAGGTCAGTTCATCGTATTTCTTTTTGTTTATCCCCACGCCTCCGGCGCAGTTTTCCCCGTTGGCTATCACAAGGTCGGGACAGTATCGGGACCTTACGGAAGGGAGAAGTTTTTTTACGGTCTCCCTTCCGGACCTGCCGTTTATGTCCCCTATAAAGATTATTTTCTTCACTATTTTGCCGTGTCCGAAGCCCGTGTTTCCCTTATCACGGTAACCCTTATCTCGCCCGGGTATTCAAGCTCGGCCTCGATCTTTCTTGCAATGTCATAGGCGAGTTTGGGGGCCGTTGAATCATCTATTTTGTCCGGCTTGACCGCTATCCTGATCTCTCTTCCGGCCTGGATGGCGTAGGCCCTTTCCACCCCGGCAAAGGAGTTTGCCACGGCTTCCAGTTTTTCGAGCCTCTTTACATAGGCCTCAAGGGTGTCCCTTCTTGCCCCAGGCCTTCCGGCAGAGATGGCATCAGCCACCTGAACTATGATCGCCTCAATCGTCTTGGGCTCCTCGTCGTTGTGGTGCGCCGCTATCGCGTGCACGACCTCGGGAGATTCTCCGGCCTTTTGGGCGAACATGGAACCCAGACGCGGATGCGTCCCTTCTATTTCCTGGTCTATGGCTTTTCCGATATCGTGCAAAAGCGCAGCTCTCCTGGCCAGCCTTGCGTTGACCCCGAGTTCCGAGGCTATCATGCCGGCCAGTTTTGATGCCTCAACGCAGTTGGTGAGCACATTCTGCCCATAACTGGTCCTGTAATGGAGCCTTCCCAGCAGCTGGATGAGAACGGGAGGAAGATTGTGGACATCGGCGTCCAGAGCGGCTTTTTCGCCGTATTCCCACATGGCGACCTTAACTTCCTGCTTTGACTTTTCGTACATTTCTTCGACCCTCGAAGGATGGATCCTTCCGTCGGAAATGAGTTTTTCAAGGGTCAGGCGCGCTGTTTGCCTTCTCAGGGGATCAAAGCTCGCAAGGATGACTGCTCCGGGAGTGTCGTCAACTATCAGGTCAACTCCTGTTGCGTTCTCAAAAGCCCTGATATTTCTGCCTTCTTTGCCGATGATCCTTCCCTTGAGGTCGTCGCTAGGCAGCTCAACAGCCGTGACGGTCGATTCTGCCACATGCTCCACCGCGCACCTTTGTATGGCCGTAATGAGTATCTCCCTTGCCTTGCGGTCGCCCTCTTTCTTTATCTGCTCTTCCTTGTTCCTGATAAGGATGGAGGCTTCTTTTTCTATGTCCTTTTCCAGGTTGGACAAAAGGATGCTCTTGGCCTCGTCCTGGGAAAGTTTTGCCACCTTTTCCAGCTCCTCGATGTTCCTTATCCTGGCTTTGTCCAGTTCTTCCTTTATTTTGGAGGCCTCTTCGGCTTTTGCCTTGAGCGTTCTTTCCTCGGATTCTATCTGTTTTTCTTTTTCGTCAAGATGGTCCTCTTTTTGCCCCAGGCGTCTTTCCAGGTTAGAGAGTTCCGCCTTTCTTTCTTTGTACTCCTTTTCAAATTCCGAGCGCAGGCGCAGGGATTCGTCCTTGGCCTCTATCAGAGCTTCCTTCCTTTTTGTCTCGGCCTCCCTTTTTGCGTCCTCCAGTATCTTTTTTGCGCTCTCCTCCGCTATCCTTACCTTCTGGTCCACTGTCTGGCGCTTTATCATCAGATACGCCACGGACAATCCAAATACTACGGCCGCCGCGAGAACAAGATAAATGAACAACATGAACTCCATTTTAATACCTCCGTTTAACAGCCCGGCAAAATGCCTTTAAGGCCGTCCTATTTCTTTTTTTTGGGCTCTTCTTTCTGGTGCTTGGCCCCTGGATTCTGGGCATCTATCATCTTTCTGACCGAGTTCTCTATCTTTGTGAAAATATCCTTGTGTTCCTTAAGATACTGTCTGGAATTGTCCCAGCCCTGGCCCAGTTTTTCTTCCCCGAACAGATACCAGGCCCCGCTTTTCTGTACAATGTTATAGTTTGCCGCAAGGTCCAGAAGATCTCCTTCTTTGTTGATGCCCTCGCCGTGGATAAGCACAAAACTCGCTTCCCTGAACGGCGGCGCGACCTTGTTCTTTACCACCTTGACCCTGACCCTTGAGCCTATTATTTTATCCGCCTCCTTTATCTTTTCGATCACCCTCACATCAAGCCTGACCGAACAATAGAATTTGAGCGCTCGTCCTCCCGGAGTGGTTTCCGGGTTCCCGAACATGACCCCGATCTTTTCCCTTAACTGATTGATAAAGATGACAACCGTCTTTGACTTGCTGATAACTCCCGTTAGCTTTCGCAGAGCCTGGGACATGAGCCTTGCCTGCATGCCCATCTGCATATCGCCCATGTCGCCGTCAACTTCGGACTTGGGCACCAGAGCGGCCACGGAATCGATAACGATCACATCCACTGCCCCGCTGCGCACCAGTGTTTCGCAGATCTCAAGCGCCTGCTCGCCGTAATCCGGCTGCGAGATTAGCAGATTGTCTATGTCCACGCCCAGTTTTTTGGCATATACTGGGTCAAGCGCGTGTTCGGCGTCTATGAACGCGGCTATGCCCCCTTTTTTCTGCGCCGCCGCCACCACATGCAGCGAAACGGTGGTCTTTCCGCCTGCCTCGGGACCGTATATTTCTACAACCCTTCCCCTCGGCAGCCCTCCGACGCCTAGAGCCGCGTCCAGGGATATGGAGCCCGTGGGGATGGACTCTACCGTGAACCTGGTGGAATCCCCCATCTTCATTATCGAACCCTTGCCGTAGTTCTTCTCGATCTGCGAGATCGCCAGCCCCAGAGCCTTGGTCTTTTCGTCAGCCATATCGTTTCCCCTTTCTTTGGTTTTTATGTTCCTTACAGCAATTTCGGCGCCAGGGTTGCGCAAAGGACCCCTCACCCCGGCCTTCGGCCACCCCTCTCCCAGAGGGAGAGGGGACCACACACATCATCTGTTGTCTATTTTCTGACCTGTGATATGCAGCCACAAAAGGCCCATCGCAGCCTGCGAGGCCTTTTCCCTTATCTCTTTCCTGCTTCCGGAGAGCTTTAACTCCCTGCATTCGGTCCCCTTATCGGAAGATATTGCCACATAGGTCAGCCCCACCGGTTTGGGAGGCGTTACCGTGGCCGGCCCGGCAACTCCTGTTGCCGAAAGCCCTATCATTGTCTTAAATTTCTTTCTTATGTTCTCGGACATAGCCCTGGCGGTTTCTTCGCTGACGGGCCCGGAATTAGCTATTATGGAAGCAGGCACCCCCAGTTCCAGCACTTTTACCCTGTTGGTGTAGCAAACCAGGCCGCCCACAAAATATTCTGACGCCCCGGCAACCGCGGACAGCCTTTCACAGATCAGGCCTCCGGTCAGCGATTCTGCAACGGAAACCGTCAGTTTTTCCTTTTTCAGGGTCAGGGCTATCTCTTCATCGGTTATCTTTCCGATAGCTGAAAGTATTTTTGTGTGAAAGTCCTCAAATGCCGAATTCTTAAGCTCTTCAACCATTATCAGGCCCTCCCAAGGAGCCTTCTAGCTGCGAATAGAAACCCTTAAAATAGTCCCAACCAGAAACAAGGCAGAGCAGAAACGAGACCCAGAAGAACAGATAGCCTATTCCCCAGTTAAGGACCAGAAAAAAGACCGAGGCCATCTGAAAGGCGGTCTTCCATTTGCCTGTAGGAGATGCCGCAATTATGCGTCCTTCTTTTGCCGCCCAGGTCCTTATCCCCATTACAAGAAGGTCTCTTGCTATTATTGCCAGTACCACCCACGAAGGCAGCTTGCCAACCTCAACAAAGACCAGAAAGGCTCCCAGGACAAGGACTTTGTCGGCCAGGGGGTCAAGCAGTTTTCCAAGTTCCGAGACCTGTCCGGTCTTTCTGGCCAGATACCCGTCAAGCGCGTCGCTCAGGCACAATGCCAGGAAAAGAGCGGCGGCAAGATAAGGGCCCCAGGTCAGCGTTTGGGCAAGCAAAAGGTATACGAACAGGGGAATTAATAGGAGCCTTGTCAGAGTTATCCGGTTAGGTAAGGTCAAGTCCTGCAGCCCGGCCGCAGTTATTTGGTGGAACGATTTTTACCGTTCTTTCGGCAAATTCTATGGCCTTTTTAATTCTCATTTATGTTATCCCGTTATGAATTCCACCATGAACAAACAAAAAACTTATCCTGTTATCCCCTTGATCACAGGTATGAATTTAATGCTTCTTTCAATTATATCATTTTGGGCGGAAAGTTCAATGGGACAGGGGGCTTACCGGTAGTTGACAAATTGCAGTTCTATGGGCAAAGAAGCCTTCCTTAGCGAAACGATGACCGTTTGCAGATCGTCCTTGTTCTTTCCGGAGACCCTTATCTGATCCCCCTGGATCTGCGCCTGCACCTTCAACTTGAGGTCTTTGATGAGCTTTATTATGTCTTTGGACCTGTCCTGAGGGATCCCCTGCTTAAGCTTTATCTCCTGTTTGGCAGTCCCGCCCAGGGCGGATTCGATCTTCCCGTATTCAAGGAATTTGATCGAAATGCCCCTTTTTATCAGTTTGTTCTGGAGTATGTCATTCACGCTCTTAAGCTTGAATTCATCTTCAGATACCAGTTTAAGGACCTCCCCCTCCAGTTTTGCTTCGCTGATGGAGCCCTTAAAATCGAACCTCTGCCTTATTTCCATCATGGTCTGGTTAAGGGCGTTGTCCAGCTCGGGCATGTTTATTTTGGACACTATGTCGAAGGAACTGTCTTTTGACATGGAAGAATTATAACATTTTTTTTAATGTTCCGAATGCACATTTTTAGGGGTTATTAAGACTCTTAGTGAAAGGAATCCAAAAATATGGGAGTTAGGGGAGATGGCGGCCCCCTGGGTCAAAATCTGACGGCCATTGACACAGGTATGATAGGCGGCAGAGTAAGCAGCTCAGGATCAACACAGCCAAATTCTTCAGCAATGATCTTTAGAGGGGTTTTGTAGTTCTTGCAGGAATTAGGACGTATAAGATTGAAATAGATCTCGTAAGACCAAGCTTTGCATCGGAGGTCATAAGCATCCGATAAGTCTTCTATGTCAAACAATTTTTCCTCGATCCTGGCATGAGAGGTTTCCACGTCAGAGTCATATGTCAGCGCAAAAGATAAGCGCAAAAAACAGAAGCATTGCCAAGGTCTTAAATACCCAATCTTAACCAGCTTAGGGGGGTCACCATGTCCCCATACTTTCCTACTCATTTCTTAAAATACCTGAAATTTCGCAGATGAGTTGACGATAGATAAGTAAGCGAGAATTAAAAAAAGTCCCTCGACTTACGGGGCAAGGAGAAAAGAAATGGGAATAGGAACGGTCATTGGCGGAATGAGAGTAACTTCTGTAGAAAGAGGGATCGCAACTTTAAGACCAATAGCGAGCAAAGTGAGTGTGCGCATTCCGGAGATGGTGCGAATTGCCGGTGGAGCATTCTCAATGGGAAGCGCTAGATGGAGTGATACACAGCCGGAAAGACAGGTCACATTAAGAGATTTTGCGATAGGAAAGTATCCTGTTACAAATAGTGAATATCTCGGTTTTCTTCAAGTAATGGGAAAATCTATACCTGATCTTGTGGTTAACACAGAATTGGCATTGCATCCGGTAGTAAATATCTCTTGGCACGCTGCAACTGAATACTGCACGTTTCTAAACAATTTAGAATTGCCGAGAAAGGGAGTCGAAGGTTTTAGGAAATTCGGCCTGCCGACGGAAGCACAGTGGGAATTTGCGGCAAGAGGGACAGAAGGAAGAGGATATCCGTGGGGAAAAGAATCGTATGAAGGGCGCGTGAACTTCAATAGCAGAGGGACAACGCCTGTTGACGCATTTCCCTTAGGCGCGACCCCTTCAGGAATATTTGACATGTCGGGTAATGTATGGGAATGGGTAGGAGATTGGTATGCGTCCGGATATAGTCTGGAAGATATAACAAATCCTTTAGGCCCCCAAGAAGGTGATTATCGAGTGGTGCGTGGCGGTTCCTGGTGTAACGACGATGCAGATAGACTGCTGGCTGCGTACCGGAACTGCAACTTACCGGATGATCAGTACTCCGATTTCGGCTTCCGTCTCGCCGAGGACTTATTTTAACACCTTTTGTCTTTGTCCCCCGCCCGCTAACGCCTGAGCGGCGTAGCGAAGGCGGGCGGGCTTTACGCCTTTCCGGACGGTAAAAATTGGGATGTGGATAAATGATTGAATCGGCTAATTCGATCGCTAAAACATATGATCTGATCAGGTGGTTGATGCCGATCATTTCCAAATTTCCAAAATGTAAAAGATATACTTTGGGGCAGCGGATAGAAGATAATCTGTTGGATATCCTAGCACTCCTGTTAGAAGCCAACTATTCAAAAGAAAAGCTTAATATTTTAAAGCATGTGAATTTAAAGCTTGAAGTATTCCGGTATTTGATAAGACTATCGTATGATCTGCGCTTCATAAATATACGCAGATATGAGTTTATAAGCAAAGAAACAAATGAGATCGGAAGATTGATCGGCGGCTGGATTAAACAGCAAACCGCAAGATGAAAAGATATGGGAATATATTTGATAAAATATGTTCTTTTGATAATCTTTTGTTGGCTGCTAAAAATGCCCAGAAAGGCAAAAGATTCAAGGCTTCAACGGGCCGTTTCAATCTCGATCTTGAGAACGAACTGATAAAACTCCAACATGAACTTCTGTGGCAAACATACAAAATGGGGGCCTACCGCCAATTCTATATTTATGATCCTAAGAAAAGATTGATAAGCGCCGCCCCTTACCGAGACCGTGTTGTTCAGCACGCCTTATGTAATATTATCGAGCCAATATTCGATGATATATTAATTTATGACTCTTATGCCTGCAGAAAAGACAAAGGGAGTCATAAAGCCGTTGACAGATATACTGAATTCAGTCGTTTAAACAAGTATGTTTTGAAATGCGATGTAAAGAGCTATTTTGCATCAATAGATCATGATATCCTGTATGGCTTCATATTAAGGAAGATAAAAGATACTCGAGCCTTACAGCTTATCAGATCAATAATTGATTCTGTGGCATCCCCAGGCATTCCGATAGGGAATTTAACAAGTCAGACATTCGCAAATCTTTACCTAAACGAACTGGATCATTATATAAAAGAAATTCTTAAATGCAGGTATTATATACGCTATATGGACGACATGGTCATTTTCGCGAATGATAAAAATGAGTTAACAGTGCTGAAAGAAAGTATCCGGTCGTATCTGAAGAAAATGAAACTGGATTTACATGAAAATAAAAGCCAGATCTATCTTGCAAGGAAAGGAGTCGGCTTTTTGGGCTACAAAATATATCCGACTCATCGTCTGGTCAAAAAACAGAATATTAAGAGGTTTAATAAAAGGATGAAGAAATATCTGGGTTCTCTTAAAATCGGATTGATCGGCAAGGCAAAAACAATTCAATCTGTGCGAAGCTGGCTTGGATATGCTGTTCATGCGGATACATGCAACTTGAGTAATCAAATCAAATTAAAATTAATTAATCAGGGGATAAGTCTGTAAAGTGATGCGTGGCGGTTCCTGGTATAACAACAATGCAGATAAACTGCTGGCTGCGTACCGGAACAACAACAAACCGGATAATCAGAACAACAATATCGGCTTCCGTCTCGCCGAGCACTTAATCAAGCCGGAGTCCGCATCTTTAAGAATATGTGGAGCGTGCAAATTAAGTCCAAGGCTTATTCCTGTCCTCTCGTTGGTCGAGGGGCAAATTAAAACTGCTTGGCTTTGGTAAGTAGGGGAGTTGGCCCGAAAGCTAAAGCCGGGATTTCTATTATTAAAGTCCGGCATACTTATCTGTAGAAGAGGGTGTGTTATACTTTTAATAGAGGTAGTTTATGGCCTTAATCGTACAAAAATACGGTGGAACCTCTGTCGGCTCTGCCGAAAGGATACAGAAGGTTGCCGAAAGGGTAGTTAAGACCAAACGCTGCGGCAACGAAGTGGTCGTGATAGTGTCCGCGATGGGGCATACCACGGACGAACTGGTATCCCTGCTAAAAAAGATCACCAATAATCCCGATCCAAGGGAATACGACATGCTGCTTTCTACCGGGGAGCAGGTGTCCGCCGCCCTTCTTGCTTCGGCAATTATCGAGCTAGGGGAAAAAGCAGTTTCTTTGACGGGCGGTCAGGCGGGGGTCATTACCGAGGACATCCCTTCCAAGGCCAGGATAAAATCCGTTAGATTTGACAGGCTTAAAAAAGAGCTGGCACAGGACAGGATAGTGGTGGTCACGGGTTTTCAGGGGATAGACAGCAAAGGGGACATCACAACCATAGGCAGGGGAGGGTCGGATACCTCTGCCGTTGTTATAGCGGCCTCTCTTAAGGCAGATGTCTGTGAAATATACACGGATGTGGACGGGATCTACACCACAGACCCAAGGGTAGTGCCGCAGGCAAGAAAGCTTGAAAGGATCTCCCATGACGAGATGCTGGAAATGGCCTCGGTAGGGGCCGGGGTAATGCATCCCAGGGCCATAGAATGCGGAAAGATCTACGGCATAGACATACATGTCCGCTCAAGCTTTAACGATAGCGAAGGAACGGTGATCACAAAACTGTCCGCCAAGGAGGTCAAAGAAATGGAAAAAAGAGGCCTGGTCACGGGCATAGCTTTTGACAGTGATGTAGCCAAGATAGGTGTGCTTCAGGTGCCGGACCGTCCAGGAATAGCTTCGAAGGTGTTCTCTGCGCTGGCGCAGGAGAACATAAGCGTTGACATGATAATCCAGAGCATTCACGGGGGCAACGTTGCGGACCTTGCCTTTACCGTTTCTGGCGGAGAGGTAAAAAGAGCCCTTCAGGTCATCAAGGCGGTAAACGAAAAAATCGGCGCAAAAGAAATAGTGTCCGATGACAGCGTGGCAAAGATCTCTCTCGTCGGGGTGGGAATGGTGGGAGCCCCCGGGGTGGCCGCAAAGATGTTCGATACTCTGGCAAAGAACGGCATAAATATTCAAATGATCAGCACTTCCGAGATCAGGATCTCCTGTGTTGTCGACGGCAAACAGGCAAAAAAGGCCGTGCAGGTACTGCACGAAGCATTTGAGCCGGCTCAATAAAGGACAAGGACGAGAACAAGGGCAAAACGGGGTGTAGCGCAGCTTGGTAGCGTGCACGGTTCGGGACCGTGAGGTCGTGGGTTCGAATCCCACCACCCCGAGATCTGGTGTTTTATGAAGAAAGATTATTTTACCATAATTCTGATCCCGCACTCGTCGGAAAAGGCGACCTACGGCCTTAAAGTGCCCAGATGGCTTATCCACATGGCTCTCTTTGTTTTTGTTTCTTCTTCCGTTATCTTTACGGCTTCGTTCCTGTATTCAACAAGGGTTACCAGAAAACTGGTCTCATATGAAGTGCTCAAGGAGGAGGCAAAGGGCCAGGACAAAAAGATACAACATGTCTCAAAGCAGGCGGATGCGCTTAAGATTAAGCTTGAAGAGCTCTCGTCAAAAGAAGAACAGATACGCAAAATGCTGGGGCTGGGAAAGAGCGGCAAAAAAGAACAAAGCAGGCAGGAAGCAAAGGAAGAGACTGTAAACGACAAGTTGGACGGGCTCAATAATAAAGTTTCTCTAAGGAGCGCCAGCTTTGATGAACTGAAACGCTCGGTAAAGGAGCTTCAAGACAGGTTTTCTAACACTCCCTCGGTTTGGCCGTCCTGGGGCAGGATCATGTCCACCTTTGGCTACAGGGTCTTTCCCTGGAGAGGTTTCCATTCCGGGATCGACATCAATGCTTCTCACGGTGCCCCTATTAGGGCCACTGCCGACGGTACAGTATCGCTTTCTTCCTGGAAAACGGGCTACGGAAAGACCGTGATGCTTGATCACGGCTACGGCACCCAGACTCTTTACGGGCATTGTTCATCGCTTTTGGTTGTAGCGGGTCAAAAGGTCAAAAAGGGGCAATTGATCGCCAGGGTTGGCACGACCGGCTATGCAACGGGCCCGCATGTCCACTACGAAGTCATAAAGAACGGCAGGGCAGTGGACCCCTATCCGTACCTTAATCTCAACTTTTTAAGCGCGGGAAGACAATAAAAAGGAGAACTTGTATGGGATTCTTTGACAAGCCGGGCAAAGACGGGATTCCGGGCATCATAGAGACCATAATAGGAAAAGGCGCGTCTTTGAAGGGCGAGATAGAGACCAAAGGCTCTATCAGGGTGGACGGGACACTTGACGGCGGCATTGCCGCAGAGCAGGAAGCGATGATAGGGGAAAGCGCAAAGGTCAAAGGCAATGTCAGGGGACTGCGCGTTATTGTGGCGGGAGAGGTCAACGGTAATGTCAGCGCAAAAGAAAGCGTGGAAATAAAAAAGATGGGCAGAGTGTTCGGCGATATTTCAGGCAATACTCTGACCGTTGACGAAGGCGCTTCCTATAAAGGAAAGGTGACCATGGGGATCGCCAAAGAGATGGAGGACGATCCCAAAGATGAGTTCTCTGACAAGGTCAAAGAGATAATCGGCCTTTGAACATGGCAGGCAAACTGTTCGTTGTAGCTACTCCCATAGGCAACCTGAAAGACATTACTTTTAGGGCGATTGAAACGCTCAAAGCATCGGACCTGATCGCCGCCGAAGACACCAGACAGACAAAGATACTTCTTGATAATTACGGCATAAATGTCCCCTGCACTTCTTACCACAAGTTCAACCTGGCACAAAAAACAAAGTCGATCATTTCTCAGCTGACACAAGGAAAGACCGTATCCCTGGTATCTGATGCCGGGACCCCGGGGATATCGGACCCGGGGGAAGAGCTGATAAAACAGGCCATAGACAGCGGCATCGAAGTGGTGCCGATCCCCGGGGCTTCGGCCGCTTTGACCGCGCTGTCGGTATCAGGATTTTCGACAAAGAGATTTGTGTTTGAAGGCTTTCTCCCTCACGAAGGAAAGAGCCGCAGAAGGGTACTGCGGAAACTGGTCGAAGAAGACAGGACGATGGTCTTTTATGAATCACCGCATAGACTTATCAAATCCTTGAATGACATGCTTTCTATCCTTGGGGACAGAAAGCTCTGCATAGCAAGAGAACTTACTAAAAAATTTGAAGAAACATTCAGAGGAACGGTAAAAGAAGCCATCTTTCATTTTTCTTCAAAAGAGATTTTGGGCGAGTTGACAATTGTGCTATAATCCAATTTGCGTACAGGAAAAGGGAAGGTCGTGTAAATCGGCCACACTCCCGGTGCTGTAAGCGGGGACGAACCTGTTAAACCACTGTCCATCGGCAGGCTCAGGACGGGAAGGAACAGGGGAGAAAGATCCGCGAGTCAGAAAACCTTGCCTGTATAGTACTGTTTCCCGAATGCCCCGAGGTAGGGCAAGGAGGGTTGCGATGAAGAGATTAGCCGCGCTTGTGTTCCTCGCTTTGATGGTCGTCCCCGCAGTTTCGCTGGAGCCCGAGGTCTATTACGGAGAGCTGGTGGTGGTGACCGCGCTTAAGAGGCCCGTTCCGTTATCAAGGCTCATGGAAAACATTTCCGTAATAGATTCCAGGGAGATAGAGCTGTCCGGCGCAAAGAACGCCGCGGATGTCTTGAAGAACCGTTCCATAGTCTATGTAAAGAGTATGGGCGACCTATCCGGCATGAGCTCCCTCAAGATAAAAAGCGCTTCGTCCGAGCAGGTCCTTGTTCTTTTGGACGGTGCAAGGCTTAATTCCTCGCTGCTTGGCATGGCCGACCTTAACAATATCCCGGCCTCCTCTATCGAGAGGATAGAAATAGTTGCCGATCCCATGTCCGGCATCTGGGGCGCCGATGCCATGGGCGGGGTGGTCAATATAATAACAAAGCGCTCGCAGGATAAGCCATTGCATGTTTCTGTTTCGGCAGGAAGTTTTGGCCAGGTGGATTCTTTTATCGCGGCTTCCGCCAAAAACGGCCCTTTCAACTACTATTTGTCTTACGGCTATCTAAAGTCTGACGGATGGCGCGTTAACAGCGATTACTCCGGAGGAAACCTTTCTCTCGACATAAATGCGGGAGAGACCGCATCGCTTAATTATTCAGTATCAAATTCGCAAAGAGGCAATCCGGGAGTACCGTCCTCGGACACGGACCCTTCTTCCGCCTCGACCCCCAACGACCGGCAGTCGGACCTCATCTCAAAACTGCTGGTAAAACTGGACCCGGGAGCAGGAAAAGAGGGCTTTCCGGTCATAAATATCTCGCAATTGGAGTGGCAGCAGAAAAGCCATTACGCGGACTGGTTTGTTCCGACTGTTTTTTATGATGATACCTATTTAAGCAAGATCTCGCTGGCGGAGGTGTATTCAACGATAAGCGCGCCGGCAGGTTCCAAGCTGACCGGAGGAGTTGAGTTCAGAAGAAATCTGGGGGAAAGCTCAAAAACACCGAACCATGCCATTGATAACGGGGCAGTCTATGTCAACGGCCAGACAAAGGAAGGGCTCCCGGCGGCCATCAGCTACGGACTGCGCTACGACATGAATTCCTCGTTCGGGAATGTGCTGACCCCAAAAATAGGATTTATCATGGGGGCCGGCACAAATACCACTCTCAAGATCAATCTGGGCACGGCCTTCAGGGCTCCCACTATAAACGAGTTGTACTGGAACGATCCCTCGTTCTTTACTTTCGGCAATCCAGATCTTAAACCCGAGACCTCCAATTCGGCCGGCATTACCCTGGAGCAGAAAGTCTTTGGCTTTGAAGCGGACTTCAACTACTACTACACCAGGATACGGGACATGATCAAATGGTCGCAGACGGGCCTGATGAGCTGGCAGCCGGTCAATCTTGACAGCGCCAGGGTGGAAGGCTTTCAACTGGGCCTAAAGAGAGAAATATTTGAAGGGCTGCAGCTCAGCGCCGGATGGAACAGCGAGGTCTGCGCTGACGAAAGCACCCAAAAGATGATCACCTACAGCCCGAGGAACAAGATAAACGCGGCGCTGGAGTACAGCGTTGGCGGTTTTTTTGCAAGAGCGGCTTACAGATTTGTTTCGGATGTTTATACCAATGCCGCAAATTCGGCCTCAATCCCCGCCTATCAGACAGTTGACCTGGGCCTTTCCAAAAAGCTGTTTGGCGCTGCGGTTTCGCTTACCGTTGAAAATCTTTTTGACGAAAGCTACTGTGAATCGGTCGGGACCAGCCCGGTGGACTGGAAGGAAAGGGGATATCCCATGCCGGGCCGCAGGATCAGCGCCGGTATAAAGATATAGTGTTGACCGGCAGGGTTTTGTAGAGTAAAATTTTAAAAGGAGAAAAAAATGAGATACAGAGAAAGAAATTCCGGTTTTGGCCTCTTGTCCCTGTCCGCCGTTGATATGACCACGATATTTGCCATGTTCCTTTTTGTCATGCTTGCCTGGGGAGTCGCAAAGATGGAAAGGAACCTGATAAGGCCGGAGCCCGTTACGCCTGTTTTTACTATAGCGGACAGCCTGATAGTGTCCCCCGTGGTAGAGGCAAAGAGCGCAAAGGACGCCGCCAAGGTGGGCAGTTTTGTAAGCCTGGGCAAGGCCAAGGAAAAGACAGCCGCCAAACAGGCTGCCTCGGCAAAGACCAATGACGCGGTCCTGTCAAAGATAATCCCTGACACGATACTTCCTTCAAACACCTCTCTGGGGGCGCCGAAGATAATCTACAAGACCATGCCCGATTACCCGGTTAAAGCGGTGGAGCACGGCATCTCGGGCCTTGTCACCGTGCGCGTCTATATCCTTAAGAACGGCAGAGTGGGCGAAGCAATGGTAAAGCATTCCTCGGGCCACGAAATGCTGGACAGGTCCGCGCTTTCGGCGGTTTCGCAGTGGGTCTTTGCGCCGGCCTTGGTCAATAAGGAATCAAGCGAGGCCTGGTTCGAGGTCCCAGTTAAGTTTGAGCTGCTAAGGTCGTAACTTGGACCGGCGGCTCCGCACGGATGAATTTGATTATGTTCTTCCGGAAGAATTGATAGCCAAGGAACCGGCCTCAAAAAGGGAAGGCTCAAGGCTGATGGTCCTTGACCGCAACAGAGATCTCCTGGAACACAAACATTTTTTTGACCTACCCGCATATCTAAAAGAAGGCGATATCCTTGTCCTGAATGACACAAAAGTGATCCCTGCCCGCCTGAGCGGAATAAAAACAAAAGGCGGCTCTTCAAAAGAGGGAGAAAAAGGGGCAAGGGTCGAGGCTCTTTTTCTTAGAAGACTGACCCGGAACACCTGGGAATGCCTGGTACAGCCGGCAAAGAGGATAAAAAAAGGCTACGAAATAGAGTTTGACGGATTAAAAGGCCGTGTTGTCGAAGAACCAGATACCCAGAGAAGGATCATCGCGTTTGAGCCGGGAGCGGACATCCTGTCCCATCTAAAATCCAGGGGAGAGGTACCCCTGCCTCCTTATATAAGCGAAAAACTTGGAAAGGATGCCGACAAGGAAGAATTGGCGCGCCGCTATCAGACAGTTTATGCAAAAGCGGAGGGAGCCTCTGCCGCTCCCACCGCCGGGCTGCACTTTACACCGGAACTTCTTAAGCAACTTGAGGACAAAGGTGTCAAGGTCTGTTATATCACGCTCCATACGGGAGCGGGCACCTTTAAACCGGTTTTTTCGGAGTTCGTGGATGAGCACACGATGTTCTCGGAAGAGTACATTATTCCCGAAAAGACTGCATACGAGATAGAAAGGGTTAGGGATTGCAGGGTGGTGGCAGTTGGGACAACGGTCACCAGGGCCCTGGAGGATTGTTTTTTGAAGCACGGCAAGATCACCGAGGCCAAAGGCGAGGCCGGCCTGTTCATCTATCCTCCTTTCAAGTTCAATGTCGTGGATGCCTTAATAACCAACTTCCATTTTCCAAGATCGACCCTGCTCATGATGGTCAGCGCATTTTCCGGAAAAGAACCGATCTTTAACGCTTACAGGGAAGCGGTAGAAAAAAAATACAGGTTCTTCAGCTTTGGGGACGCGATGTTTATTGTATAATTACTGCATCATGTTCAAATTCGAGATCCTCTCCCGCTCAAAAAAGTCAAAGGTCCGCAAAGGAAAACTTTGTACCCCGCACGGCATTGTCGAGACCCCGAATTTTGCCCCGTGCGGCACGCAGGCAACCGTAAAAGCTATGACCCCGAAGATGCTCAAAGAGGTCGGTACGCAGATGATCCTTGCTAACACATATCATCTTTTTCTGCGGCCCGGACAGGAACTTATCAAAAAAGCAGGCGGGCTCCACAAATTCATGGCTTGGGACGGCCCTATCCTGACCGACAGCGGCGGCTTTCAGGTCTTTAGCCTCTCGGGCCTGCGCAAGATATCGGAGGACGGGGTCATGTTCTCGTCCCACATCGACGGCTCCAAGCATTTTTTGAGCCCGGAAACGGTTGTTGAGGCCCAGCTTGCTTTTGGCTCCGACATAATGATGCCTCTTGATGAATGCCCTCCGTATCCCTGCGAATATCCATCCGCGAAGAAGGCAGTGGAAAGAACAACGAGATGGGCTGTTAGAGCCAAAGATGCGGAACACAGAGCACGGAGCACAGAACACGGAACAAAGGGCGTATTATTTGGTATCGTGCAAGGATCAACATTTAAAGATCTAAGAAAACAGTCGGCGGAAGAAATTTCGGCCCTTGGATTTCCAGGGTACGGGATAGGAGGGCTCAGCGTAAGAGAGCCCAACGAGGTCATGTACGAAATGCTGGAGCATCAACTGCAATATCTGCCGGAAGAAGCCCCAAAACATCTTTTGGGGGTAGGTTATGTGGAAAACATAAAGGCCGCCGTGAACATGGGGGTGGACCTTTTTGACTGTGTGGAGCCTTCGCGCCTTGGCAGGCACGGGGCCTTTCTTTCAAGTGAAGGCAAAGGGGTAATCAGGAACGCAAGATACGCAAAAGACCTTTCTCCTCTTGTTGCTGGTTGCGACTGTTATGCCTGCGCCAACTTTACCAGGGCTTACATAAGACACCTTTTTGCCGCCAACGAACTATTGGGGGTCATGCTGCTGACCATCCACAATCTGAGGTTCATGGCAAGGACAATGGAAGAGATAAGAAGTGAGATTTCTGGCTGACTTTCACATACATTCCAAATACAGCAGGGCTACATCAAAGGACATGGACCTTGCCCATATATCGGAGTGGGCCGCGCTAAAGGGGATAGACCTGGTGGGCACAGGGGATTTTACCCATCCGTTCTGGCTGTCGGAGCTCAAAAAAAAACTTAAGGATGACGGCAGCGGCCTTTTTGAACTGAGCGGCACAAAGTTCATGCTTACGACCGAGATCTGCAATATCTTTCACCATGACGGAAAGCTGCGAAAGGTCCACACGATGATCTTTTCCCCGTCATTCAAAGATGTCGACAGGATAAACGCGCAGCTGTCAAAATTTTCGGACCTGCTTTCCGACGGCAGGCCGGTCTTTACCATCCCCGCCAAAAAAACGGCGGAGATGATCTTTTCCACCTCAAGCGAGGCGATGATAGTGCCGTGCCATATCTGGACCCCGTGGTTTTCCGTGCTGGGGTCTTCCGGCGGCTTTGACAGCGTGGAGGAGTGCTTTGAGGAATACACCAGGAATATCTATGCCGTTGAAACCGGGCTTTCGTCGGACCCGGCAATGAACTGGCGCGTTTCCAGCCTTGATAAGTTCAGCCTGATCTCCAATTCGGACGCCCATTCACCTTCAAAGATCGGAAGAGAGGCCAATATTTTTGACGCCCAACTGACATATAAAGGCATCTACAGGGCTCTAAAAGAAAAGGAAGCCGGCAAATTGGTCTCAACCGTTGAATTCTTCCCTCAGGAGGGAAAATACCATTTTGACGGCCACAGGAACTGCAAAGTGTGCTTGTCCCCCAAGGAGACCAAAAAGAAGAGAAAAAAATGCCCGAAATGCGGCAAGCCGGTCACCGTAGGGGTCATGAACCGGGTGGAGGAACTGGCTGACAGGGAGGAAGGCTTTATGCGAAAGAACGCGGTGCCTTTTAAAACCCTGGTGCCGCTTGGCGAGATCATCGGACAGGCCTTGGGCAGATCAAGCGAAAGCGCGGCGGTACAAAAAGAATATGCCAATATTATCTCGAGGGTTGGCAGCGAACTAAAGATACTGCTTGATAAACCGGCGGAAGAGTTGTCCGGGTTTGTTGGCGAAAGGACGCTCGAGGGAATACTCCGCGTCAGGAACAAAGAGATTAAAATATCTCCCGGCTATGACGGAGAATACGGGACCATAAGTATTTTTAACGCTTCCGGCCCAAAGACCGGCAGGGAGCAGATAGGGTTGTTCTAGCGGCTCATCTGCGCAAGCAGCAATACCGCCACTTCCTGTACCAGTTCGTTGTAGCCGCCCTGCTTAACAGGCCCGCCTATCTCTCCGGCAAGGTTCCTGACGCACAGGCCTGCGGCCGCTGTCGCATACGCTGCGGCCTCCAGAGGAGACTTTCTTTCTGCGATCGAAGATAGTATCCCGCCGGCAAAGACATCTCCCGCGCCAAGTCCGGAAACAACACCCCGCTCCCTTATGTACTCCGAGGACGGCACAAAGAACAATCTGCCGGTGTAGCCGCTTCTTGGAAATACCAGATCATTGCCGATGTACCAGTATGAGCCTTCTGCTCCGTTGGTCACTACAAGATTTCTAAATCCCTGCGACATAAGGGCGGATACGCATTCTGTTATATGCGCCAGACTATCAACCCCATCCATTGGCCCCACGCCGGATATCCCGGCTGCTTCTTCCATGTCCATGACGAGCAGATCGATAACTCTGGCGGGATCGTTCCCCAATTTCCACTGTTTGGAAGGATCGCTTTCGTCATGATGAACGGTGTTGAGAACTGTGGTCAATCCGTGACTTTTTGCGGAGGCCATGAGGGATATCACCCCGTCCGGGTGCAGACCCTGCATCAAAAAATTCCCCCCCACGGCGAACACCCCGTCGCGCGCCCACGGCTCCGTAAAAACGCTTTCCGGAAAATGAGAGACTCCTACAATACTGTTGGCCCCGGGTTCGTGCAAAAATGTCCTTGACTCGGACACACCTCCCGCCTCATTCTCGAATTTTTCGTTCATGACAAGAGTGTATGAAGTGGGAACTCCGCTAAGCTTGAGCAGAGTGGAAGGGTCCATATTATAGCGCCGGTATTCTGCGGCCAGGACTCTGCCGATGTCATCATTTCCTATAGCCCCGTAAAACCGCACCTGTCCTCTGTCGGGCAGCAGGGTTTGGAATGCCGCGCGAAAGCTCGAGGCTCCCGGACCTCCAATGCTTCCCGGAAGACGGCTGACCGGGCCCCAACCGTTCTTTTCGGACACATCGTTAATAGAAAGGCCGTGGTTTTCCCTGAGCCAGCCCGACAGCCGGAGTTCTCCTCTGTTAAGTCCTTTTATGCCGGCAACGCAGTCCTGTGTTGCTGCCGCCTGACGGGCAGAAAGCGCCTTTCCCGCAGAGGTCGAAAAATCGTAGCATATATGCCCCAGTCCAAGCACTGTCCTTGCCATCATTATCCCCTTTCTTGATCTTATAATGCCGACAGGGAGTTGTCGACGGGAATATTCTATAATTTCACGGGTTCTTAAGGAAGCCGGATATGCGGGGAAATGCCCTCAAACAGCTCGACACCTCTCGGTCCAAAGTTCAGGATGTTGTCAGTAATGTCAAAAACCTTGTTGACGCCTCTTCTTTCGGCCATTTTAGAAAGGATCTCGCCGAGCGGAGAATAGTACCACAGAGCGTCCCTTTCGGGAAGCAGCGGCACCGGCTCCAGATTTCTGGAATAAAGAGCATCCTCCAGAAGAAAACCGTGCAATCCCTGGCTAAAGTGATGATCAAGAGCCGTGATAGGGTCTTTGTCAAGATAAAAAGGAAGCCTTGTAAGAATTTTTGCGCAGTAATCCGGCTTAATGTCGCCCAGATGGTCATAGTACAGCCAGGCGGGCATGCGGGTATAATTGAAAGACATTCCGGAAAGCACAGAAGCCAGCACAGTTCCAAAACCGGGCTGGGTTATGGCTACATCGATGAACAAAGGTTTTGAAAGACGGGACATTACAGAAAAGCTGCTGACCGCTTGCACGGTCAGGCCGACAATGGTTTCAAAGATGTCCTGTCTTTGTGCGGGTAGATCGTTCTTTACATATCTGTCCGCCCAAATCCCGGCCTTGAACATATTCCTGTAAATGCCAATACCTTCTCTTGGCAGATGGGACGGTATGGGCACATGTATGCGTGTTGTCATATAATGCTCTATTTAACTATCGTCAAATAACGCGTTCAATTTCAAATTGCTGTGGCATCAAGTATCAGCGGTTGTAATGAGGCCGGTTAGAATATATAATAGAAAAATCATGGGCGAGAATCTTATAAAACTGAAAATACTGGGAGGGCTTGCGCTTGTTGCCCTTTCTATACTTATTATATACAACCTTCCTCTTACACTTGGTCTGGACATACAGGGCGGCACCAGGCTTGTGCTTGAAGCAAGATCTACTGATTCGGTCAAGGCCGGGGATGATGCTGTTTCCGGCGTTATGGCGGTGGTTCGCAACAGGATAGACGCCCTAGGAGTGACCGAGCCGATCATCCAGAGAAAAGGCTCCAACCAGATAGTGGTGGAACTCCCCGGCGTCAAAAACCCGGAGCATGCCATAAAAGTGTTAGGAGAGACCGCACTGCTGGAATTTGCCGAAGCCGAATGGTCTCCCGGCGATGAAAGCGTGCTGACGCAGGAAAAAGTAGAGCAGGTCTATGGCAAAGGCGCACGGCTGGACAAGGTCATCTCCTATAAGAACGGAGAGCGTGAGAGCGAAAGGCCCATCATAATAAAGAATTCTGTTCTTACGGGAGCCGACCTCAAAGGCGCCTGGCCCAGCGTGGACGAATACGGAAATCCCGTGGTGGACATAGAGTTCAATGCAAAGGGCGCCGGCATCTTTGCAAATGCTACGGAGCGCAGCGTGGGCAGGCCCATTGCCATACTCCTTGACAAAAAAATAATCTCTGCCCCGACTGTAAGAGAACCCATCCCGTCAGGCAAAGCGCAGATCTCGGGGAATTTTACGATAGAAGAAGTTCAGGACCTGGTGGTCCAGCTCAAGGGCGGTTCTCTTCCTGTCCCTGTTGATATAGTTGGCACAAAAATAGTGGGCCCCACTCTGGGCAGGGACTCCCTGGACAAGAGCAAGATAGCGGGTGCGGTGGGCTTTTTGGCCATAGTGGTCTTTATGATCCTCTATTACAGGCTTCCTGGCGTGCTGGCGGTCATATCGCTGGTCATCTATTTTTTCCTGACCCTGGCAGTCCTTTCTGTTCTTCGGACAACACTCACTCTTCCCGGCATAGCGGGTTTTCTTCTGTCCATCGGTATGGCGGTGGATGCCAATGTGATCATTTTTGAAAGACTTAAAGAAGAGCTCAGACTGGGTAAAAATATCAGGATAGCAGTGGATGTCAGCTTCAAAAGGGCTTTTACCGCTATTTTGGACTCAAATGTGACAACTATCATTGCCGCTATGACCCTCTTCTGGCTGGGGACAGGGACCATCAAGGGCTTTGCGGTGACCCTGATAGCGGGTATTTCGGTCAGCATGTTCTCCGCCATTGTTATCACAAAATTCCTTATGGACCTTATGATCGACTGGAAGATGGTAGATTCGGCAGATTCAGGTCTTCTTTACAGGGGCTTTGGTAAAAAATGAACATTATAGGCAAAAGAAATCTGTGGTTCGCTGTTTCCGCGGTACTGATAGCCCTGGGCATTTTCGGGTTTTCCTACAACATCCTTGTCCGAGGCCAGGCCATGAACTTTGGTATAGACTTTACAGGAGGGTCAATAACAACGCTGAGGTTTGAGCAGAGCGCAAATGTCACTTCGAGGCTGGCCGAGGTCCGAAAAGTTCTATCTTCCTTCCATTTCAAAGAAAGCGTTATCCAAAAAGAGGGTGATAACGATGTCAGCATAAGGACCGAGCCTCTTGACGCGGAGATCAGAACTCAGATGATGGCCGAACTCGAAAAGACATTTGGCCGGGTCGAGCTCCTGGAGGCGGATACAATAGGTCCCGTCATAGGAGCTGAGCTTAGATCTCAGGCTTTTTGGGCCCTTCTGATAGCTACCATAGGCATTTTGATCTATGTCTCCTTCAGGTTCGAGTTCAAGTACGCTGTTGCGGCGGTCATTGCCCTTTGGCACGATGCCCTGATAACAGTGGGGCTGATAGCACTGCTCTACAGGTCGGTGGATACGGCTTTTATCGCGGCGATACTGACGATAATGGGATATTCCATTAACGATACTATAGTCATTTTTGACAGGATAAGGGAAAATATCATCAACCAGAAAAAAGGCAAAGTTTCTTTTTCCGAGATCGCCAATACCAGCGTCCTTCAGACAATGGCAAGGTCTATCAACACGGTCTTGACCGTTCTTGTCATGAATGTCTGCCTGCTTTTGTTCGGAGGGGCCACCCTCAAGGATTTTGCGCTCACTCTTTTGATAGGTTTTACCCTCGGAGGTTATTCCTCCATCTTCATTGCTAGCCCGATCCTTGTAATGCTGGAGGGCTCTCTTGGCAAGCCAACGAAAAAACCGTCGTGAGCTGGAAGGCCACAGGCACAGCGCCGGCGGCATACTGATAATAGCGCTTGCCCTTTATATCCTGCTTGCAACTGTCTCTTCCACAACCTCGCCTGCCTGGACGGGTTATCTGGGCCTTTACATAGTAAAGCTGCTTCTGGAAAAGACCTTCGGGTTCGGTGTTTTTCTGCTTCCCCTGCTTTTGACCTTTATGGGGGCGATAATGCTGACCAGGCAGGAGCCAAAGTCGCTTAAGATACGCCTTTCGGGGTTCATTATCTTTTTTCTGACCTTTATCTGCGCCTGCCAGATGTTCTTTCCCAATTATTACCTGAAAGCCGAATTATTCTGGGTAAAGGGAGCTGGCGGAGCGCTGGGCTATGTTATTAATTTTGTCCTTTCTTCACTTGTTGGCGCGGTCGGGACCGTCATAATCCTTTCCGCATTTCTTGTGATCTCCATGATACTGGTCTTTAATATAACTTCCTTTGAGGCTTTTGAAGAATTGTTCGACAGGCTGCTGCCAAAAAGGGAGGCCGCTCCACCAAAAAGAAAACCAAGAAAGGTCAGCATACAGGGGATCATATCGGAGGATAATTTTGACAAGAGCATCGCTTCGCAACTGTCGGTGATCAAGGAGATCAAGCCGTCTGAAGAGCCGGCGCCCAAAACGGCGGAGCCTGTTAAATTTTCTGAGCCCAAGGAAGACAAACCCGTCAGGCAGTACAAGCGCCACACCTACAAGCTCCCGCCTCTGGACCTTTTGAACACACTTACCGAAAAAGAAAAACAGAAGGCCATGCGCCTGAGGGAGCTGACGGAGCAGCGCAAGAACGACCTCGAAAGGGTGCTGCAGAGCTTTGGGGTGGCCGCGCAGGTGGTCAACATCAGCATAGGGCCGGCAGTTACCAGGTTCGAGGTCCAGCCGGAGCCCGGAGTCAAGGTCAGCAAGATAGCCAATCTTGCCGATGACATAGCCCTCAATCTTGCCTCCGGAGGGGTAAGGATGGAGGCCCCCATACCCGGGAAATCGGTAGTGGGGATAGAGGTCCCGAGCCAGGCAGTTACTCCCGTGCATCTGGGTGAGATCGCAAGAACGGTGGAGTTTTCGCAGAACCCGTCAAAACTGATGATAGGCATAGGTAAAGACATCGCAGGGACCCCGATATTCGGCGACCTTTCAAAAATGCCGCACATATTGATAGCCGGGACCACCGGCTCGGGTAAAAGCGTTGCCATAAATTCGCTCATCATCAGTATTCTTCTGCGCGCAAGGCCGGATGAGGTCAAGTTCATAATGATAGACCCCAAGATGGTAGAGCTGTCGATATACGAAGACATTCCCCATCTTATGGCTCCGGTAGTTACCGACCCCAAAAAAGCCGCCGCCACTTTAAAAGAATGGGTTATAAGGGAAATGGACAGAAGGTACAAGGAGTTTTTTAATGCGGGGGTCCGAAACATAGAGGCGTTCAACAAAAAAGTCGACAAGTTCGAAGGCAGCGGCAAAGAGGACGAGTTCATCCCCGAAAGGCTCCCGTATCTGGTGGTCATTATAGACGAACTGGCTGACATGATGATGGTGGCGGCAGCCGATGTTGAAACAACCATCTGCCGGATAGCCCAGATGGCAAGGGCAACGGGCATCCATCTTGTGGTGGCCACCCAGAGGCCGTCGGTTGATGTCATAACCGGACTTATCAAGGCTAACATACCTTCGAGGATCTCTTTTGCCGTGGCAACCCAAATAGATTCAAGGGTCATTCTTGACATGAGCGGGGCCGAAAAACTCCTTGGCAAAGGCGACATGCTTTATTCCCCGATAGGTTCCATGAAACCGATAAGGGTGCAGGGCTCCTATGTGAGCGACGACGAGATCGAAAAGATCACTAACTTTGTAAAAGCGCAGGCCTCCCCTGAATATTCGGAGGAGATCCTTAACATCAAGGCCAACGGCGACAAGAAACCTGTCGGCACCGCGGAAAGAGACGAACTGTTCGGCGAGGCGGCAAAGATAATAATCGAGAGCGGTCAGGCCTCGACCTCCCATCTTCAGCGGAGAATGAGGATAGGCTATAACAGGGCTGCCAGGCTTATGGACGAAATGACGGATGCAGGGGTTGTTTCCCAGCCAGAGGGGGAGAACAAGCCCAGAAAGATCCTGATGACCCTGGCGCATCTTTCCCAGATGGGCGCTGAAAACGGTGAAGCAAAACCCGACTTTCCCAAGTTCTAGGATGAAAAGAACACTCCTTTTTCTGCTGATAATGCTGTTGTCGGCCCCGTGCTTTGGAATCCCGGTTTCCGTAAAGGATGAGGACGGAGTAGTGTTCTTTTCTGTTTCCGCGCCAAAAAGGATCATCTCTACAATGCCCAGCAATACCGAGATATTGTATGCCCTGGGGCTTGGCAAAAAGATCATAGCAGTGAGCGACAGGTGCGATTTCCCATCCGATGCCGCCAGAAAGAAAAAAATAGGGTCCGTCAGCCTCAATGCGGAAGAGATCATCGCTCTTAACCCCGACCTTATAGTAATGCTTGGCAGCGCCCAGAGAGCCCAGATAGAAATTTTGAGAAAGTATAAACTGCCTGTCTTTGTGATAGATCCGCGCTCTCTTGAAGAGCTTGCCTCATCCATCCTGCTCCTGGGAAAAATAACCAGGGCCGAGAACGCTTCCAGAAAGATAGTCTGGGACCTGAACAATAAGATAGGCCTGATAGAAAAAACGAGGGACCCCGAGCGCAGGCCCTGTGTGTTCGTGGAACTCTGGCACGAGCCTGTTATAACAGCCGGGAGAGGCACTTTTATATCAGATATCATTTCGGTATGCGGAGGCATCAATATCGGGGATAAAGCCGGGGAGGGTTACCCTTCATTTTCTATCGAAAGCCTTGTTGTTGAAGACCCCGATTACATAATTGTCGCAGGCAGCTCCTCTTCGGACATTAAAAAGATCAGTTCTGACAGGCGCCTTGCAAAGCTTTCTGCTGTCAGGCGCAACAGGATACTTCTGATAGACGCCGATATAATAACCAGGCCGACCCCGAGGCTTGCCTCGGCGCTCGGGCTTATCGATACCTTCATAAGCAGGGGCCATGAATAACCAAAGGCCGGTCGTATTATTTGCTGCTTTGCTTCTTGTTTTGGCCGGGGCGGTTTTATTGTCCCTTGTTTCAGGTGCCGTATTTTTGAACCCTTTTGACGGCTCTCCCCTTGCCGGTACGATCCTGTGGCAGGTCAGGTTGCCCAGGATAATCCTTTCGGGCCTTGTCGGCGCAATGCTTGCCGTGTCCGGAGCAGTGCTTCAGGCGGTGCTTAAGAACGATCTTGCCGACCCTTATATACTGGGAATATCTTCGGGCGGCGCCCTGGGAGCGGCGCTGGCCATTGTCATGTCCCTGCCACTGATACTGGTATCGTCTTCCGCATTTATTTTTGCTTTTGCCGCGGTTTTGACCGTGGCTTTCATCTCCGGAGCAGGAGGCCGACGCGACCCTTCTTCCCTTATCCTTGCCGGGGTGGCAGTCTCGTCCTTTGCGGGGGCTGTCCTTGCGCTCCTTATAGGAGCTTCGGACAAATTAAGGTCGGTCTATTTCTGGATGCTCGGGAGTTTTTCATTTGCTGGCATGGAACAGATATATGCGGCAGGGATATGTCTTTTTGCCGGGCTTTTTGCCGCGCTCTGGATGAGGAGGCAGCTGAATGCTTTTCTTTTTGGGGAAGAAGAAGCAAGGTCCCTTGGAGTTGATACCGTTTCGGCAAGATGGGCACTTCTTTTGGCGGCATCTTTGATGTCCGGGGTCTCGGTGGCTTTTTGCGGAGTGATAGGATTTGTCGGATTAATGGTTCCGCATATGGTAAGGACCGTCTCGGGACCCGATCATCAGACTTTGATCCCTTTTTCCGCCATGACGGGAGCCATATTTATGGTCCTGGCCGATACTGCCTCAAGATGCTTTTTTGTCCCGTCGGAAGTTCCGGTGGGGATCATAACTGCTCTTGCGGGAGCTCCTTTCTTTATTTACCTCCTTGTAAGGAGCAAGAGGGCGGCATGAGCATATTAGAAATAAGAGGGCTGTCGTTTGCCTACAAAAAAGAGCCGGTACTAAAAAATATATCCTTTTCTGTTGAAGAAGGGCAGTTTATCGGATTGCTGGGGCCCAACGGAGGAGGCAAAACCACCCTGCTGCGGGCAATAGGTGCCTTGGTCTTTGTCAAGACAGGCCGGGTTCTTATCGCTAATAAGTATGTTAGCGCCATTAAAAGGAGTGAAATAGCCAGGCTTGTTTCATATGTCCCGCAATTGTCGGCCCCTGTTTTCGGATTTACCGTTAACGAAACGGTCCTTATGGGAAGAACGCCTTATCTTAAAGGCTTTTTTCAGCCTTCTAAACAGGACCTCCTGGCAGTAGAGCAGGCCATTGAAAGAACGGGCCTATCCCCTGTTAAAGACCGTGAGGTTTCTACCCTGAGCGGAGGCCAGTACCAGAGGGTCCTTATCGCAAGGGCCTTAGCGCAGGATACCCCGCTGCTTCTGCTGGATGAGCCCACGGCCCACCTGGATATAAGGTTCCAGTCGGAAGTGCTTGCCCTGGTCAAGAGCCTTAAAGAAAAAACGATCGTAGCTTCTTTTCATGACCTCGCTCTTGCAAAAAAGTTTTGCGACAGGGTCCTGGTTCTTGACCTTGGCTCGGTTGTTGCCGACGGGGAACCCTCTAAGGCCCTTTCCGGCCAGACAATAAGGTCCGTCTTCGGAATAGAACCCTGACCTATTTCCCCCGTATTTTCCTGATATCTTTGTCCAAAAATGACGATAATACTAATAGAGGGGATTGACCTTCTATTGGTCAGCTTCTGAAAGGTTTATTATGATAGCTCCTGTTGAAGGTGGCCGGAATGTACTGATCTTTTCGCCATGGATCGCTCTTGGCAATCATGTTGTTACTACTCCGATGTTAAGGGCACTAGGCCAAAGCCCCATGGTTGATAGGATTGGCATTGTTTGCAACCGTGAGGGGGCAAGGTTCTTTAATTCTGTTCCATATATTGATCAAATGTTTGAACTGGAGAGCCTAAGCGATAACGGAAGCCGAACACCCCGATCCGTAGAACTGAATTACGATCTTGCCAGAAGGCTGCTGCAAGAAAGATATGATAGCGTAATTGTACTAAGCGGTTCGGAGCGCATTTATGCGGAGCTCATTCATAGTTATAGCATGCCTTCGTTCAAGATCAGAGAGGGGAATTCAAGCCGTTTAGATTTAATTGTAGGAAATGATCCCTGGGCTTTCCCTTTCTTGCAGGCTGAGTATAGAGAGCAATATTTGGCAAGAGTAGCATTCACTCATGATGTCAACGTGACCTATCCATATACTCACAGAGGTTACATTGGGCGTTTGCTGATGGATTTTCTTGTGCCGCTTGGGATTGAAAGTGGAAATGTACGGCCGGAAGTGTTTTCAAAAGAAGAAGATAAGCGATTTGTTGATGGCTATTTGAAAGAAAACGGAGTAGAGAGCGGAGACTTTTTGATTGGACTGCATCTTGGGGGAAGGAATAATATTTGGCCTGCAGGTGAATTTTCACGCTTTATACAAATGATGGAAGAGCGCTTTCATGGACAGATATACGGAAGAAAGATCAAGTATTTTGCGAACTTTACTGGGGAGGAATTGTTTTTGTACACTAATCTGGCGTCAACCCTTAAGCTGCTGGGTGTTGATGCCTGCGTAATTCCGGCTCACCCGGCTAACGATTTAGGAACCACTGCTGAATTTGCGGGAAAATGGTCTTACGCAGTATCTCCCGAGACCGGATTCGCCCATTTTTTACAAGCGCTGGATATTCCAGGTACAATAATCTACCGGGATGTTCAATGGATGGAATCATGGCTTTGCGATGAACCCGGGATAAGAGTCCGCCCGGTCGTATCAAGAGTTGGAGATGTTTCCAGAGTGCCCGCAGAACAGGTTTTTTTGGAGACTTTAGAAGGTATTAAATTTTGGGCATCACGATGAAAAAATGGTGGGCGGTGCTGGGATCGAACCAGCGAGCTCCTGCGTGTGAAGCAGGCATTCTACCACTGAACTAACCGCCCGAGATGGTGGGCGCGGTAGGGATCGAACCTACGACCTCCTCGGTGTAAACGAGGCATTCTACCACTAAACTACGCGCCCGTATCAGCCTATGGCCAATGTCTTATAGCATTCATTATAACATTGGAGATAGAAAAAGGCCCTGCATACCGCCTGGATATACAGGGCCCTTCATTAAAAAGCAGAATTACATTCTGTTGTAATCTCTGTCTCTTCTTGGAGCGCCTTCGCTCTTTGGTTTGGCCTCGTTAATGGTGATCTCTCTGCCGTCCCATTTGTAGCCCGTGAGGGCCGAAATGGCCTTATCGGCATCGGCATCATCCATGTCAACGAACCCGAATCCCCGTGAACGGCCCGAAAACTTTTCCATTACGACCCTGGCCGAGATCACATTGCCAAATTCGCTGAACTTGGTCTGTAGATCGGCGTCCGTAACGGACCACGGCAGATTTCCAACAAATATCGTCTTTGCCATGAATCTCTCCCTTGATATCTTCTCTGACTTTGCGGCTCATATGCGGCCGCCAAGCCTCGACCTTTACTCGGAAAAATTATACCATATTTTTGGCTGTGGTATAATTAAAACATGGATAAGCTCTTTGCCCGGATCAACACTGACATAGCGGCGGCCATGAAGTCCGGCGATAAGACCCGTCTTGAGACCCTTCGAATGATGAAGTCCAAGGTGCTTCTGGTGAACGCAAGAGGCGACCTTTCGGACAAGGAAGTGGTCAAGATCCTTTTGACCTATGCCAAAAGCGTCAAAGAGACCGTCGACATCATGACGCAGCACGCAAGGCAGGCGGAAGCAGACCAGGCAAAGAAGGAGCTTGCGATAGTGGAAGATTACCTGCCAAAGATGCTTTCCGAGGCGGAAACCACAAAACTAATAAAGGACGCGATAGCCTCGCTGGGTATCACCTCTGCAAAAGAGATCGGAAGGCTGATGAAAGAAGTGGTAGCGGTCAGGGCTGATGTCGATGCAGGGCTTGCGCGCAAGATCTTTAATGAATCATTCCAGAATTGACCTCCTTGGCTTTGACGCGGAAGAGATAAATAAATTCGTCAGCGATAGCGGACTCGAAAAATTCCGCGCTAAGCAGCTATGCGACTGGATCTACAAAAAAGGCGCGCCTTCCTTTGACGAAATGACCAACCTGTCAAAAGACCTCCGCGAAAAACTGAAAGCTGTTTCTAAGGTCGGAAAATTGGGATCGGTTAAACGATCTGTGGCAAGCGGCGGCGGGGTTGTCAAATACCTCTTCCAATTGGCAGACGGATATAAGATAGAGAGCGTTAAAATAGGGGACACCATCTGCGTTTCCACGCAGGCGGGTTGTCCCATGGGCTGTGTCTTCTGCGCCACAGGAGGCAGCGGCTATAAAAGGAACCTGTCGCCCTCCGAGATCGCCGACCAGGTCATCCAGATAAAAAAGGAGATAGAAGGGTCCCCGAATATCGTTTTTATGGGAATGGGCGAGCCGCTCCTCAACTACGATAACCTTATGAAAGCGGTCCGCCTGATAAATTCACCCAACTGTATGAACATTGGGGCCAGGAGGATAACTATCTCGACCTGCGGACTTCCCTCGCAGATAAGGAAATTGGCAAATGAAAAGGTCCAGTTGAACCTTTCGGTGTCCCTAAATGCCGCAAACGACGCTTTGAGGTCTTTTTTGATGCCTGTCAACAAGAAACACCCGCTTTTAAGCGTGATAGCGTCGATCGATCACTACATCAGCAGGACCAACAGAAGGGTCTCATTTGAATATGTAATGATAATGGGGGTCAATGATTCTATAAAAGATGCCAAAGACCTCTCTCTTATGCTCAAGGACATGCTCTGCCATGTCAACCTTATTCCCTTCAATGCCCACGAAAGCAGTGATCTTATGCCTTCTTCCCCTCAGAGACTGCAATTCTTCCGCAACATGTTGGTGCGGAGCGGCACAAATGCTACAATTAGAAAGAGCGCCGGCGGCGATATTAATGCCGCTTGCGGACAACTTGCCCTTCGACTCGCTAGCGCTCGCTCAGGGCAGGCTTGTACCGAGCGACGAGCGTAAGCGAGGAGTCGAGGTGCCCGTGTAGCTCAGTTGGTAGAGCACGTCATTGGTAATGACGAGGTCATCGGTTCAATCCCGATCGCGGGCTGTTGCGCAGGGCCATTGACGCTGGCAGTATGGTATAATATAATTTCAATATTAAAATCAAGGAGGAAACAAAATGGCAAGAGAAAAGTTTGAAAGGAAAAAGCCCCACATCAATGTGGGAACTATCGGACATGTCGACCACGGGAAGACCACGCTGACGGCGGCCATCACAAAAATGATGGCTGCAAAAGGTCTTGCAAAAGCAAAAGCTTTTGACGAGATCGACAGCGCACCGGAGGAAAAGGCCAGAGGTATTACTATCGCCATTGCCCATGTGGAATATGAAACGGATAAAAGACATTATGCTCATATAGACTGCCCCGGACACGCCGACTATGTTAAGAACATGGTCATCGGAGCAGCCCAGATGGACGGGGCCATACTTGTGGTAAGCGCCGCCGACGGCCCCATGCCCCAGACAAGGGAGCATATACTTCTTGCCAAACAGGTCAACGTTCCTTCCATGGTCGTGTATCTGAACAAAGTGGACATGGTCGACGACAAGGAACTGGTGGAACTGGTGGAAGTGGAAACAAGGGAACTCCTGAAAAAATATGAATTTGACGGAGACAAAATACCGTTCGTCAAAGGTTCCGCGTTAAAGGCCCTTGAATGCGGCTGCGGAAAAGGCGACTGTCAGTGGTGCAAATCCATCTATGAACTGATGGATGCTCTTGATTCCTACATCCCCGACCCGAAGAGAGATCTTGACAAGCCCTTCCTTATGCCGATAGAAGATGTCTTTACGATCACCGGCAGAGGCACTGTGGGAACAGGAAGGATAGGCAGAGGCAAGGTCAAGGTAGGAGATGAAGTCGAGATAATCGGGCTCGGAAGCCACAAAAAGAGCACTGTTACCGGGATTGAAATGTTCAGAAAAACCCTGGACGAAGGTCTGGCAGGGGACAATGTAGGCATCCTTCTCAGGGGTATAGAAAAAGATGACATCCAGAGAGGAATGGTCCTTGCAAAGCCGGGCTCCATCAAACCGCACAAAAAGTTCGAAGCCCAGATATATGTTCTTACCAAGGAAGAAGGCGGACGCCATACTCCTTTCTTCCCAGGCTACAGGCCGCAGTTTTATGTTGGAACGACCGATGTTACCGGGGCTATCCAGCTTCCCGATAAAGTGGAGATGGTCATGCCGGGCGACAACATCGTCATGAAAGTGGAACTGATAACAGACATAGCCATAGAAGAGGGCCTGCGTTTTGCTATCAGGGAAGGCGGACACACGGTAGGGGCAGGCGTAGTTTCCAAAATAATTGAGTAGGTCGTCTAACAGATGATAAAAAAACCCCGGAGCAGTTCGGGGTTTTTTATTTATATGGGAAATAGCAGGGCATGAAGAAACATCCTCTCATAAAAGCAGCGTTGCTTGTCCTTATCATTGCTGCGGTCGTTTTTGGCGCCTACTTCGGCAATCGGCTCTATATGGAAGAAAGGATCAATCAAGGCTTCTTTATCGGGAAGGTCCCTGTAGGCGGTCTTACCAGGCAGGAGGCTGTCCTGAGGCTGTCCACCTTTGAGGCTGACGAGATACTGGACAGGCTTCCCGCTCTTGTTCTTGAAGAGGACAGGCGCCAGATAAGATATGAGTTCAAGCCGTCGCAGGCCGGGCTGGTGCTGCTTCCGGAAGAATCCGTGGACAGGGTTATGCAAATCTCTCAGAGAGAGGGCTATCTGGGCAGGCTTTCTTACGGGCTTGGCAGGAAAAGGAGCGAGGTCCCTCCTGTAATGAAGGTGGCAAATGAGCTGCATTTAAAGGCCCTTGTTGCCCAGGTGTCCGCTTATGTGGACCGGGGCGTGGAAAACGCGAAGTTCTTGGTAGAGAAGGACCCGTCGGGCAGGACCAGGGTCTCCATAAAACCGCATACTACAGGAAGACAGCTAAAAAGAGAAGAGACCAGATTGTTGCTCAAGAGTTCTCTCGAAAAAGGGGCCGGGGAATCCGCGATAGTGCTCGACCTTAGGCATCCCATGATAAGTGAGGAGATGCTGCGCAGCATACCAAGCCCGGAGGTCATCGGAAGTTACACGACCTACTACGGGACACATGATTCCCCCAACAGGATCTCCAATATCTATCTGGTCTCGTCCTTTGTCGATAATACCTTTCTGGCCTCCGGAGAGGTCTTTTCTCTCCTTCCTCTTATCGGTGAATTCACCGGAGAAAGAGGATTCAAGGAGGCTTATGTCATCATAGGTGAAGAACTTGTCCCGGAATACGGGGGAGGGGCTTGCCAGATTGCGACCACTCTCTATAACAGCGCCCTCATGGCGGACCTTGAGATAGTAAACAGAAGGAACCACGGCATGTATTTTTCCATCTACCCTCTGGGAAGGGACGCTACGATCTATCCTCCTTCCACGGACCTAAAGCTCAGGAACAATACCGGGCATCCTGTCGTGATACAGGCTGTTCCTTTCAAGAAAGGGCTGACCTTCAGGATCATAGGGGCTCCCTCGGGCAAGACAGTTTCCTTTTCTCCTGCGTCAATAAGATACAGATATGAGACAGCTGCAACAAAAGATCCGACTTCTGAAGTTCGTGAGGAAAAACTGGTGCCCACAGGAGCGTTCTGGACCACGGTGACAAGGACCGTCAAGAAGAACGGGGCGCCAATAAAGAAGGAGACCATCAAGAGCTACTACAAACTTCACGGCGACAAAAAGAAAGTGAAAATAAGAAGACGGGAGCCAAGATGAGGATGTGATATAATCTTTTTGTCATGAGCCAGCTGGCAAGAGACTGCCTGAAGAACCTTTCAAAATATATCCCCGGCAAACAGGAAGAGGATGTCAAAGAAGAATTTGGCTTAAGCAGTGTGATCAAGCTTGCCTCAAACGAAAACCCCCTCGGCCCCAGCCCCAGGGCTTTAAGGGCAGCTAAAAAGGCTCTCAAAGAGTCCTCAAAATATCCCGACCAGCACCATGTTCCTCTAAGAAGCGCGCTTGCAGTCAAATTCGGGCTTTCTCCGGACAACTTTGTGGTGGGCAACGGCTCGGATGAAATAATGCTTTTGATAGCGCAGGCATTTCTCAGCTCCGGTCAGGAAGTTATTTTGTCCAGAAATACATTCAGTGTTTACGAATTTGTTGCCAAACTTATGGACGGCCGGCTGCTTCATGTAGACTTAAAAGACCATGCTTGCGATATTGACGGATTTATAGAAAAGATCAATCCTAAAACAAAGCTGGTATTTCTATGCAACCCCAACAATCCAACCGGAACGATAGTAGCCACAGGAAAGATAGAAAATCTATTGTCTAAAGCCTCTAAAGACACAGTAGTGGTCGTTGACGAGGCTTACGGCGACTATTGCGAGAGAGAAGAATTTACTTCTGCTGCCACATTGATAGGCAAATATGATAATCTGATCGTTCTTAAGACCTTTTCAAAAATATACGGGCTTGCCGCGTTGCGCGTGGGGTACGGAGTTGCCAGCAGAAAACTGATAGAGTGCCTTAACCTGGTCAAAATGCCGTTCAATGTGAACCGGACAGGCCAGATCGCCGCACTGGCAGCGCTTGACGACGCGGAATTCGTCAAAAAAAGCATTAAGAACAATTCCCTGGGCAAAAAATACCTGTATAAAGAACTGTCCAAACTGGGGCTCAGCTTTCTAAAGACCCAGGCAAATTTTATTTATATAGATCTCAAAAGGAGTGCAGAAGAGGTCTTTGTCAAACTGATGCAGCGGGGGATAATAATAAGGCCTCTAAACTCGTTCGGCCTTCCCATGGCGATAAGGGTCACCATAGGCAAGCCTTTTCAGAATAAAGAATTCATTAAGTCTTTAAAGGAAATACTGTAGGATGCCCGAGCCAAAGATAACAGCGCTTTACGAAGCGCACTTAAGGCTTGGGGCCAAAATTGTGGACTTTGCCTCATGGCTGATGCCGGTACAGTATACGGGCATAATCGAAGAGCACAACTCCACCAGACAGGGCTGCGGGCTTTTTGACATCGGACATATGGGGCAGATAAAGACCGATGACTTTGATACTCTTCAGAGGCTTACATCCAATGACCTTGCCAAATTAAAGGATAACCGCGCCCAGTATTCTTTTGTCCTGAACGAAAAGGGAGGCATCCTTGATGACATTCTTGTCTATAGGACCGGAAAAGAATTTCTGGTCATAGCGAATGCCTCGAACGCGCAAAAGGTGTTTTCACATTTTTGCGACAGTTCAAAAAAATTCCGCCTTCTCTACGATTCAAATACTGCCGTTGCTATCCAGGGGCCGAAAGCCGCTTCGATGGTCCAAAGGATGACAAAAACGGATATTTCTTCTTTTAGGCACAGGGATTGCGGGCCGATGGAGCTCTTGGGCGTGAGGGTTTTTGCATCAAGGTCCGGGTATACCGGAGAGGACGGCTTCGAATTCTTTTTTGACAGATCTTACGCCGAACGTTTGTGGGAAGGATTTCTTTCTGAAGGCGCCAAGGCCTGTGGTCTGGGGGCCCGGGACAGCCTGCGGCTTGAAGCAGGGCTTCCCCTGTACGGGCATGAACTTGATGAGAACACCACTCCTCTTGAGGCAGGCCTCTCTTTTGCCGTTGACCTTGGAAAAAGCGAATTTACCGGGAAAAAAGCTCTGGAGGAGCAGAGGGCCTCGGGCATAAATAAAACGCTCTCCGGATTTGAAGTGCTGGACAAGGCTATAGCCAGACAGGGATGCGTTTTGTTCTCGGAAGGAAAAAAAATTGGCAGTGTTACCTCCGGCACATTTTCCCCTACGCTGAAAAAGCCGCTCTTTATGGGATATGTCGAGCCGGGCTCTCTTTTACCGGATGGAAAAGTGTCCGTTCAGATCAGAGGCAAACTTTATCCCGCAAAAAAGGTCAAACTGCCGTTCTACAGAAGATGTGATAAAATTGATTAGCAAGGTAAGTTGCGGGAGGTAAAAACTTGAAACCGGAAGAATTAAAATATACCAAAGAGCACGAATGGATAGCGCCTGACGGAACCGTCGGAGTCAGCGACTATGCGCAAAAAGAACTTGGAGATGTGGTTTTTGTCGAGCTGCCGGAGGCGGGCAAAGCGCTTGAGGCCGGACAGGAGCTCTGTGTTCTGGAATCGGTAAAGGCCGTGTCAAGCGTTTACAGTCCTGTATCAGGAAGCGTTATGGAAGTCAATGCCGCCCTGTCCTCGTCTCCGGAACTGGTTAACCGTGAACCTTACGGAAGCGGTTGGATCGCAAAATTGAAGATCAAAGAAGCCTCTCAGCTTGAAAGCCTACTAGACCCGGCATCGTACCAGAAGTACTTAGATGAGCTACATCCCAAACACTGACGCCGACAGAGAGTCCATGCTTAAGGCCTGTAAGGCGGGCTGTGTCGAAGAACTGTTTTGTGATGTGCCGCAGCCGCTTAAGAACCCGCAAGTTGATATCCCGCAGGCTCTTTGTGAGATGGACCTTGCAAGAGAGCTGAGATCGCTTAGCGGCAGCAACAAGCCGGTTTCAAAAAAACCGAGTTTTCTGGGAGCGGGAGCCTATAACCACTATATCCCGTCCGTTGTAAAGCATATTGTTTCCAGGTCCGAATTCTACACGGCCTATACGCCTTACCAGCCCGAAATAAGCCAGGGTATACTGCAGGCGATCTATGAATACCAGACCATGATATGCCGGCTTACGGGGATGGATGCGGCTAACGCTTCTATGTATGATGCTTCGACCGCAATGGCAGAAGCTGCGCTGCTTTCCTCTTCGTACACAAAGAAGAAAGAAGTGGTAGTTTCTTCAACGGTCAATCCATTTTACCGCCGGGTGCTCTCCACATATGCTTCGGGGGCCGGACTAAAGCTCAGAGAGGCCCCTTTTGAGCGCGGGGCCACCGATCTTTCCGCTGCAAAAGAAATGATAAGCGAGAATACCGCCTGTGTGATCGTCCAGCAGCCGAATTTTTTCGGCTGTCTTGAAGAAGTATTTGACCTTTCAAAAGCAGTTCATGACAAAGGCGCTCTTTTTGTGGCTTGTGCGGATCCCATTTCCCTTGCGGTGTTGAACAGCCCGTCGGAATACGGCGCGGACATTGTGGTGGGCGAAGGACAGCCGCTCGGCAACCCTTTGAATTTCGGGGGCCCTTATCTTGGTATCTTTGCCGTCAAGAAGCAGTATCTAAGGTATATGCCCGGCCGCGTTGTCGGAAAAACCCAGGACTCGTCCGGAAAGCCGGGCTATGTGCTGACACTGCAGACCAGGGAACAGCATATAAGAAGAGAGAAGGCCACCTCCAATATCTGCAGCAACGAGGCTCTCTGTGCTCTTGCTGCGTGCGTTTATATGTCCTCAAAAGGGGACAGCGGCCTGCTTGAAGTTGCACAAGCCTGCATCAAGAATGCAGAAGACCTTAAACGCAGGATCTCATCCGTAAAAGGGTTCTCCCTTGCTTTTGACAGGCCCGCTTTTAAAGAATTCGTGATAAAAACACCAAAACCCGCACGGGATATAAATGAACTTCTTTCGGAAAAGGGTATAACGGGAGGGCTTGCCCTGGAAGACCTGTATCCGGGACTAAAGGACCACATGCTTTTCTGCGTCACGGAGATGAATACAGAAGAAGAGCTCGAAATGCTCACTTCCGCTCTAAAAAATGCATGAGCCAAGGACATACCGCTCGCTGGTAAAAACCGGGGACCTGGTTTCTTTTGAAGTCGTTGAGGCCGAAACAGACCTTCTTATCTGCGCCGACAGGGACCTTGCCCCAAAAGCAAAAGAACTTGTGAAAAAAGCCCGGATAGAGCTTACAAAATACATTGTCAAGCACCCTAATTTTGAAAAGAGCTTTGTTCCGCTGCCTTCGGACATTGGAGCTCCCGGTATCGTTTCTGAGATGCTCAAGTATTCAAAAAGGGCAGGGGTAGGGCCTATGGCTTCCGTTGCCGGGGCAGTGGCAGAATATGTGGGAAAAAGGCTCCTGAAATATTCTAAGCAGGTGATAGTCGAGAACGGGGGCGACATCTACATGAGGACCTCACTAAGCAGAAGAGTGTCTGTTTTTTCCGGGAGTTCGCCTTTTTCCGGCAGGGTGGCGCTGGAGATTAGCCCCGAAGATACTCCGATAGGCATCTGCACTTCTTCCGGGACCGTGGGGCATTCGCTCAGTTTTGGCAGCGCGGATGCGGTGGCTGTATGTGCAAGGTCAGCGGCTCTTGCCGATGCGGCCGCAACAGCCATTGGGAACGCTGTAAAAACGGGGAAAGATCTCGAAGAGGGGCTCCTGGCCGCTAAAAAGATCAAAGGGCTTTCCGGGGTCCTGATCATCAAAGGGGATAAAATGGGGATCTGGGGCAAACTAAAGCTGCTTGGCATATGATCTTGCGGTATTGACAAACCGCTGCATTTAGAGTTAGCATAAATCAAGTTTTGTTGTATCTGAAAGGTGGTGAAAGAATGAAAAAGACATTGGCGGTAATTTTGACGGTAGCATTTGCCTTGACGGTCGCAGCTTCCTCCTTTGCCAGGACCATCGAAGAAGAAAGACAGGCCGTAAGGAACTATCTTAAGGTGGTAGATGCCAAGATAATCAAGTTCAGAAAACAAGGCAACACCAAGAAGATGAAGCAGATGCAGAATGAAAAAAAGGCGACTTTGCGAAGGTGGGAAGCGCTAAAGGCCAAGATGGAAAAGGAAGCGGAGACCGCTGCTCCATGGGTCCCGCCTGCGCCAAAACCGGTCGCTCCCGCTGCAGAGGCAACCAAAACAGCTGCTCCATCCAAAAGCACGGGCCTGTCTCTCGGAGTAAAATTTGGGCTATCCGGCGGAGCCACAGGAATGATCGTAGATCTCGACTACTCTGTCTCAAAATTTATCCCGGGCACTAAGATCAGGGTTGGCGGCGATTATCTTACGGGCACAAATCCCAACGGAAATGACAGTTATAAGATATCAAACCTCAGGCTGGGACTTGTATATGCCCTGGATATGCTTAAATCCGAGGATATGCCTATCGACTGGTATGTCACCGGTTCTTTCCTTTACCCGTGGAAAGTGAATGCAGGCCGGGCAGGTTCTTGGGGCATAGAGGCAGCCTTTGGGGGGAACTATGTGGTAGAGGATTTCGGCTGTATCTACGGTGAAATAGGTTATGCGGGCATAAAATACACATCATCACAGCCGGCACTGAAAGCCATGTCGGCAGCGGTGGGATACAGTTATCTATTCTGACCGGATAATGCTTTAGTTCTATTTAAGCCCCCGCAAGTTCGGGGGCTTTTTCTTTATTGAAATGGCCTGTCCGGTGTGTTATCATCTTAAAAAATCCCTAATGTTTAATCATGCAAAAACAAAAGCGGGAGCGGTCGCTGTCCTTGTTGTTTTTTTTGTCTTTGCTTTGTCTGCGTGGACGATGCAAGCATATGCGAACAAAGACGCAAAGGATTCTTTAAAAGAAAAACAGGACCAGCTTGACGGAATATATAAGAAGCTGGAGCAAAGCAGGCGCAAGCTGAGAGAAACAAAACAACAGGAAGAAAGCGTAATAAACAGGCTTTTCATTATCAACAGGGACCTTAAAGTGACAAAAGGCCAGCTCTCAAGGGCGCAGGACCAGATCCAGAGGAACGAGAACAAGATCGGATATCTCAGGGGCTCGCTTGCTGAAACTAAGGCAAGAATGGACTCAAAAAGCGCGCTTTTCTCAAAAAGGCTGAACGAGATCTACAGGACAGGCGGGGTCAACCTCTTCGGGCTCCTGCTAACCGCGGATACCCTAGCTGATTTCATAAGCCGATCATATTTTTTTGAAAAGATCATAGGAAGGGACATTGATATCGTGGATGAGCTTACCCGCGAGCACTCAAAGCTTAACTCAACCAAAGCCGAATTGGAGGGAGTGACCATTGAGATCAAGAAACTCGCAAGAAATATAGAAAGCAAAAAAACATACATCGAGAACCTGGCCGAAGAAAAGCAAAAGGTCTACAAATCGCTCGAACAGAGGAAGAAAGAGCACGAAAAGAACATAGCGGAACTAGAACAGAGTTCCAAAGAGATCGAGAACATGGTAAAAAAGATGCTGGCAAAGCGTAAGGCAAAAGGCATTGCTGGCCCACAGGGGACAGGCACATTCATCTGGCCGCTTTACGGCAGAATTACTTCGACCTTTGGATACAGGAGGAGCCCTGTCTGGGGAGGTAGAAACTTCCATACCGGTCTTGATATTGCCGCATCGCACGGCAGCCCGATAAAAGCCGCGGATGGCGGAGAAGTGATATACTCCGGATGGTGGAGGGGATATGGCAAGCTGGTAATCCTTGACCATGGCAAGGGTATCTCCACTCTGTACGCGCATATGTCCAGGATCTATGCGCAGAAGGACCAGAAAGTTAAAAAGGGGCAAGTGCTTGGACTGGTGGGCAGCACAGGCTGGTCTACCGGCCCGCATTTGCATTTTGAAGTAAGAAAAGAAGGCGTTCCAAAAAATCCTGTAAGCTGGCTGCCAAGGTAAGGGGAGAGCATGAAAAACAAGAAGAGGAAGTGGTTTGCGGGCTGGGCCGCAACGGTCCTGACGGTCTTAACGATCGCGCTGGTGATTTCCGGTGCCCAGAGAGGCAGAGCGGCTGACGAATTGAACAGCAAGCTCCAGGTGTTTTTGCAGGTCATAGACATTGTTAAAAGCGATCATGTGGAAAAGAACCTTGATGACAAAAAGATGGTCTACGGCGCAATTAAAGGTTTTCTTGAAGGACTGGACGATCCCTATACCCGTTTTATGGAACCGCCTGCCTTCAAGGAGATGAAGGCAC
>CAYUCV010000001.1:40573-42134 GCA_964443545.1 uncultured bacterium
GACGATCCCTATACCCGTTTTATGGAACCGCCTGCCTTCAAGGAGATGAAGGCACGGCTTAACGGCTCCTACAGCGGAATAGGCATCTATATCGGACTAAAGAAAAAGAAACTGGTTGTAATATCTCCCATTCCCGATACACCCGCAGACAAGCTGGGGCTTAAAGCAATGGACCATATAGTCACAATAGAGGGCAAACCCACCAGAGATATGGGGCTTGAAGAAGCGGTAAGCATGATCCGGGGCCCCAAAGGCACTGCGGTAAAGGTCGGGATACTGCGGGGTAAAGAGAAAAAACCAAAGGAATACCGGATAATCAGGGACAAGATCACTATTAAGAGCGTGGAGTATAAACTGCTGGATAAAGACAGCGGCTATATAAAATTGAACACTTTTGAGAACCTGAATGCCAATAAGGAGATGGAAAAAGCTATCAATTTTATGGAAAGCAAAAAGGTCCGGGGACTTATCCTTGACCTGAGAGGCAACGGCGGAGGGCTACTTGCCAACGCGGTGGAGATATCCAACATGTTCCTTACAAAAGACCTTCCGATCGTTGCCACCGTGGACAGGGACGGGCAGAGAGACGTCCTTTATTCATACGGTCCGGGGATCTGGAAAAAACCGCTGGTGGTACTGATAGACCAAAGCAGTGCAAGCGCTTCCGAGATACTTGCGGGAGCAATAAAGGACAATCATGTGGGCACCATAGTCGGATATCACTCTTTCGGCAAGGCCTCCGTCCAGAATATAAGACAGCTCCAGGACGGATCGGCAATTCTGGTAACGATAGCCAAGTATCAGACGCCCAGCGGCCTGGACATCTCGAAAAAAGGCGTGATACCGGATATAATTGTCAGAACGGGGAAAGAGAGGGACTTCCATAACGGAAGCGAGGAGGCTTCTTCAGAAGACGAGGCTGAGGAAGAAGACCTGATTCCCGATAAAGACCCGAAAAAAGACGTACAATTGATTAAAGCACAAGAGGTCCTGAGAGGGAAGATCGCTGATAGCATTAAGAAAACCGGGAGGGAATAATATGCTTGCCAGAAAGATCATTGCAGCGCTGATCTTCTTTGCGGCGGTCGCATCTTCGGCGGTTTCTTACATGGGGGATAACTATGTCATAGGCCCCGGCGATGTCCTGGAGATAAGGGCCTGGAACAGCAGCAATCCGGACCTTCTTGTGGTCAATCCAGTGGGCGTGGGTGTTGTAGCTACCACTCTTATCGACCAGCATGCGGTCTCGGTATCCCGCGATGGAAGGATCTATGTCCCTATGGTGGGGGCAATCAAGGTGGAGGGAAGAACGATAGCTGAGTTGGAAGATATTCTCGATAGAGGCTTGAGTATTTACCTGAAAGGCGGAAAAGTCAAGGTCCTTATCAAAACCCCAAAAACCATAAAAGCCTATGTAATGGGAGAAGTATTGCGCCCCGGAATGTACGGCATACCGGACGGGAATGCCGAAGAACTCCGGGTCATGAACTTCATCAACGCTTCCGGGGGCTTTACCGCGCTTTCGGACATGGGGAATATCAAGATACTCCGCAAAAAAGGT
>CAYUCV010000001.1:42234-51007 GCA_964443545.1 uncultured bacterium
GGGCTTTACCGCGCTTTCGGACATGGGGAATATCAAGATACTCCGCAAAAAAGGTCCCAGTCAGGAAGCCTCCGTGGTGGACTTAAGGAAACTGGTCTCAAAAACGGACATAGCGCAGAACAGGCTCATAAATGACGGGGATACCATTATTGTTCCCCAGATCTACAATCAGGTTTATGTTCTCGGGCTTGTTAACAAGCCGGGTCCGGTGCCGTATGTTCAAGAGGCCAGCATAGCCGACTATATTGCTCAGGCCGGAGGTTTCACAAAGGTAGCCGCATCCGATAGCGTGGCGGTGCTTAGGGGAAATCCTTCTAATCCCACAGTGATTAAGGTGGGAATGAGAAGGTTTTTTGACTGGGGAAAAGGGGTTGAAGAGGTCAGCATGCTGCCCGGCGACATTGTGTATGTGCCTCAGAGCTGGTATGCCAATTTCGGCGACCTGGCTTCTATCCTGATAGGCTTCAGGGACCTCAGGAACGCGACAAGGGACCTGGCAACGCCGAGCCAGTGGAGGATAGACTTTACAAAGTAGCATGAAAACAATACTCGATAACACGGATAAGATGTTTCGGACAGACAAGAGCGATATGATGTGCCTTGTGGACAGCTTCCCTTATATGATGGAGGACGCCCTTTTTATCAGCGATTCAAGCGGTACCAGACTAAAAGGCGGATTTGAAGAAATAATAATTGCCGGAATGGGCGGCTCTGCCATGGCGGGGGATATCATAAGATCCATCTTTTATGACAGGTTCTCTTGCCCCGTGCAGGTGGTTAGGGGCTACAGCCTTCCAAAAAGCGCGGGCAAGAACACCCTTGTCTTTATACTTAGCTACTCCGGCAATACGGAAGAGACACTTTCCGTTCTTAAGGACGCTCTTTCAAAAAAATGCCGCATTGTTACCATAACTTCCGGGGGGCGCATTAGCCAGATCTCAAAGTCAAAAAAGATGAGCAGTATATCTATCCCGGCAGGCCTGCCACCGAGATCGGCGCTCCCATATATGCTGGTCCCTATGCTGAGGCTGCTTGAAGACTCAGGTTTTAAGGGGCTTGTGCGCGAGTCCCGGAGGGCATCTACCCTTCTAAAAAAGATCCAGCTCAAATACCGTATGGGGAACCCTTCTTCCAGAAACCCGGCAAAAAAGCTTGCGCTGCTGCTTAAGGACAGGATACCTCTTGTTTTTGGTTCCTTTATGGGAACAGAATCGGCGGCATACAGATGGAAGACACAGCTCAGTGAAAACAGCAAGATGACGGCTCTCCAGAATGTGTTCCCGGAGCTTAACCATAACGAACTGGTCAACCTGGGGCTAAAGAGCAACAAAAAATGCGGTTTCCACGCGCTGTTCTTGAGGGATGCATCGGACAACAAAAGGGTCCAATTAAGATTTGAAATAACAAAAAGCCTTCTGGTAAAAGGGGCAAGCCCGGTGGAGGAGATCTGGGCGCAGGGCTCGTCCAAACTCGAAAAGATCCTGTCCCTGATACATCTCGGGGATTATGTCAGTGTTTATCTTGCCCTGCTGGGCGGGACAGATCCGACCCCTGTCGATGCCATAGAGGACCTAAAAAAGGCGCTGGCAAAAAAATGAAGGCCATAATAATAGCCGGTGGACTGGGCACAAGACTGCGTCCGCTTACATACAATAGGCCAAAGCCGATAGTCCCTATGGTCAACAAGCCGTTTGTCATCCATCAGATAGAACTTCTTAAGAAGCACGGGATCAAAGAAATAATCGTCAATCTGCATTATTTGTCAGACAGCATAGAGGAATTTCTCGGGGACGGGAGCAGGCTGGGAGTAAAGATCTACTATTCAATAGAAGAATCTCCACTGGGCACCGCCGGGGCGGTAAAGAATGCCGAAGAATTCTTTGACAGCGAGCCGATGGTTGCTTTTAACGGGGACGTCCTTACCGATGCCGACATCTCGAGGCTCATCAATTTTCATAAAAAGAATAAGGCAGTGGCCACTATTGCTCTGACCAGGGTGGAGGACCCCACGCCCTTTGGGCTTGTTATTACCGATGAAAAGGGCAGAGTAAAAAAATTCATAGAAAAGCCGGGATGGAACAGCGTTAATGTGTCGGGGAACACGATAAATGCCGGGATATACATTTTGGACCCTTCTATCTTTGCCTCTTTTAAAAAAGGCACAAAATACTCATTTGAAAGGGACCTGTACCCTAGATTGCTTGAGGAAGGCAAGCCGGTTTACGGCATTTCCTCCGATTCGTACTGGCTTGATATAGGAAGCCCCAAGAAATATCTTGAGGCCCACAGGGACATCTTAAGAGGCGAGGTCAAAGTCTCCTTTGACGGCAAAAAGAACCAAAACGATGTGTGGATTTGCGAAGGCGCCAACATAAGCCCTTCGGCCAAACTCAGGGGGCCGTCCATAATCGGGCCGCACACCAGGATAGCCTCAAATGCAAGGATAAACCCTCATTCAACTATAGGGGACGCCGTCAGGATAAGCGAGGGGGCAACAATAGAGGATTCGGTCATTTTAAGGAATTCTTTAATTGGCAAGGATGTCAAACTGCATGACTGCATAATAGGAGAGAACTGCATCATAGAGGATTTCGCGGAGATAGGCGAGGGGGTTGTTCTTGCGGATTATTCGATCGTGAAAAAGGGGTCGAAATTGGCGTAGGAGGCCCTTACAATGAATAAAGAAGAAACCACGGTAAAAAAAATAATAGAGGATGTCCGAAAGTCAGGCGATGCGGCGGTTGCCAAATACGCCAAAAAATTCGAGAAGATAAATATTTCGGCTGCAGAACTGCGTGTAACCCCGCAGGAAATGGAAGAAGCCTTTTCGTCCGTGGGAAGTGAATTTATCTCAACCGTAAGGCTTGCCGCAAGGAACATCAGGGCCTATCACGAAAAGCAAAAGCAGAACGAGTGGTTTGATACCCTGCCGGATGATGTGGTCTTGGGATTCAGAATAATTCCTATAGAATCAGTGGGTCTGTATGTGCCTGCCGGCAGGGCGGTCTATCCTTCTTCTGTATTAATGAACGCCATTCCCGCAAAGATAGCCGGAGTAAAAAGGATAGTCATGGCGGTTCCCTGCGGAAAGAACAAGAAAGTGAACCCGTACATACTGGCTGCCGCAAAAGAGGCTGGCATTTCGGAAATATACAAAATGGGAGGGGCGCAGGCAATTGCTGCCCTTGCAATAGGGACCAGGAAGATACAAAAAGTGGATAAGATAGTAGGCCCGGGCAATATCTTTGTGACGCTTGCCAAAAAACTGCTGTTCGGGGAAGTCGGCATAGACAAACTTGCCGGGCCCAGCGATGTTGTAATAATAGCGGACGAAAGCGCAGATATAAGGTTTATCTCATCCGACATGGCGGCCCAGGCCGAGCATGATCCCAACTCAAAGGCTATCCTTATCAGTACCTCCGATGACATATTAAGAGATGCAAAGGCGCAGATGAAGAAGATCAAAAGGACAAAGCAGTGCAGGTTTTATAAAGCAAAAGACCTGGATGATGCGGCCCGCATATCCAATGAGATCGCCCCGGAGCACCTTGAACTCCTGGTATCGGTCCCGCATGCACTTTTGGAAAAGATAACTAACGCAGGAGCGGTGTTCATGGGGCCGTACTCTCCCGTGGCGGTGGGGGATTATCTGGCCGGTCCCAACCATGTGCTTCCAACCGATGGCACCGCAAGATTCTCTTCCCCTCTAGGTGTGTGGGATTTTGTCAAGTATCAGAGTGTTATTGGATACACCAAACCGGCTCTTTCCAGGGTAAGAAAAGACCTGATCAGGTTCTCCTCCATCGAGGGCTTAAAGGCTCACGGGGAATCGGTCAATATACGTTTTAAGGAATTCTAAAACCGAGCCTTTCAAGCAGTCCTCTGGGGTTGTCATTAACGGCCAGCTTTGCCTCTTCTCCCCTGAGCCCGCAACTTTTGGCAAGTTTATACGCTTGTTCCTGGGTTATGTAGTTTTCCGGCAGGTGAGAATCCGTATTCACCAGCAGTTTTGCCCCAGTCTTTTTTGCCATTGAAACAACATGCCTGTTTGTAGCGTTGTGAAGTTTTCTCGAGGTTATTTCTAGATAGATTCCGTTCTCTTTTGCCAGGAGCGAGTCCTCTTCGGTTATTTTTCCTGGATGAGCAAGAATGTCCACGAGCCCTTTTGTTGATACCGCAGCATTATTGGTGCCTTTTATTACGGGCTCCGCCACTGTTTCGCCGTGGCAGACAACGATCTTTGCTCCCATTTTTCTGGCCTCGGCTGCGAGTTCAGGTATCTGCCTGGGATCGGCATGGGTTATCTCTACCCCCGGGACAAAGACAACATCAAGGTATTTGCCCTGTTTTTCCGAAAACAAGAGCAGTTTTTCGATAACGGATTCAATATTTGAATAGTCCACATGGTCGGTGATCGCCATTGCTGCAAACCCCATAGTGGATGCATACCTCATTGCCTCACTTGGCAAAAGCGCTCCGTCGCTTAAAAGCGAGTGCGTGTGCAGGTCTATTCGCTTGCCGATATCCATTATACGGCTATGCTATCATAGAATAAGTTTTGAATTCAATGTATGGGGATTTGCAATGCAGCAGGGACAGATAGTCAAAGCAAAGATAGAGACTCTGGCCGCCGGAGGCCAGGGGATAGCCCGCATAGACGGGATGACGGTATTTGTCGATAACAGCGTTCCCGGAGACGAACTCGAGATTAGGATAGTTGAGGCAAAATCACATTATTGCCGCGCAAAGATAAACAAGATCCTTACCTCTTCACCGTTCCGCGTGCAGCCGCCGTGCAAGTATTTTGAAAAGTGCGGAGCATGTGATATGCAGCACATAGAATACGGCGCACAGTTAAAATTCAAGGAACAGATAGTTAAAGACACAATGAAGAAGATCGGAGGGATCTCTCCGGAAATTGTGCAGCCCGTCATAGGCATGGAAGATCCCTGGGGGTACAGGAATAAAGTGCAGTACCCTGTCAGGGAAATCCTAAATTCTAAATTCAAAACCCTAAACAAATCACAAATTACAAATTCCAAACAGCAGATGGTGGCAATGGGGTATTTTAAGAAAGGAACGCATGAGATAGTTGATATTGATAATTGTCTTGTTCTGCATCCCTTTTTGAATAAGATTTCCAATGCCGTTAAAAAGCTGATAAGCGACTTCAAGATTCCTGTTTATGACGAAGACAGGGGCAGCGGTTTGATAAGGCATGTCCTGGCAAGGGTGGGGTTTGCGTCAAAAGAAGCTATCCTGTGCCTTGTGTCTAAAGAAATCAATATCCCCGGGTCAAGAAATCTGGTAAGTGCCTTGACCAAAAGTCTTGAGCAGGAGGAAAAGGAGTTCGGGCTTAAAGGTGTGGCAGTGAACGAGAACCACAGGACCACCAATGTGATCCTGGGCAAAAAGACAAAACCATTGTGGGGGCAGGAAAAGATAAAGGAAAAACTCGGGCCTTTAGAGTTCAAGATCTCTGCCCAGTCATTTTTTCAGGTCAACCCCGTGCAGACTCTCAAGTTATACTCTGTCGTAGAAGACTTTGCAGGACTTAGGGGAAATGAGACGGTTTTGGACCTCTATTGCGGGACCGGTTCAATATCTCTTTGGCTGGCCAAAAAAGCCAAGGAGGTCTGGGGCGTCGAAGAAAATAATTATGCCATTGATGATGCAAAAGAAAATGCCAGGGTAAACGGCATAAAGAACGCATTTTTTAAATGCGGGACTTCAGAAGCTATTATCAGGCAGTTCTTGGACACCGATGCCAAATTTGATGTTGTTGTACTGGATCCGCCGAGATCGGGATGCTCACAGGGGGTCATAGGATCTGTAATTAAACTTAAACCTTCAAGGATTATTTATGTTTCGTGCGATCCTGCCACCCTGGCAAGGGACCTTAAGTTGTTTTCCGAAAAATACAAGACAGTAAAGATCCAGCCGGTGGATATGTTCCCTCAGACGGCTCATATTGAGTGCGTGGCGCATCTATCCAGGTAACATTCTCAAACCTTTTGAACCAGGTCAGCTGCCTTTTAGCAAAATTGCGCGTTTTTTGTTTGATGAGCCCCGTCATTTCATCAAGTCCGTATTTTCCTTCAAGATATCCTATGGTCTCTTTATATCCCAGTGCCTGCAGGGAATTGAGGTCTTTGGTATAACCTTTATCCAGCAAAGATCTCACCTCATCAATAAGACCGTCGCTCATCATTTTGTCGACGCGGGCACTGATGCGGTCATAGAGCAGATGTCTATCCATAGTCAGGCAGAGCAGCCGGAGGGGCAGACGGCCGTCTGCCCTTACCCGTTTTACCTGCAGTTTTGATATCGGCACCCCCGTCTGTTCATACACCTCCAGGGCCCGGACGATGCGTTTTTTGTCGTTCTTATCTATCTTTTTGGCCGCGTCGGCATCTACATCCTGCAATTTCTTGTGGAGGTCCTCGGTCTCCATTTTTGACAATCTTTCTCTTATCTTTTCATTCTTTGCCGCGATAGGGAAGGAGTAGCCGTTGATGAAGGCGTTCAGATATAACCCTGTGCCCCCCACGATCATGGGGGTCTTTCCTTTTTCTCTGATCTCCCGGATAAGACGGTTCGACCTCTGAATAAAATCAGATACGGTCCATTCTTTATCTGGATCAACAATATCTATAAGATGATGAGGAATCTTTTTCCTTTGTTCTTTTGTGGGTTTGGCGGTGCCGATGTCCATATAGCGGTAGACCTGCATGGAATCGGCCGAGATTATTTCGCCGTTGATCTGCTTTGCCAGTTCTATCGAAAGGTTTGTTTTGCCTGAGGCGGTGGGGCCAAAGATCAGAACAGTTTCGTTCATCTCCTTGAATCGCGCAGGACAAGCAGCCTCAAAAGCTGCGCCACGGCCATCGCGGTTGCGGCAACATAGGTTAGAGCGGCCGCATTAAGCACCTTTTTTGCCTGGTTTGCTTCTTCCGCGGACAGATAGCCGCTTTCTGTCATCATCGCATATGCCCTTTTGCTGGCATTGAACTCGACCGGCAGGGTAATAACAGTAAAAACTACCGCCAGCGAAAAAAGGATTATGCCGGCATCCATAAGAGGGCCGATAGCAAAGATCAGTCCGATAAAGAACAGCGGGATGGAAAGCTGCGAGCCCAGGCTTGACACGGGGACCAGGGCAGAACGGAACTTGAGCGGCAGATAGGCTTTTGAGTCCTGGACCGCATGTCCTACCTCGTGGGCCACTACTCCCAGCGCTGCCACGGATGAGCCGCCGTAGACCGAAGAGGACAGGTTAAGGGTCTTGTCCCTGGGGTCATAATTGTCAGAAAGGTGCCCATCCGTCTGTTTAACCAAAACATTCCCGAGGCCACTTCTGTCAAGCAGGTTCTTTGCAAATTGCTGTCCGGAAAGCCCCGAGCCGGACATGACCTTGGAGTATTTTGCAAAAGTGGAGCTGACCTTATACTGAGCGTATAGGGCCAGTATCATGGCCGGGAACAGAAAAAGCAGCGTCCAATCGTGGAACATGATAGATAATTATAACACGGCCTTAATCCCTGGCAAATCCTATCTTTCCTTTAGGTTTTTCCTCTTCCTTTATGATCTGCCGGATGGCGTTGAATATGCTTATGATATCGGCATCGTGGTGCTCATATTTGTGTTCAAGCTCATTCAGCTTTTGTTCAAACTCTTTATTTTTTGAGACCATTTGCCGCAATTTGACAAAAGCCCTCATGATCACGATATTTACAATAATAGCCCTATCGCTGTTCAGGATACCAGATAACATGGCAATGCCCTGTTCTGTAAAAACATAGGGAAAATAGCGTCTGCCTCCGGGTTTTGAGGTCGCAGAATGCGACCTCAAGTTGGGTTCGATACTTTCCAGTAATACAGACTCTTCTTTTGTTAGTTGGAACATAAAATCGGGAGGGAAGCGTTTAATGTTTCTTTTGACCCGTTCATTTAGCCGTTTTGTGGTTACCCCGTATAAGACAGCCAGATCCTTGTCTGTCATAACCTTTAGCCCCCTGATCATGAATATCTTCTTTTCTATGACTTCCGTCGGGACTATCTCCTTGCCGTCGGATTTTTCAACATGTTCCACACCCATTCCCTCCTCAATATGACGATAGTTGACTTCACTCAATCCCTGGCAAATCCGATCTTTCTTTTCGGTTTTTCCTCTTCTTTCATGAGCTGCCGGATTGCGTTAAAAATGACCGTTATGTCTTCATCAATCCGGCCTATCTTATGTTCGAGCTCATGCAGCTTCTGTTCAACTTCCTTATGTGTTGATATTATCCTGCGGAGCTTAACAAAGATCCTCATTATTGCGATATTCATTCGGACCGCTCTTTTGCTTCTCAGTATGCTGGAAAGCATGGCTATGCCCTGTTCCGTAAAAGCGTAAGGAAGTGACCCGCCAAAATACTTTATATGTGGTATCACATTTTGTGATACCAGTGAATCGGCCTCGGATCTGCTGAGCTTGAAAGCGAAGTCATAAGGGAATCTGTCTAAATTCCTTTTTACGGCCTGGTTCAGGGCTATCGTCCTTACCCCGTAAAGCAAGGCCAGATGGGAGCTTAGTATTACCTTTTGTCCCCTGATCAGTAAGATCCGGTTTTCTATGATCTCCGAAGGGACCAGAGCCTTTTTGTTGGAATTTTCATCATAGCCCACAATTATTACCTCGATTATTAGGCCATTATTGCCTGGCAAAGAGGATACACAGCAATTCCGGCGCCAGCCTGCCGCGGGTAGGTAAGCTTCCGACTAGCCCTCT
>CAYUCV010000001.1:51107-78820 GCA_964443545.1 uncultured bacterium
ACAGCAATTCCGGCGCCAGCCTGCCGCGGGTAGGTAAGCTTCCGACTAGCCCTCTGGGGAAAACTGCTAATCCCTCAAAAACCCGATCTTGTATTTAGATCTCTCTTTTTCACGCAGCATTTCTCTCAGTGCGTCAAAAACGATCTTGAATTGGACATCGTATTTCTTCTCCATTTTTTCGATCTTTCTTTTAAGATCGGAGTGGGAAAAGAGCATTTCTCTCCATTTTGTGAATATTCTCATAATTTGGATATTGACCTGGATTGCCCGAGGACTCTTTAACACACTAGATAGCATTGCTATCCCCTGTTCAGTAAATACATATGGCAGGTATTTAATATTGCTGCCCTGTTTTTTCAAGGTCACAATTTGTGACCTTGAATTGTAAGCTTCTTCCTTGGTCAGGCGGAACATAAAATCTTCAGGGAACCGCTCAATATTACGCTTAACTGCCTGGTTTAATGACCTGGTCGGCACCTGATATAACACTGCCAGATCCGCGGCAAGCATCACTTTTTTGCCTCGAACATAAAAGATCTTGTTCTCTATTCTTTCTGAAGGGATTAATGAATTTGGCATGGCTCACCCCCTTTTCCCGTGTTTGTAGCAATTTTCCCGCCAGGAGAAGAGGGAGGAGTGTGAAGCTGGAGAAGCCGGTATAGAATATAGGTTAAGGTGTTGGGGCTATCTTGTCGATTTCCTTCATTATTCTGTCTGTTTCGGTAAGCGCTACTATGATCTTTTGATAATGCTCGATGTCCGCGTTGGTTAATTTGCGGCCTTTCCGGTCTTTGAGCCACTTTTGCGCCGGCTGATAGCCGCCTATATAAAAGTTCCACGCGATCTCCGGGACCTTGCCAAAATACTGCTCTTTATTGATGAATACTTTTCCGTCTTTATAAAGGACTTTTTCAACCGTGTCCGGGCCGGAGGCGGGATATGTGGTTATGAATTTATTGACTATGGGGTCTTCAAGCAGATGCAGCCCGCGCAACTGCGCTCCCAATTTAACAAGAGCCTTGAAGGTTTTGGCGTCTTTGGGGTAGGGCACGCGGGGAAAGTCGATTTTTAAGAACTCTTTATACTTTGTCCTGTAGCTTGGCGAATGCAGAACGGCATAAATATAATCAAAAATATCCTCAGGCGAAACCTTTCCGGTGGTCTTTTCTATCTCATCGACTATCTCTTTTTTGAGATTTGGAGTACGGGAGCCGTCTTCGGAATAGAGATAAAGAGGGAAAACTGACATGGAATCACCCGCGGTATCTAATAAATGTCGGTCACTAATTGTGCGAGAAACAAAAAAGTAGCCAGAGCTTAACTGCCTATTTTTAGATGTAAGTTGAAAAGCTATATTATTTTTAAATAAATGTCTCATTATTTCGGATCTAGGTCTTTGAAATACGCCCTCGCTATTAGGAGAATAAAGGGTGTATCTTATATCAAATGGTCTGTAGGAAATTGGAGAGTATTCCCCAATAATATTCTCAATGTCTTTTCTGACTTGAAAAACATTTTTCTGGTTTGTTTGATATTTTTGGGATATTTCCTGATCAGAAAGCCTATCAAAACAAGAACGAAGTTCTTTTATGTCGTCTATAGAATACCTTATTATAAAATCATCTTTTGCAGTAGCAGAACCAGAAGCCCATTTTTGAAAAAGGTTAGGCATGCCAAAATATTTCTTGTATTCATTTTCCGATTCAAAGTCCCTTGCTATAAAAAAGTAATTTGGTTCTGAATAAACAATCTTTTTCCATTTGATACTCTGAATATCGCTTTTGTTGAGCGCTTTAAATTTTTCTTCCCTTGTGCCGTAAAGCTCTGCGTGGTGAACAATCCCAAAACCTTTATTCTTACTCTCTTTACGAACAAATATGGAAATTCCCACGCCCTGTTGAATATCAAATACATTTACATCTTTATTGCCGTCAGGTGCTTTTTCCTTCTTTTTTGAGTTTCCATGGAGATCAAGAATATAGATGTCGTCAAATGTTTCAAGCAGGTGCTTTCTCATCTGTCTGTGTATCGACCCATCTAAAAAAGAGTTGTTTGTTATCATTGCAACAATGCCGCTGCCATTCTTTTCTATAAAATGTTCTGCTAAACGGATAAATTTTATGTAGTCATCTGAAAGTGGTTGAATATTTCTTTCGTTAAGTCCTTTCTTATACTCCTTTATAAGGTTTGATATCCATTCCCCTTTATTTGAAGAACTGACGCTGTACGGAGGGTTTCCGATGACGACCATGATAGGCGTTTTTGTTTTTATGATCATGGCCTCTTTGGATTCCTGGGCGATGCTTTCGGCAAAGCCAAATCCCGTGAACAGGGCTTCCTGCGCGATGCCTTCTTCAAGGGAGTTTGTAAGATAGATGCCAAGTCTGCGGTGAAATTTCCAAAATCCGGTTTCTTTGAAAGCCATGCTTAACTTGAGGTGCGCTATCGTATAAGGGGCCATCATAAGTTCAAAGCCGTGCAGCCTGGGAAGCAGGTCGTTGTGGACATAAGCCGGCCATCTGCCTTTTTGCCCGTTCTTTAACAAACGCTGATAGATGGAGCGGATAACAGCGCTGATAAAAGTTCCCGTTCCGGCGGCGGGATCAAGCACCTGCACGCGGTGAACGCCGGAGGAAGTTTTTGAGGTGTCGGACAGGCCGCCGGAAAGACCGAAATCTTTTTCAAGTATATGATCAACCGCGCGGACGATAAATCTGACTACCGGAAGCGGCGTATAGAAAGCCCCCATCTTTTTGCGCAGCTGCGGATCATATTCTTTTAAGAAATCTTCATAAAAATGTATTACGGGATCTTCGCCCTTTATATATTCGCGCATAAGTTCCGTGACATTGGCGTGAGAAAAAACCTCGCAAAGCTCGTCAACAATGGGCTCAAGCCGCTTATCAAATCTGGGCCCCACAATATGGTCAAAAAAGTCCTGCAGGAGCGGATTCGAGTCGGGAACAAGGTCGCGCGCTTCCTGGCGTGAAAAGGTTTCGGGCGTCTTGTCATTATGTCTTGCCACAAACAGGCCGTAGACAAGCGTCTGCGCGTACATGTCCGCAAAGGCCTCGTGCGTCAGGTCGTGGACAAGAAGTTTTTTGAAAGTTTCATAGAGCTTAAGAATGTCGGCATTCTTTTCGGATTCAATTGAAAGAAAATGCCTAACGTTTTCCCTTATCCTCTGCGCTTTGCCTCCCATTATCTTTGAAAGATGCTCGCCGGATTTGATGGGCTCCTTATGAGAGCGCGCAAAGTCAAGAAGGGTCTTTGAAAGATGCTCGTAACTGCCGGGGATAGGCGTGATGGCCCTGTTTTTTAGGTCGTATTGCGCTATCCTGACCGGCTCACCGTATTTGATGCCGTTCCTGTAAAAACGGAACTCTACATAATCCGTCAGGACCAAATTGGCATACCCGAAATATCTTGCCATCTGTTCGGACTTTTCTATCTTGTCCAGCGAGACGCCGATATCCTTAGTTTCTATATACAAAATGGGGATCTGCCCTTTATGCACAATAAAATCAGGCCGGTTCCCTTCCCTGGCCCTGGGGTCATGGGCTATGCTTTTAACTTTGATCTCGTTAAAGATGTTGTTCAGGAGAGTCTCAAAATCGGAGCGGTAGCCCATCTCACTTGTTTCTTCTCTGGAAAATTTGGCGGAGACGGACCGGACGTATTTATCAAAGGCCTCTTTCATACAGTATATTCTATTAGAATACTTGAGCGGATGCAATGATCGACATGGCGGTTTATAGATAACCCGACCTTAAAAGGTCGGCCCCATTGGGATGGGAAACCGGAGCCGAACCTTTAGGTTCGGGCATTAATGAGTGGCTACTCTTCCTTATCGCTTCTAATATACTTCTTCTCAATCCCGCGCAGAACTTCAAGAACTATAAGGGCGATCAGGGTTGAAACAAGCGAGGCTGAATAAAACCCTGCGCCGACGGCAAGTCCTATCGCCGAAGCTACCCAGATGGAGGCCGCCGTTGTAAGCCCTCTGACGGTTCCCTGCGATTGTATTATCGTTCCGGCCCCAAGAAATCCAATGCCGGTTACCACCTGCGCCGCGATGCGTCCGGGATCTGACCCCGGGAAAGCTAATGACATGTAGATGGAAAGCTGCATAAGAAGGGTCGATCCGACACATACAAGAGTGTGGGTGCGCAGACCCGCGGCTTTTTTATCCCTCTCCCTGACAAACCCGATGACTCCGCCGAGAAAAGCCGAAAGAACAAGCTGCAACCCGATCATAAGTTCATTCATTACAGTTTGAATCCCCCGTGTTTCTTAAAATGTTCCACCAGGCCCCCGTCTGACAGCAGAGTTTGCATTGTGGGAGGAAAAGGCTTTATTTTAATATCCTTGTTCTTTGTTTTGTTCTTCAATATGCCGTTATCAAGGTCGATCTCAAGCTCATCACCGTCAGAAATTTGGTCTGTATCGCATTCGACAAGAGGAAGACCAAGATTAAAACAGTTCCTGTAAAAAATGCGGGCAAAGGATTTGGCTATTACCGCGGAAATTCCCGCGTATTTTATGGCCATCGGGGCCTGCTCGCGCGAAGAACCGCAGCCAAAGTTGGTCCCGGCCACAAGAAAATCGCCTTTTTTAACTTTTGAATAGAATTCAGGGTCCAGGTCTTCCATCACATGCTTGGCAAGTTCATACGGGTCCTGGATCTTAAATTTGTACCTGCCGGAAATAATGTAATCGGTGTTAATATCGTTTTCCTGTTTTAGTTTGCGCGAAAATCCAAGTAGTTTCATATTACAGATATCTCCTGGGGTCGGCTATCTTTCCTTCTATAACGGAAGCTGCAACCGTAGCAGGGGAGGCAAGGAAGATCTCCGCCTTAGTATTTCCCATCCTGCCCTTAAAATTCCTGTTAGCCGTAGAAATAGCTTTTTCCCCATCGGAAGGGACCCCGTTATGTGTCCCCACGCACGGGCCGCAGCCCGGTGTTACGAAAACTCCTCCGGCTTCGATTATCGTTTCTACAATCCCCTTCTTCATTGCATCCAAAAAGATCTGTTTTGAAGCAGGGGCAACAATGAGTCTCGAGTTTTTATTAACTTTTTTACCTTTAAGCACGCTTGCCGCGATCTCAAGGTCTTCAAGCCTGCCGTTCGTGCAGGTCCCGATGAATCCCTGCTGGATCTGCGTCCCTTCAACTTCTTCAATGGGCGCAAAATTGTCAACGGTATGAGGTTTGGCAACCATCGGGGTCAGTTTTGAAACATCATATTCCTTTACCTGCGCAAATACCGCATCCTTATCGGATTCTACCCGGGCAGGGGTCCTTTTTGAATGGTTTTTTACCCATTCAAGTGCTTTCTTGTCGGCTCTCATCAGGCCGGACTTTGCTCCCATCTCTATTGCCATATTGGACATTGTAAATCTTGCGTCCACCGAAAGATCGTCTATCGCGCCGCCGACAAATTCGGAAGCCATATAAGTGGCCCCGTCGGCCCTCATATCCCCGATGATCTTAAGTATCAGGTCTTTTGAATAGACCCCTTTCGGCCACTTACCGTTAACCACGAACTGAATGGTCTGGGGGACCTTGAACCAAAGCTTTCCCGATATCATCCCGGCGGCAAGGTCCGTTGAACCTATGCCCGTAGAGAACACATTGATCGCCCCGTAGGTGCAGGTGTGCGAATCTGCGCCTATAACAAGGTCTCCCGGCACCACATGTCCCATTTCCGGGGTTAGCTGGTGGCATACGCCGCAGCCGATGTCATAAAGTTTGATGCCGTATTTTGAAGTGAATTCCCTGATCTTTTTGTGTATGGCAGAAACACCTTCGTTCGGCGACGGACTGCTGTGGTCTATTATGATGGCGATCTTTTTGGGGTCAAATACCCTTTTGCCCCCCATCTTGTTGAACACATCAATCGCAACGCCGGAAGTGCCGTCCTGGCCTATCATAAAATCAAGATCGGCAATGACTATGTCCCCGGCTTTTGCGTCTTTTCCGCTGTGATTTGAAAGTATCTTTTCCGCTATGGTCCTGCCCATTATTTCTTTGCTTTCAGTTCTTTTTTCAGCCGTTTTGCCTTTTCAACGAGGTAGCTGTCAATACTCTTGGCGGAAAGCACTTCTTTTATCAGGATATTTGCCTTTTTTGGCTCTGATATCTCTGCCAGGTCCAGCCTTGCTCTGGCCTGAAGGTCCGCGTCAGCTTCCTTTGTGCCTATCACTCCCATAAAAATACCGGTCGCTCTCGATTTATCGTAGCGCGCCATCCTTCTTGCTATGAATTCCCCCTGGAGAAGTTTTGCTTTTACCGCAAAATAGTCATAGGGCCTTTCTTTGAGCAGTTCTATGGCGCTGTGGCACAGTTGGATCTCTTTGTTTATGTCAAATTTGCCGCTGTATAGTATGCGCTCTTCTTTTTCAACTATTGCCCTGGCCCTGAAATACGGATCGGCCATCTCATCTTTGAGCGCCTTTTCAAAAAGCTTGAGCGCTTCTTTTTCATCCCCCGCTGCTGCGCGCTTGAGGCGGAGTTCGGCGCCGACCACAAGGGCTTTTATGCTGTAAAAATCGCTTTTACCCACAAGAGAAACAAGAGCATTGAACGCGCGCTCCGTATACTCGATGGCCTCATCCACTTCTTTTTTGTTGTCGGACCTGATCGCAAGTTCGGCTTTTCCCACCATGGCGGCCGATCTCAGATAGCCGTAGGCCGCTTTCTCCAGAACATAGTCGTAATGCGTTTTTGCCTCTTTCCAGTCGCCGGGGTCGTCGCGGGTTATCAAAAGGTCGGCCAGGCCGAACCTGATCTCCGAAACATTCATCCCTCCGGTCACATAGCGCAGCATTTTGCGGTACTTGTTTATCAGGCGGTTGAGCTTTTCTTTTGCTCCCACGGCGGCTATTGTGGTCTGGACCAGATGGCTCAAAATAGGCGAAAGAGTTCCTCTCATAAAGCCTCCGTTCTATATATGGGGCCGCGCGGCATTCTTGATAATTTATTCTACATACTGTAAAATTGTATGTCAAATGACCATCCCCGCAAGAAAGCAGGCGCTGGACGAACTGCAGGAAAAGCTCGGCGCCTCATTTTTGGACACGGGAATACTTGATCAGGCGCTTACCCACAGCAGCTTTGGCAACGAACTTCTCCGGCAGGACATCAAGAACAACGAAAGGCTGGAATTCCTAGGAGACGCCGTGCTAAAACTTGTGATCTCCGACCACCTTTTCAGGAATTTCCCCGATCTGGCGGAAGGCGACCTTACCAAGATCAGGGCGGCCGTTGTATCCGATCTGGCGCTGTCGGAAATCTCGAAAAAGCTCGGTATCGGAAAATATCTTCTTCTGGGCAAGAACGAAAGAGCCTCGGGAGGCGAACTTAAAAAATCCAACCTGGCCAATGCGCTTGAATCGTCGATTGCTGCCCTATATCTTGACAGGGGGCTCGAAAGCGCGGCGGAGGTCGTCATAAGGCTGCTCAAGGAACAGATAACAAAGGCCAGCGCCAAGGACTTTATAATAGACTATAAATCCGCCCTTCAGGAGCTCTGCCAGAAGAACAAGTGGGGGCTGCCTTTCTATCAGGTCACCAAGGAACTCGGGCCCAAGCACAAGAAAATATTTTGGATAGCGGTCAAGATCAAAGGCAAAAAGTGCGGTTCGGGGCGGGGCAGGACCAAAAAAGAGGCCGAACAGCACGCGGCAAAAGAAGCACTCCAGAAGTTCAATGAAACAGAAGAGGCGAGGGAGGAAAAAGCTTGACAAGGCTTTTGATAAAGAACGGCAGGGTCTGCGATCCTTTTTCGTCGCTGGACGAAGAAAGGGATGTTCTTGTCGAGGACGGGAAGATAAAGGATGTTGCCAAAAACATACAGTCCTCACAGAATACAGAGGTAATTGACGCAAAAGGCAAGGTTGTGATGCCGGGCCTTATCGATATGCATGTTCACCTCCGCGACCCCGGCAGGCAGGACAAAGAAACCATCTATTCCGGGACCAGGGCCGCGGCTGCGGGAGGTTTTACTTCTATTGCCTGCATGCCCAACACCGAGCCTGTGATAGACAACAGCTCTGTTGTCGAATATGTCCTGTCAAAGGCCCGGTCCGAGGGCTGCGTCAATGTTTTTGTGGTCGGCTCTATCACCAAAGGGCAGGCAGGGCAGGAACTTTCGGAAATGGGCTTTATGTCAAAGGCGGGAGCGGTCGCGTTTTCGGATGACGGCAGATGTGTGATGCGCTCCGATGTGATGCGAAGGGCACTCGAATATGCCGTGCAATTTAACAAAGTGATAATTTCTCACTGCGAGGACCACTCGCTCACTCAGGGGGCTCAGATGAACGAGGGCTCTCTTTCCACGATAATGGGCCTTAAGGGATATCCCTGCGTTGCCGAAGAGATAATGGTGGAGCGTGAGATAGGTCTTGCCAGGGAATTCGGCAGGGTGCATATAGCCCATGTTTCTACCGCGGGTTCTGTGGCAAGGATAAGAAGGGCAAAGGAGGAAGGCATCCGTATAACCTGCGAAACAACCCCCCACTATTTTTGTCTTACGGAGACCGAGGTCGAGGGCTACAACACCAATGCAAAGGTCAATCCACCGCTGCGCGGCGAAAAAGATGTTGAGGCCGTCATACAGGGATTAAAGGACGGCACCATAGATGCGATAGCGTGCGACCATGCTCCTCATACAATTGATGAAAAGAACACAGAGTTTGCCCTTGCGGCTTCCGGAATTGACGGGCTTGAAACATCATTCGGGCTCGCGGCCTCGGAGCTGTTGCAAAGTAAGATACTCACGCTCGGCCAGTTGGTCGAAAAAATGTCCCTTAATCCCGCAAGAATCCTGGGATTGAAAAAGGGGACCCTTTTGGCGGGCGCTGATGCGGATATCACGATCGCTGACCTTGGCAGGGAATTTACGGTCGATACCTCAAAGTTCGTTTCCAAAAGCTCCAATTCCCCATTTAACGGCTGGAAACTTAGAGGCCGGGTGCTCCATACCATTGTCGGCGGACAGGTCGTTCTAAAGGACGGAGCCCTGGTAAAATAACCGTGGCGCGCAAATTGCTTGTAGCCTCCGTAAGGAGACGCAAGCATGAAACTATCCCTGATCCTTCTGTTCCTTTTGCTGCTTACCGTATCCGCGTGTTCAAACGACCCAGGGATAGAGATTGTTAAGCATTCCGAAGAGGATAGTCTACCCGCCGAAGTGTTGAAAATCCCCACACCTGAAGCAGTTGGCCAGGAAAAGGCCCAGACCGAAGACGGTCTTGTCTTTAAAGAGCCGGCGGCTTCGCCCGAAGAGCTAATTCCGGTCTTTGAGATAATGGAATTAAAATACCTGTCCGGCAAAAAAGCGTCGGAAATAGTTTCGAGGCTTATTCCCGAGGCCCTGGCCATGGAGGGGGAAAAGGGCAGTTCCGTCATACTAAAGGGCAAACCTGCGGACATGTGGAAAATGAAAAAGATACTGACCGCGGCAGACAGGCCGGTCCCACAGATCACAATAGAGAGCAGGATAATGGAGATAAGCGAAAACGGGCTCAGGTCCATCGGCTTTGCCTGGGGAAGCGGGGTCAAGGTCACGATCGTTCCCGAAGAAGGGAAGGTCAGGGTGGGGGACATCCCGGCGGTTTTAAGCGCGCTTGTGTCAAAAGGAGAAGCAAAACTTATCGCGTCCCCCAGGATATCAACGCTTGATAACCTCGAGGCATCAATAAATATTGGGGACAAAATCCCGTACGCTGTACCTGTTTCCGGGTCTGCGGGGGTGACCCAGTGGGCGGTTCAGTATATTGATGCCGGGGTCAGCCTGAAAATACTGCCGCGCATCGGCGGGGACGGAAGGATAACCGCAGAGATCAAGCCCGAAGTAAGTTCAATTTCTGAATGGAGAACGACCTCTGCAGGTGATTTTCCTGTTATCTCTACCAGAAATGCCAGCACTTCAGTAAGGGTAGAAAGCGGCCAGACCATTGTTGTGGCAGGGCTTATCAACGAGACCGACAGAGAGAACATCTCAAAGGTGCCTTTTGCAGGGGACCTGCCCATCATAAAAGAGCTTTTCCTCAAAAGGACCAAGGAAAGGACAAAAACGGATGTGGTGTTTCTAATAACACCTGTTGTCATTGGTCCCTGATAGAATTATAATTCCCTTATCCATGCTATACGGCGTCATTTCGGATATCCACGGAAATCTAGAAGCCTTGCAAACGGTCCTGTCAAAAATGGGAAAAGTTGACAAACTCCTTTGTCTCGGCGATATAGTGGGTTACGGGCCCGATCCTGACAGGTGCGTTGAGATCATCAGAGAAACAAAAGCCCTTTGTGTTGCAGGTAACCATGATAAAGCAGTGTCGGGGCAGATCGATATGAGCTATTTTCCTTCCGACGGCCAGGAAGCCGTGATGTGGACACTGGCCAACATGAAAAAAGAGAATCTGGAATATCTAAAAGGACTTCCCCTTGAAGTCAGCGAGGATGATTTTGTCGGGGTTCACGGCAGCCTTAAGAACCAGCTGCACGAATACATAACCAGCGTAAGGGAAAGCCTTCCCACTTTTAGTGTGCTTGAGAAGACTCTCTGTTTTGTGGGCCACTCCCACAAGCCTTTCGTTATACAAAAAGATATCGGCGGCTCATACGATGCGGACGTATTAAAAGACGGCCAGACAATTGACATTTCAAACATCTACAAAGCCATAGTAAACACCGGAAGCGTCGGGCAGCCCAGGGACGGGGACCCTAGGGCATCGTACGGAGTCTACGATGCTGCAAAAAAGACATTCAAGATCAAACGGGTCGAATATGATATTGCTGCTGTCCAGGATAAAATGAAAAGGGCCGGGCTGTCGGAGGGCCTGGCGCGGCTGCTGGACACCGGCGGCTAAAAGGAGGAAACCGTTCAATGAAGTGTCCCAAATGCAAGGCATCCATCCCTGAGTGGAAAAAGGGCTGTGTCTGCGGTTTTAAGTTCGATTTCAGGAAATATCCTCTGCCGCCAAAGCAGATCGGACTTGTAAACGATTATGAGGCTGTTATCGGGGGAGAATATATGGGCAAACTCATTAAGCTCTCTTCCGATCTTGAAAGAAGGAGCGGTATAGAGATAATAGTGACCGTGATCGGCACCACTAAACCGATGCCTCCCGAAAATTACGCCTTTTATCTTTTCAATAGATGGGGGCTTGGCAAGAAAAAGCATGAGGCCATACTTATACTGGTTTCGATGTTCGAGCGCAGGGTTGAAACAGAGATAGGCTATGGCCTTGAAGACCGCATCAGCGAAGAATTCACGGAAAAGCTGTTGGATGAGACCATAGTTCCGTTCTTTAAACAGAGCAAGTATGGCGAGGGCCTTTATGAAGGCGTCAAAAAGCTCACCGAAGAAATAAGCAAAAGGCTTGCTTAGAGGCCTCTACTATATCGGGTCAAATCATGCTGCGATCACGGCTTAGTACGACACTCCGCTGCCATAGATCACGGTAGCCTTGAATCCGAACGACTGGCTTCCGTTGCCGCGGACCCTTAGGGCATAGTTCTGTGCTGAAGGGGAAAGAAAATAGGTCTCGGACAGACCTGAAGAAGGAGAAACAATCTCTCCCCCTCCCGATATATGGCTTCCGGACTGATCGTATAGCTCCCCGTATATAGTGAGCGGCAGATCTCCACTCTGTTTTGTTACCGTCACGGTAATCCCGTAGCCTTCTGAAACAGAAGGGATCAAGAACCATTGTTCATCGGTCGGAGCACTGATGGAACAGTAGATGTCGCAGTAGTTGACGGAATAAGAATATTTGTCAAAAGTTCCGGTCCCATAGTTGGGAGCGACAGCGGTGGCAAAAGAACTTCCACCTGGTCCGGAATAGTATCCCGGAGTGTTAATAATATTACCGCTGCATCCAACCAGCGCCGTTACGGCAATAATTGCGAGGATGAGGATATTCATTCTATTTTTGAGCATAAAATCTCTATTATGTTATAATATATATAACGAGTAGTCAAGGTTTTTGGAGCTTCTTTGAAAAAGAGCAAGAGTAAAAAAGGCCTGCTTGTTATCATTTCCGGGCCTTCCGGCGTGGGCAAAAGCACCGTGGTCAACCGCCTGCTAAAGTCCAACCCGGATCTTATGCTTTCGATCTCCGCAACTACGCGCGCTCCCAGGGTCATGGAAAAACACGGAAGGGACTATTTTTTCATGAGCGAGCAGCAGTTCTTTGAGGGAGCGGAAAAAGGCGAGTTTTTGGAGTGGGCAAAGGTTCACGGGGCCTATTACGGCACGCCTAAGAGCTATGTGCAGGAGGTCCTGGAAAAAGGCGGCACCGCTGTCCTGGAAGTTGATGTCCAGGGAGCCGCCAAAGTGAAAGAGACAGTGAGCAAGGACGCACTCAAAGGCGCCGGCGCGGTATTCATATTCCTTATTCCCCCTTCGGTGGACATACTTGCTTTCAGACTCCGGCGCAGAAAAACAGAAAAAGTGGAGGAGCTAAATTACCGCTTGAGGGCCGCCGTTGCCGAACTCCAGGTCATGGAAAAATACGACTACATAGTGGTCAACGACAGAGTAGAGACCGCGGCTGACAAAATTAATGCTATAATAAAGGTGGAAAAAGAAAGGACCTTATTAAATTGAAAAGCCCTAATATAGATATGCTTCTTAAAAAAGTCAGCAACAAATTCCTGCTGTCCAACGCCCTGGCTCAGAGGGCCAAGGAAATAAGCGAAGGCTCCCTCCCTTATATAGAGGAGTTCAACCCGCTGGATCCAATCGACACCTCAATGCGCGAGTTTGTCGATAATAAGTTTAGCGTAAAGGTCCTCAAAGGGCCGGTGGAAAAGCCGGTCAAGGAGATCGAGCAGAAGGCCAAAGACTTCTGGTCCATAGATACACTTGAGAAAAAAGAGCTGAAAAAGTCCAAAAAGGTCAGCAAAAAGAAAAAATAGCCGCTTCAAAGCCATTGCCCCGGGAACAAAATGCAAACAGCAAAGCCTCTCAGAGATAAAAAGATCATTCTCGGAGTTACCGGCTGCATTGCAGCCTACAAATCGGCAGAGCTACTAAGGGCCCTAAAAAAACTGGGAGCCGATGTCTGGGTCATAATGACCAGGTCTGCCAGGGAATTTGTTGCCCCTCTTACCTTCCGAACCCTCTCGGGAAATCCCTGTATAACTGAAATGTACGACAGTTCCGCGGCAGCAACTCCCGTACCCCACATTTCTATTTCTGATTCTGCAGATCTGCTGTTGGTAGCGCCTGCAACCGCAAATATCATAGGCAAAACTGCGGGCGGGATAGCCGATGACATGCTTTCTACCACGATAATGGCCTGCCGGGCCCCTAAGATATTTGCTCCGGCGATGAACACGAATATGTGGGGCAACCCGTTAGTCCGCGAGAATGTAAAAAAGCTTAAAGGGCTTGGATACTGCTTCATAGGCCCGGCATCGGGAGAACTTGCATGCGGAACCGAAGGAGAAGGACGCCTTGCTTGCATAGAGGACATTGTTGCTGCTGTAGAAGCCAAAATAGGCATTAAGCAGGACCTTGCGGGGAAAAAGGTCCTTATCACGGCAGGAGGCACCAGGGAGGCTATAGATCCGGTCAGGTTCATTGGCAACCGTTCGTCAGGTAAGATGGGGCTTGCTCTGGCCCGCCAGGCGCTGGACAGGGGAGCAGAGGTAAGGGTCGTTCTGGCCGATGCCAGGATCGACTTTCCAAAAGAAGCCGCGCTAGAAAAAGTTTCTTCGGCTTTGGAAATGAAAAAAACCGTCCTCAAGCATTTTGACTGGGCGGATATCGTCATCATGGCGGCCGCGATATCGGATTTTAAGCCGGCTGTCGAGGCAAAGGACAAGATAAAAAAGGGGACCGGGGACCGCATACCGGATACCGAAGCAGCAATTAAACTTGAGAGAACAGATGACATTCTGCAGGAACTAGGCAAAAAGAAAGGGAGCAAGACCCTGATAGGATTTTCGGTCGAATCAAAGGACCTGATAAAAAATTCGAAGCGGAAGTTGAAAGAGAAAAACCTGGACCTTATAGTGGCCAATCCTGTTGAGGCTTTCGAAAGCGATGAGTCCGAGGCGGTCCTTATGTCTTCCGGCGGCAGGTCTGTCAAATTAAAGAAGCAGGACAAAGCAAAACTGGCCGCATCTATCCTGGACTCGGTCCTGTAGATCCAAGACATGTATGCCCAGGTAGTTCTTTCCAAAGTATCTCCCCAGACCGACAAAGAATACACTTATAAGGTACCTTCAGAATTGGGCTCAAAAGCCAAGGTCGGGATGCAGGTGCTTGTCCCTTTTGGCAGGGCAAAAGCGGTTGGCTACATCACTGCTATCACAAAAGAAGCCCCGGCAGGGGTAGAGCGCCTTAAAGAAATTCTTGAGATAAGGACTAAGGCTCCTCTGTTTTCACGGCGCTCGATTGAGACCGCAAAGTGGATCTCTTCCTACTACTGCTGCCTGTTCGGCAGTGCCCTAAGGCTGTTCCTTCCTCCGGGTATAGAGGCTTATGAAAAGACGGAGGGGAAGAGGAGGATAGAATTACCAATTACCCCCTCGACAGGGCTCGGGGCAAGCAATTTCCCCCTCGACAGGGCTCGGGGCAAGCAATTACCAATTTCCAAAAAACAAACTAAGAAAGATGCTGGAAAGCCTGTCCTGCTTTTTAATGCGGGATCGTCAAAAAGGATGGACATATACCTTAAGGAGGCACAGAAAACCCTTTCAGAAAACAGAGGTGTCATACTGCTTCTGCCGGAGATAGGCCATGACAACCGGTTCGTGGAAGAATTCAGAAAGAGCTTTGGAGAGCTGGTTGCCGTTATACACAGCAACATGGACGAAAAGGAGAGGTTTTCTGAATGGGAAAGGCTGTACCTGGGGAAAGCAAAAATAGCCATAGGGACAAGAAGCGCGATATTTGCTCCCGTGCACTATCCCGGACTAATTATTATCGAGGATGAGAACGAGTTTACCTATAAATCCGAGCAGACCCCAAAATATCATGTGAGGGATACCGCTTTGTTCATGGCAGAAAAACTGTCCGCCCGGTTGATCCTGAGCTCTTCAAGCCCAAGCGTAGAGTCTTTTTTCAGGGCCCAGAACGGACAGTATGTCTTCAGCGAGGGGAGCGAAAGCGTCAAAGGCACAAGGCCTCGGATACTTGTTGTTGACACAAAGGAAGAAAGGTCAAGACAGTTGAGCTCCCTTCTCAAAGAAGAGATAGAGAGATCTCTTGATGAGCAAAAGCCGGTAATGCTGATCCAGAACAGGAGGGGATATGCTCCGTTTTTGGTGTGCGGCGCCTGCGGCAACGCGATAGAATGCCCGAACTGCTCGCTTTCGCTCACATATCATTCACCCGATGGCCAGATCAGGTGCCACAGATGCGGTTTTGTGTCCGGGAATAAAATAGTGTGCCCCAAATGCCTCAGCCACTCGATCAATTATTTCGGTGCCGGGACCCAGAAGATAGAATCCGAGATAGGAAAGCTGTTCCCAAAGGTCAAGATCATAAGGATAGACAGGGACAACCTAAGCTCTAAAAAGAACGCTGCGATAGCTCTTGAAGCCTTTGTAAAGGACGAAGCGCAGGTGCTGATAGGGACGCAGATGGTGCTAAAGGCCCTGCCAAAAAAGAAGTTCGGGCTTGTCGCGGTGATCTCGGCGGACGCAGCGCTGAACTCACCCGACTTCAGAGCGGCCGAGTCCGCGTTCGACTTCCTTTTCCGCATTACCGGGGCCGACCCTAATGCGATACCTCCTGACAGGGTTGTGATCCAAACCCTCAATCCGCAGCATTATGCCGTCACAAGCGCGGTGGAAGGGGACTATAAAAAGTTCTATGCCACGGAGATAAAGTCCAGAAAGGATTTTGGCTATCCCCCGTTCTCTTCGCTGATAAATGTGATACTCTCCGGCAGGGACAAAGAAACCGTAAGGAAGACGGCTCTGCAGCTGTGTAATGTTCTCAAAGCCCCGGACAAAAATATAGAGATACTGGGGCCGGTAAAAGCCCCTTTGGAAAAATTAAGGGGCCTGACCAGATATCAGATGTTGATTAAGGGGCAGGATTTGGATATCATTAAAGCAAAACTGAAAGAGACCATTGCTGACCTGTCAAGGAACAGGCAGATCAGGCTCAGCGTTGATGTTGATCCCTTGAACCTGGGATAGAAAGGCGCACAATGGCGGCTTTAAAGATACTTACCGACGGAAACCCTATATTAAGGAAAAAGGCGAGATCTGTTGCAAAAGTTATGCCGGAGATCAAAAAGCTGATCGATGACATGGAAGAAACAATGCGGCTTGCCCCGGGGGTGGGGCTTGCCGCTCCGCAGGTCGGAATTTCACAAAGGATAATTATTGCCGATGTGGGGCAGGGGCTTGTGGTACTGGTCAATCCAAAGATACAAAAGAAAAGCGGCAAGTGCATGTTCTACGAAGGCTGCCTTTCGGTTCCCGGGGTGGAGGGACAGGTGGAAAGGAGCGAAAAGGTCCTCGTCAAAGGGCTGGATAAAAGCGGAGACCCGGTCTGTATTGAAGCGGAGGGCTATCTTGCAGTGGTGCTTCAGCACGAGATAGACCATCTGGACGGCGTGCTTTTTGTTGACAGGATAAAGGACCCTTCCAGGATAAAGCACAGAACACCCGGAAAAGACGAAACGATATGAGGATCGTTTTCATGGGGACCCCCGAATGCGCTGCCGGCATCCTTTCCTGCCTGCTTGAGGCAAAGAAAGATGTGGTTGCGGTGATCTCCCGGCCGGACAAGCCCACAGGCAGAGGATTAAAGGTCCAAAGTTCAAAGGTCTCAGCCCTGGCAAAAGAACATAATCTGCCGGTGTATAAGCCGGAAAATGTTCGGGGTCCCGGTTTCATTAAGGAGGTCTTAGAACTCGAACCCGATCTTATTATCGTTGTTGCTTACGGGAAGATACTGCCTAAAGAATTCCTTGATATCCCCAAATACGGCTGTATCAATGTTCATGCATCACTTCTTCCGAAATACCGCGGAGCCTCTCCCGTGCAGGCGGCTCTTTTAAACGGCGACAAAGAGACGGGCATCACTATCATGAAGATAAATGAGCGCCTTGATGCCGGAGATATTATTGCTCAGGAAAAGATAATGATAGAGGATGAAGATAATGCGACGACTTTGACGGATAAATTGTTTAAGGCGGGGGCGGGATCACTATTGAGTGTCCTGAGCGATAATGATAGGGCCAAGGGTATAGGGTCAAGGCGGCAAGATGAATCCCTTGCCTCATATTGCGCGACGATCAAGAAAACAGACGGCATTATAGATTTTTCAAAACCGGCGGAAGAGATCAGGAACAAGATAAGGGCCTTTACGCCTTGGCCGGGGGCGATTTGCAGATATAAGGGGACGGCAATAAAACTGTTGGATGGAAAACTCTTTGTAAAGACGCCCCGGCGGGGCGTCTTTACCGGATCTTCTGATGCCTTCCCCGGCCGGGTCATGGATGTCATAAAAGATCAGGGGGTCGTGATATCTGCGGGCGACGGGAGCATATTGATCACTCAGGTCCAGCCGGAGAATTCAAAAGCAATGTCCGCTACGGAATTTGCCAGGGGCTACAGGATCAAGGCAGGGGATAGTTTTATTTGGGAATAACAACGATAGCGTTGCTGACCGCTCTGGGCGAGCCGCTGTTCATTGATTTTCCGCTTATTGAAAGAGCAGAAGAGCCTCCTCCGTCAAAGTTCATCGCCTCATAGGCCCCAAGCTTTACCATAAATGATGCCAGCTCTTCCAGAGTGGCCCCTATGCTGGACTGGTTCTTTTCGACCATAGCAAGGATGATATCTCCGCTCTTTGTTATGCCGACTGCCGTGCGGGCAGCCCTGCCCGAGGCTACATCTTTCCTGAAATTTTCCTCAACGGATGTGACATTAACATATCCTTTTTGCACGAGCCTGGGGCCTCCGCCGATCACATGTTTTATATTGTCAAACGGCGGAGAGGTGATAAAGAACCACTTTATGGTATCTCCTTTTTTGAACAGGGGCCTTATCGCTTCGCCGGCAGCGCCGTTTGCGCAGACCACGAACCCTCTTCCGGGAACTTTTGTTTCACCGTATGTGATATCGACCACTCTGTCATCTTCAACAACAATGTTAGTAGTGGCCCCCGACGGGTCGGTCATCTGGTAATAAGGGGTCTGGACCACTATCTGGTTCTGGCCTACCGGCTGATTCAGAGCGGAAAACCCCAGCGTCTGTCCGTTCTCAAGTTTTAGATATCCTTCCATTTTTACCGGGGCTATCCTTGCGCTGCCGTCCTTGCTTACTATAAGGGCTGTTCTGTTGAACAAGGGGGAAGATACCAGCTGCCCGTCGATTATCAGCACCCCCAGAGGAGTCCCGCCTGCTCCAAAAAAGGTCCCGTTTATTCCCGCAAGGCCTCCAAGCGCTTTGACAAAGGTATTGACCGTCCTTCTGGTAAAGTGAACATGGCGGTCCTCTTTTTCTTCTCCAAAAAGCTTGCCAAAAAAATCGAACAACGGGCTGAACACCGGAACTGTATCCTTTCCCTTGATCTGCGGCACGACTATTGCCGGGGTCAGATCGAACTTTGTTAGTGATGTCAATACCGCGTGCGACCTGACGGCTTTACCTTTTATGTCCTGATCGACCGGAAGATAATAGAGGCCTTCTGATATCTCCTGAGCTTTGCTGAACCATGAGGGAAGTTCAAGCGGAGTTTTTCTGGCTTTGGGAGCCTGCTCAGCGGCGGGGGCTTGGGATATTTCCGTGCGGTTTATGTCGACAACTATCCTGTCCGGTTCAGATAAGGCAAAGACACGGCTTTCGACCCTGTAATGCGTTGGGATATCTATCTTTAGGGTCTTATTTGAACTTGTGATCGAAACGGGGCCGAGCAGCGCATCGAGTATCCTGTACTGTAAAAGACCTTCTGCTGCGGCAGAATCGTCAAGTTCAACTGTTATTCCCGCACCGGACGAGCTGTGGCGGAAAACGGCAGAGGAGTCAAGGTCAAGAACAAGCCTTATTTTTTCGCTGTCGCTGCTGTGGCGAATGCTGTTGAGCACTGCCGCACTGAGCGAAGCGGAAAGCACAAATGAAAGAAGGGCTGACGAAAGGAATTTCCCCATAAAGCAATGATAGCAAAAAATCAGCAGGTTAAGCTACAGGCCCTCTTCTTTTTCGGCAAGCACCCTGTAAAAACAAAAGCAGCACATGCCTATTATGGCCGACCAGGAAACGATCAGAAATATCCAGCCCGGCAGGTTCACTTTTCTTCTCCCCGTGCTCTGGCCCTCTTCCAGGATGATCGTACCATCAGCGCCAGAGCAAGAAAAACCGCCAGAAGTCCTATCCTTGTCCACAGGATGTAAGGCGCATTTGTCGGATCAACGCCTTCCATCAAGATCGTTGACCAGCCCTGCTGCACGAACCAAAAGACCATGATCGCAAGCAGCAGGGTGGGGGTGACATATTTAATGATCCACTTATAAAAACCGGGGACCCTAAGCTGAGCTCCGTGATGTATCTCTTCCCAGGCTTTGTCGATGCCGAAAGCCCAGACGAACAGCAGCGCCTCTACCGTGCCGAACAGGACCAGGCAGAAGGTCCCTCCCCAGAAGTCCATCTCATCCAAAACACCTCTGCCCAAAAAGAAGATGGCCGGCTGGCACAGGATAAAAGTTGCTGCGGCAACGAACGAGGCAGCTTTTTTTCTGGAAAGCTTAAAATCGTCCCGGACAAAAGCTACGGTCGGCTCTATAAGCGAGACAGAAGAGGTGAGCCCCGCAAGGAAAAGAAGAAAGAACCACAGGAAGGCAAAAAAAGCCCCGAATGATATCTGGGAAAAAATAAGCGGCATTGTAATAAACCCGAGATTGAATGTGCCGCTCCCGGCGATCTCTTTGATCCCTTCCGGTCCGAAAAACGCAAAGGCGAGAGGAATTATGATGCTGCCTCCCAGGATCACCTCTGCCAGTTCATTTGTAGAGGCTGCCGACAATCCCGAAAGAGCTATGTCATCGCCCTTTTTAAGGTAACTCGCATAGGTCAGGATCACGCCTATCCCCACGCTCAATGTAAAGAACATCTGTCCTGCCGCCGCGAGCCAGGTCTTGGCGTTCAATAGTGCGGAAAAATCAGGGTTCCATAAAAACCCGAAACCGTTAAGTATGTTCCAGTCCGGTCTGGAAAGGTCTGGGACTCCAAGCGTGACCACCCTAAGCAGGATGATAACAGCGGCCATAAAAAGAGCCGGCATGGCCAGTTTGCAGAGAAGCTCTATTCCTCTTGAAACACCCCTGAAGATTATCCACATGTTTAGCGCAAAGGTTATGACAAAAAAAACATAAGCCGCAGAAACTCCGTTAAAATACTGGTTTGAGACAAGTCCCTGATAGCCGGATAGGAACTGTGCCATCGAGGCCTTGTCCGGAAGGCTGGTCAAAAGTCCTGTCAGAGAATAGTAGCAGTAACCCAAGAGCCAGGATTCGATGTAGATATAATAAATGAAAATAACCAGAGGGCCGAAAATGCCGATAACCCCGAAATACTTAGACAGCCTGTGCTTCCAAAGTCGGTGCAGCATTCCAGGGGCGGTGGAATGCCCGTGTACCCCTCCGTACCTTCCAATAGACCACTCGATCCACATGAGAGGGATGCCGATCAGAAGAAGGGCTATAAAATATGGGATCATAAAAGCACCGCCGCCGTTGTTTGCCGCCTGCGAAGGGAACCGCAGAAAGTTCCCAAGCCCGACGGCAGAGCCTGCTACGGCAAGGATGATCCCGATTTTTGAGCTCCAACGGTCTTTTTTTGCTTCGGCCATTTTGATAGACATATGTTAGCAGCGGAGAAAAAAGGTGTCAATTTTTGTTCTGGTCAAGCAGCCACTCGGCATACCTTCCTGCCGGACCGGGATCCCTTGAAAGCACCCTTAACCGGATGGCGTTAAAATGTGATGTTTCTGTCCAGCGCGCAAGTTCTGCCGTTTTTTGAGCCGTTTCTCCGCCCGGAGGCGGAATAGGCACGGATATAGAGATCTTTCCGGGACGTGCTGCAGCACAAATGCTTTTGTCCCCGTACACGATGCTAGTTACTTTTGTCTGCGGTTTCGGCTGCTGTATCGATACAAGGCTGAATTCATCTGAACACTCAATTACCGAAAAAAGCCCTCGGCCTCTTTGCTGCTCGATTTGCCAACCGTCAAGAAGCAGATTATGGAACCTCAAACTGCTTCCCAGGCTTGTTGCAGATATCTCAAGGCCGATTCCCGTTTTCAAAAGCCCGAATTTTAGCGCCAATACCCCTCCCGAACTGTGCCAGAAAATATTACTTGCCAGTTCATAGAGGATGACGCTGCAAATATAATCGTCTGTCCTAAGAGGCCTTTTAGTTAAGCATGAAAAGTTTTCCAGCGCCCTGAGCCAGGAGCCTCCTGCGATGCCGAACCTGGCTATGTTGTCCAATGACGAGACCACATCAGGGTGAAAAGCCCCGTTGACCACTGCGGGAGTCATTCCGTCGTTTACCCAGCCCCTTCCCTGGACCGGTATGCTCAGTCCGGGATGACGATGGTATACGGATAACCCAGAAATATTCATTAAGACTGTTCCCTGATCAAGTATCGATAAATAAACCCCCTTGATTTCAGCTCTCCCGGTGAAATCGTAGAACCTTTTGAACGATAAGATAATTGAACAGCTTTTTCATTATCAGGAGTTATTTATGGCAGTTGTTGCATCGGTCCCCGCAGCGGTAAGAAGAACCACCATCTCCGGGACCCTGCTGGCCGGAGCGGCAACAAGATGGAAGGATTCTCTGCGCCAGACCGTAGAATTTGGTCTGACCCCGGAATATTTTTTACGGGCCGTTGCCGAGCGCAGAATCCCGGATTATATTACAAATCCGGAAACAGGAAAGACGATCTCCTGCTTTGAAGATCTTCAACTATTGCCGAAAGCGGCGTTCCCTGTGCCAGATCCTCTGGAGCCGGGGCTGTTAAGGCCCGCAGGATATTACAATCTTAAGGCGGTCAGCGCCATAGCCGATACCCATGTGATAGTTATAGATGAAGAAAGGACCTTTATGGACGGCTTCAGACAGATGGCTGCTGAGGCCGGCATAAGCGATCCGATCTTTGTGGCCCAGAGCAGAAGAGGAATGAGCAAGGTCCTCGGTCACGGAGATGCCGCTTTCCAGATGATGAACAACCCTCTGATCAGGGAAATGGGCCATCTGGAGTATTGTTTTATCAATTTCGGTTCGGATGTCAGCAGCCCGGCTACCGCAGCGGCCTCTATTAATACGCTTTCCGAAAATCAAGAAATATGGTCCCTGCTCCCCACAATGATGATGCAAGACCCCCCCTATGCCATTGTGGAGGTTGATGGACAGATCAAGTTCTGGCACCCAAAATTGATGGGAAGCGCTTACAAAGGGATGGCCCCAACAAATGTCGGTGCCTGGGCCTTTCGGATGGCTCCGTTTAGGGAAGTGCTGGACTTTATGGGTAACACATTTGAAGAGGGTTCCGGATACCACATAGAAGGCAATGCTACCAATGAATTTGCCCTTGACAATGTTGTACAATACATTGCAGCCCAGAACAGGTTCCTTTACCCGGTATTGGCACAGGAATACGAACTTCACCCTCTCAAGAGTTTTTACACCAGCGAATTCGTAGAGTACATCTCCGCGCTAAAAAGGATGCTGCTGGACATCGGCTAAAAAGACCCTCATAAGTGGTATAATTCCATTAATAAATCCCCGGAGGTGTCCTAATGAAAAGCGACAATGTAAAAAAAGGCATAGAAAGAGCACCACATAGAGCCCTTTTGCATGCGACAGGAGTACCAAGAAGCGGTTTTGACAAGCCTTTTATCGGTGTTGCCAACAGCTTCACAGATCTTGTTCCCGGGCATATAGGAATGAGGGACCTTGCTGAACTTATCATGAGAGGGGTCCATTCCGGAGGAGGACAAGCGTTTGAGTTTGGCCTGCCGGCTATCTGTGACGGCATTGCCATGGGGCATGAAGGCATGTATTACAGTCTGCCTTCGAGAGAACTCATTGCTGACGAAGTTGAGACCATCGCAAAAGCCCACGCGCTTGACGGCCTGGTCCTTTTGACCGCCTGCGACAAGATCACTCCCGGAATGCTTATGGCTGCGGGAAGGCTTGATATTCCGTGCATCGTTGTTAATGTCGGGCCCATGCTGGCGGGAAGACACAAGGGCAGGAGGACAGACCTGGTGAGAGATACTTTTGAAGCGCTGGCCGCCTGCCAGCAGGGCAAGATATCTCATAAGGAACTTGAAGAACTTGAGATGTGCGCCTGTCCGGGAGCCGGGGCCTGCGCCGGGCTCTACACGGCAAATACAATGGCCTGCGTGACCGAGGCGATGGGTATGTCGCTTCCGGGCTGCGGGACCGCGCTTGCAGTTTCATCAAAAAAGCGGATGATAGCTTATGAGAGCGGGGAAAGGATAGTGGAACTGGTCAAAAACAATATCACCTCTCGCAAAATAATGACAAAAGAAGCCGTGATGAACGGGATACGCATAGATATGGCGCTTGGAGGTTCGACAAACTCCTGCCTTCACATCCCGGCGATAGCCCATGAGGTCGGAGTTGAGGTCGGCCTTGATACCATAGAAGAAATTAGCAAAGTCACCCCTCATATTACCAATCTCCGGCCAGGAGGCGAGCATTTTATGGAGGATTTTGAATACGCAGGAGGAGTTCAGGCCGCGATGAAGGTCCTGACAAATATGATCGCGGACAATCTTACCGTAAGCGGCAAGTCTGTCAAACAACTTGCAAAAGAAGCCAAAGTCTATGACAGTTCGGTCATAAGGGACCTTGTCAGCGCTTATCACAAAGAGGGAGGGATTGCGGTCCTAAAAGGCAATCTTGCCCCGGACGGCTCCGTTGTCAAGCAGAGCGCGGTCGATGAGAGCGCGAGGGGCATAATAGGAAAAGCAAAATGCTTTGACGGGGAAGAGGCAGGAATGAAGGCCATAATGGAAGGAAAGATAAAAGCGGGGGATGTTGTGGTTATCCGCTATGAAGGGCCCAAAGGCGGTCCAGGGATGAGGGAAATGCTTTCTCCTACGGCTGCCATTGTGGGGATGGGGCTTGGAGATAAGGTCGGCCTTATAACCGACGGAAGATTTTCCGGAGGCACCAGGGGGCCGGCTATAGGACATGTTTCTCCGGAAGCCGCCGAAGGCGGTCCTATAGGCATCATAAAGGACGGGGATGAGATAGAAATAAATATAACAGACAGAAAGCTTGAACTGAAAGTCAGCCAGGAAGAGATCGCCAAACGGCTGAAAAATTTCAAGCCGTTAAAGAAAAAACTGACAGGTTATCTTGCCAGGTACGCTCATTTTGTAACTAGCGCAAGTACAGGAGCGGTATTAAAGACTTAGCCCGACGCTAACCCTTCGACAAGCTCAGGGTATAAGCGTCGGCTCCAGGAGCCGAACCTTTAGGTTCGGGCCCTTGGTTGCGCCCCTCTACATAATTTGCTAAAATATATCAAATACAGAAAGGCCCCTTTATGGAACTTTCCGGGTCCGATGCTTTACTAGAATCCCTAAAAAAGGAAGGCGTTGAAGTCATCTTCGGCCTCCCGGGCGGGCAAGTTCTGCCTATTTATGATTCCCTTTACAATTTCAAGGATATAAAGCATATCCTGGTCCGGCACGAGCAGGCGGCAGGGCATGCGGCAGACGGATACGCCAGAGCTACGGGGAAAACCGGTGTCTGTCTGGCAACATCCGGTCCGGGCGCGACAAACCTTGTCACTGCAATCGCCAACGCCCATATGGATTCTATCCCGATGGTCGCCATCACCGGTCAGGTCGGGACGGCGTTTTTGGGCAAAGACTCGTTCCAGGAAGCCGATATTACCGGAATTACCCTGCCGATAACAAAGCATAATTATCTTGTCAAAAATACGCGGGACATCCCGTCAGTGATCAAGGAAGCCTTTCATGTTGCTTCAACGGGCAGAAAAGGACCGGTTCTGGTTGATATACCAAAAGACTTGCAGATAAAAAAAGCAGAATTTGTTTATCCGGAAAAAATAAATATGCCGGCTTATAAACCGACATATCACGGCCATCCAAAGCAGATAGCCGCGGCAGCCAAGGCCATTGACGCGGCAGCCAAACCTGTTATTTACGCTGGAGGAGGAGTGGTCCTTTCAGATGCCGCATCGGAGCTGCTTGAACTTGCGGAAAAAATATCTGCTCCCGTCACAACAACCCTCCTCGGTAAAGGAGCTTTTCCGGAAACGCACCATCTGTCGCTTGGCATGCTTGGAATGCACGGCACGGTTTATGCCAATTATTCCGTCACAGAATGCGACCTCCTGATAGCGGTGGGAGCGCGTTTTGACGACAGGGTCACCGGACATATAGACCACTTTGCGCCCAAGGCCAAGGTTATACACATTGACATAGATCCAGCGGAGATCGGCAAGAATGTTGAAACCGATGTTCCGATAGTGGGAGATGTCAAGAATGTGCTCAAAGCTCTGATAAAGCAGCTGTCAAAAAGGGAGAAACAGACCCCGTGGCTGGAGCAGGTCCTTGGCTGGAAGGATAAGCATCCTCTCTGCTTTAAGAATGATGGCAGCCTAAAGCCACAGCAGGTCATAGAAAAGATCTACGAAGCAACATCCGGGCAGGCGATAATAACCACGGAGGTCGGTCAGAACCAGATGTGGGCCGCCCAGTTCTACAAATACACAAAGCCAAGGACTTTTATATCTTCCGGAGGCCTGGGAACCATGGGGTTTGGATTTCCCGCGGCCATAGGTGCCCAGGTCGGCTGTCCCGACAAAGTTGTCATAGATATAGCCGGCGACGGCAGTATCCAGATGAACATCCAGGAACTTAATACCGCGGTCAACAATAAGCTCCCGGTAATAATAGCGATACTCAACAACGGCTATCTGGGAATGGTGCGCCAGTGGCAGGAACTTTTGTACGGCAGAAGGTATTCGCATACGGACCTCAACAATAACCCGGACTTTTTAAAGATCGCGGAGGCGTACGGAGCACTTGGCATAAGGGTCCACAAGCTGGAAGAGGTCGTTCCCGCCATGAAAAGAGCAATTGCCAACAGGGAAAGGCCGACAGTCATAGATTTTGTCATTGCAAGGGAAGAGAATGTCTTTCCGTTCGTTCCGGCGGGTCAGCCCATAAACGAAATGATAGTGGACTAAACATGAAAAAACATACATTGGCGCTCATAGTAGAGAACAGGGCAGGGGTCCTGTCCAGGGTCTCCGGACTTTTTAGCCGCAGAGGCTACAATATTCACAGCCTCGCGGTGGGGACCACCGAGGAGCCCAATGTTTCAAGAATGACGATCGTGGTTGAAGGCGACGATGTTGTACTTGAACAGATAGTAAAACAGCTTTACAAGCTCATAGATGTGGTAAAGGTCCTTGAGCTTTCAAGCATTCCGGCGGTTGACCGAGAACTGGTACTTATCAAAGTGGCCGCCAATGAAAGGACCAGGCCCGAAATAACCAAAATAGTCGATATTTTTAGGGCAAGGATCGTTGATCTTGGAGAGGACGCGGTCATAATCGAAGCTACCGGCGATTCGGAAAAGATAGACGCCCTTGAAAATATGCTCACAAAATACGGAATAAAGGAGATGGTAAGAACAGGCAAGATCGCTCTTTCAAGGTCTGAAGAAATAAAATAAAAAGGAGAAGACCCATGGCTAAGATGTATTACGATAAAGACGCGGACTTAAAGCTGTTAAAAGGAAAAACGATAGCGATAATAGGCTACGGCAGCCAGGGAAGCGCGCAGGGCAGCAACCACAAGGACAGCGGAGTAAAGGTGATAGTGGCGGAGCTTGAGGGGACCCCCCAGTACAAAAAGGCAAAGGCCGACGGTATGGAGGTCATGTCAGCGGAAGAAGCCGCGAAGAAGGCGGATATAATCCAGATGCTGGTGCCTGACGAACTTCAGGCAAGAGTTTACAAAGAATCAATAGAAAAACATCTTACAAAGGGAAAAACCCTGGTTTTTTCGCACGGGTTCAATATCCACTATCATCAGATAATCCCGCCGGCAAATGTTGATGTGATAATGATCGCGCCTAAAGGGCCAGGACCTCTTGTCAGGCAGGTCTACAAGGAAGGCGGAGGAGTCCCTGCGTTAATAGCTGTTTACCAGAATGCCTCCGGAAAAGCCAAGAACCTGGCGCTTGCCATGGCCAAAGGCATCGGAGCCACAAAAGCAGGGGTTCTTGAGACCACGTTCAAAGAAGAAACGGAAACAGACCTGTTTGGAGAACAGGCGGTTCTTTGCGGAGGCTGCACCGCGCTTGTCACGGCCGGCTTTGAAACGCTTGTGAACGCGGGATACCAGCCGGAGATCGCGTACTTTGAATGCATGCATGAATTAAAGCTCATTGTTGACCTGATGTACAACAAGGGAATAGCGGGAATGAGAGCCGCTATCAGCAACACCGCGGAGTACGGCGATCTTACCGTCGGGCCGCATATCATCGATGAAGGCACCCGTGAAAGAATGAGATTTATCCTGTCGCGAATTCAAAACGGGACTTTTGCCAAAGAATGGATACTGGAAAATCAGGCCGGAAGGCCTGTATTTCTGGCGCAGAGAAAAAGAGGCGCCGAGCATCTTATAGAAAAAGTTGGGGCCGAATTGCG
>CAYUCV010000002.1:0-6545 GCA_964443545.1 uncultured bacterium
CCAGCCTCGGACGAGCCTCCCGCCAAAAGGACTTTACCGTTGGAAAGAAGCGTGGCTGTTGAATAATATCTTTCGGTCCCAAGATTGCGGACCGTGCTCCAGTTGCCCGTTCCAGGATTGTACAGTTCGGAATTCTTGTTGTAATTGCGATCGTTATACAGCCCGCCTACAGCAATAACGTTTCCGGTATTAAGAAGCACAAGCCCGTGAATGGCCCTTGGAGTGCTCATAGAACCGGTAGCCGTCCAGGTCCCGCTTGAAGGGTCATACACTTCACAGGAAGCCAGATACCCCGACATAAAAAGAAAGCCGCCTGAAACAAGGACTTTGCCGGTCGGAAGGAGTACAGCAGAGTGATACGCTCTGGACCTTACCATGTTCCCAGTAGAGCTCCAGGTCCCGGTTGAGGGATCAAACAGCTCACAGGTGTTAAGGTAATCGGCTTCGGCCACGGCATTGTTCTTAAAACCGCCCGCTACAAGCACTTTACCGTTTGGCAGCAGGGTCGCCGTGGCGTAAACCCTGTTGGTGCTCATGCTGGCGGAGCTTCTCCAGACCGGGTCTATAAGGACAGGAAATGTAAGGCCTTTTTTATCAAAGGCTATTTCGACAAAAGCCTTGCCGCGCCCTGTTTTCTTGAGGAGATATTTTCCTTCAATTCTTTTTCCTTTTGAGTCAAATATGACGGGCCTCGATAGTTCCATACCGCCTATGCGCAGATCTCCTTCGCCCGACAGCTCTATGGCTCCGTTCGTAATTTCTATCTCATTGATTATCTTTTGCCCTTTGTCCTTCCAGATAACGAACATTTCTTCCAGCCCGCCCGGAAGCGGCATGTAGACAGCATCTGTTTCGGGCAGAACATTCTTATAGCAGGCTTTGCCTTCATGCAGAACGGCCTTTGACTTTCTGTTAGAATTTTGGAGTTTGACTGAGATCTTTTCTTTGTTAGTCTTTATCAAATAGCCTTTGGAGTGGTCCCTGCCAAGAACATACTCGACAGAACCCCCTTCTGTTTTGCCGCTCCGCTTGGCCAGCGCCTCAAGCGCCTGCTTTTCTTCTGACTTAAGCGCCTCATAGGCTTCCGGCCGCGCTCCACCGACAGAATACCTGAACTTGCCGCCATGCTCCTCTATCCCGACGGGGATCGGCGCCTCGAACTTGGATGTTATTTGTGGAAACGAAAAAGCCTCTGTTATGCGGTTCAAAACCGTCTTGTTGCCGGGGATGTTTTTTTGAGACGCTAGTGAAGAAGAAAACAGTGATAACAATATCACCAACGCCAGAATGAGCGTATTCCGGATACCAAAAATACTTTTCAAGAGATCTCCTAGATGTCTATTGACCAGTGATTATATACTAGTTTATATATCAAGGATTGTAAAGGGGGTTTTATTTACTGTAAGCCAATGAACCGGAGGGCTCAGACGCTCTTTATGTGAAGTTCCTTTAGCTGCTTGGGATCGACCCCGGACGGCGCCTCTGTAAGCGGGCAATAGGCGGACTGGGTCTTGGGGAAGGCTATAACATCCCTTATCGATTCGGCCCCGGCCAGCATCATTATGAACCTGTCAACACCCAGAGCAATGCCTCCGTGCGGAGGCGTGCCGTATTCGAGCGCGTCAAGAAAATACCCGAACCTTGCCCTGGTTTCTTCTTCCGATATCCCCAAAAGACGGAAGATCTTGTGCTGGATATCGCTCCTGTGTATCCTGATGCTGCCGCCTCCAAGCTCTGTCCCGTTAAGCACCAGATCATAGGCTTTTGCTTTTATGTCTGCAGGACCGGTCTTGAACCTTTCTTCTATACTGTCAAGGTCGCCCTCGGGACTGGTGAACGGATGATGCCGCGAAGCCCATCTTTTTTCGGTCTCGCTGTATTCAAGCAGCGGAAAATCAACTATCCATAAGAAATTAAATTTGTTCCTGTCGATAAGCCCCAGCTTCTTACCTAAAGACAGCCTCATCGAACTCAGGACGCTTGAAACATTATGGAAAGAATCTGCCCCGAATATCACAAGGTCCCCTTCTTTGGCCTGCGCCTTGCCAAGAATACCCTTCAGCTCTTCAGCACTCAAGAACTTGACAATAGGGCCTTTTGCTCCGTCAGCCCCAACAGTGATCCAGGCCAGTCCTTTGGCCCCGCAGGTCTTTGCTTCTTCCTCAAGGGAGTCCAGCTCGCTGCGGCTAAAAGACGCCGCCCCTTTAACATTTATGCATTTGACCACCCCGCCGTTCTTTACCGCGCCGGAAAAGACTTTGAAACCGCAATCTTTAACTATCTCGGTAAGGTCTACCAGTTCCAGCCCGAACCTGGTATCCGGCCTGTCGTTGCCGAACCGTGCCATGGACTCGTCATAGGACATTCTTTCTATTGGAAGTATGAGGTCCGGGGCCGCAAGCCCGGCCGCTTTTAGCGAACTAAATACCTTTGATAGCATTCCCTCAATAAGAACGATGATATCATCAACCGTCACAAAGGACATTTCCAGGTCTATCTGGGTAAATTCAGGCTGCCTGTCGGCCCTTAGGTCTTCGTCGCGGAAACATCTGGCTATCTGATAGTACTTTTCCAGCCCGGACATCATCAGCACCTGCTTGTAGAGCTGAGGGGACTGGGGAAGAGCGTAAAACTGACCCGGATTTACCCTGGAAGGGACCAGGTAATCCCTGGCGCCCTCGGGTGTGCTCTTGCCCAGGAAAGGGGTCTCTATCTCCAGAAAACCGTTCTCGTCAAGATAGTCCGAAGCCGCTTTAAGCACTTTGTGGCGAAGAACAAGATTGTCTTTCATAAAGTCTTTGCGCAAGTCAAGATACCTGTATTTAAGCCTTGTGTTCTCGTCCACATGCTGGGTAGGATCGGCTATTTCAAAGGCCGGCGTTTTTGCCGTGTTCAATATCTCTATCGCGGACGGCTCTATCTCTACCTCGCCGGTGGGGATGTTCTTATTGACGCTCTCAGGAGCTCTGGCCACGACTTTTCCGGTGACGCAGACAACATATTCGCTGCGGAGTTTTTCGGCAATAGAATGAGTGGCAGGGTCTTTGCTGTCCGAAACTACCTGTACAAGCCCCGATCTGTCCCTCAGGTCTATGAAGATAAGGTTGCCATGGTCCCTTCTCCTGTGGACCCAGCCGCAGACCGAAACTTCTTTTCCGATCTGGGCTTTGCTCATACTTCCGCAGCCGTGGGTTCTTTTCATTTTATTTCTTCGATGATCCTTTCAAAAGCAATTTCTTTCTGCTGTCCGGTCTTCATGTCTTTCACAAGAGCGGCATTTTTTGCCACCTCATCGTCCCCTATTATAACCGTGAAGTCTGCATCCAATAATGAAGCTGCTTTTAGACAGGATTTTAGGCTTTTTCCGGTATATTCCATGTCAGCCTTTACTCCTGCGTTCCTTATGCTGTTCAATATTATAAAAGCTTCTTTTTGCGCCTTTTCTCCAAGCGCGGCCACATAAACAAATTTGCTTCCGGGACCTTTGCCTGACGGCTTTTGCGCGTTCATCAGCATGACCAGTCTTTCAAGCCCGATGGCAAAGCCTACGGCAGGAAGTTTTGGTCCGCCAAGCTCCTCAACAAGGCCATCATATCTTCCGCCTCCGCAAAGAGCGCTCTGGCTGCCAAGCTGGCTTGAAACTATCTCAAAGGTCGTCCCCGTATAATAATCCAGTCCGCGCACCAGTTTGTTGTTAAGGCGCGTCCTGATATTCATCGCAGCAAGCAAACCGGAAACGCTTTCAAAATGTTTTTTGCACTCCGGGCACAGAGAATCCGATAAAGACGGGGCCTTTGACATCACTGCGCTGCATTTTTCTTTTTTGCAGTCAAGGACGCGCAGCGGATTTGAGACATATCGGGCATTGCAGTCTTCACAAAGGTCCCCCAGCTTTTCTTTTAAAAAAGCTCTAAGCGTTTTTATATAGGAGGGCCTGCATGAAGCGCAGCCCACGCTGTTTAGTTCTACTTCCAGCCCTTTGATGCCCAGCTCTTCAAAAAGCTTGATCCCCAGAAGTATGATCTCCGCATCCAGCACGGGTGAATTTGAACCTATGGCTTCCACCCCGGCCTGATTGAACTGTCTAAGACGCCCGGCTTGAGGACGCTCATAACGGAACATGGCGCCCATATAATAAAGTTTTGCGAGTTTGTCGCTGCCGATCAGATTATTTTCGATCGCAGCTCTTACTACCGGGGCGGTCTCCTCAGGTCTTAGAGTAACTGATCTGTCCCCTTTGTCGGTAAAGGTATACATTTCTTTTGAAACTATATCAGTTAAATCTCCGATACTTCTGGAAAATAGTTCCGTTTTTTCAAGCAGCGGGGTCCGTATTTCGCTGTACCCGAATCTTTGGAAGACCCCGTGAACGGAAGCCTCTATGTTTTGCCAGACCGGGGTCTCGTCCGGAAGGATGTCGTTCATGCCGCGCAGACTTTGATACTTCACTTGATGATGACCTTCTTTTCGCCCTGCTCGATGCTACCTATGACAAAAGGCTTTTCTCCCAGAAAGCGCAGTTTTTCCAGCACCGCTTTTTCATCCTTTTCCCTGACAGAAAACACCATTCCGACCCCCATATTAAAGACATTGTACATTTCTCCCCTCTTGATCTCGCCCTTTTCTTCTATGAGTTTGAATATCTTGGGGACTGTCCAGGATGAAGCGTCTATCCTGGCGCAAAGCCCGTCCTTGAGCAGCCTTCCCACATTTTCGGGAAGCCCTCCGCCGGTTATATGCGCAACGGCTGATACATCAAAGCTGTTAAGAACCTCCAGAGCGGTTTTTACATATATCTTTGTCGGGACAAGGAGCTCTTCTCCAATAGAACGGTCAAAGCCTTCTATCCTGGATTCGACATTGTAGCCTGCCATTTCAAAAACGACCTTTCTGGCAAGACTGAAACCGTTGCTGTGGAGCCCGGATGAGGGAAGAGCTATAAGTCTGTCGCCCTTTGAAACACTGGAGCCGTCAACGATCTTTGACTTTTCAACGATCCCCACGCAGAAGCCGGCAATATCATATTCGTTCTTGCCGTACAGGTCGCTCATTTCGGCAGTTTCTCCGCCTATAAGTGCGCAGCCGCCCTGCCGGCAGCCCTCCGCGATGCCGGAAAGTATTTGTTCCACCACATCGGGCACCACTTTGTTGAGCGCCAGATAATCAAGAAAGAAAAGGGGTTTTGCTCCGCAGCAGACCACATCGTTGACCGACATGGCCACCGCGTCTATCCCGATGGTATCGTGCCTGTCGGCCATAAAAGCTATCTTAAGCTTGGTACCAACACCGTCCGTTCCCGACACCAGGACCGGCTCTTTATAATCGTTCTTTGCTATTTCAAAGAAAGCGCCAAAATGGCCTATGCCTCCCAGAACGCCTTTTACCTTTGTGGAGGCGGCCAGTTTTTTGACCCTGTCCACGACTTCATAGCCCGCCTTTATATCTACCCCGCTCTCTTTATAATCCATCGGCCTCCCCTATCCTTAAGATAATCGTATTATATCAAAATATGCTATAATTTTTTGAAATGATACAGGATTGCATAAAACTCCTCGCCGACGGCAAAGACCTTTCCGGGCAGCAGTCCCAGGCGTCAATGAACGAGATAATGACAGGGGAAGCCACGCCTTCGCAGATAGCCGCGCTTATTACCGCGCTGAGGATAAAGGGGGAAACAGTAGAGGAGATCAGCGGGTTTGCCTCGGTGATGCGGCAACGGGCGGAAAAACTGGAACTAAAGTCCCCATACTATGTGGATACCTGCGGCACCGGAGGAGATGTATCCGGGACCTTTAACATCTCGACCGTTGCGGCATTCGTAGCTTCGGGGGCGGGAGTGATCATAGCAAAGCACGGCAACAGGGCCGTCTCGTCAAAATGCGGGAGCGCGGACCTGCTTGAATCTTTGGGGGTCAAAATAAACATTGACAATCAAAAAGTCGGCAAATGTATAGACGAGGTCGGCATCGGGTTCATCTTTGCGCCCTCTTTCCATAAGGCGATGAAGTTCGCCGCCCCCACAAGAAAAGAGATAGGCATCAGGACCGTTTTTAACATCCTTGGCCCGGTCAGCAATCCCGCAAACACCAAAGGCCAGTTGATGGGAGTTTATGCCCCGCACTTAACATCCGTAATGGCGGAAGTTCTAAAAGACCAGGGCTGCGAAACAGCAATGGTGGTCTGCGGGCTTGACGGAATAGACGAGATCTCGGTGTGTTCTCCAACCAAGGTCTCTCACCTTGAAGGCGGCATTATCAGGGACTATGAGATCAAGCCGGGCGATCTGGGCATCAAAACCGCCCAGAGGAGCAGCATAGCGGGCGGAACAAGCCAGGAAAATGCTAGAATTGCGCTTGACATACTGTCCGGCAGGGAAAAGGGAGCAAAAAGGGACATAGTCCTTTTGAATGCCGGAGCGGCAATAGCCGTCGGAAGAAAGGCAAAGGACCTTTTGGAAGGCCTGGACCTGGCAAAAGAGTCTATCGACTCGGGCAAAGCCATGGACAGGCTGCAGGCCCTTAAAAAATTTACAAATGGCAATTAAC
>CAYUCV010000002.1:6645-42517 GCA_964443545.1 uncultured bacterium
GGCAAAGCCATGGACAGGCTGCAGGCCCTTAAAAAATTTACAAATGGCAATTAACCGTGTGAGCCCGACGCTAAAGCGCCGGCTCCTTGATAGGAAGAAACGGAGCCGAACCTTCAGGTTCGGGAATTAGATATGGCAATTAACGCGGATAAACTGGTAAAGTCGTATTCGGGCCGCAGGGTCGTGGATGAGGTTTCCTTTGATGTGAAAAAGGGAGAGGTGGTGGGGCTTTTGGGCCCCAACGGGGCCGGCAAGACCACGACTTTTTACATGGTAGTAGGCCTTGCCAGGCCGGACGGCGGCTCGGTCCGCCTCGGGGAACAGGACATCACCCATCTTCCCATGCACAAGCGAGCCCAGCTCGGCATGGGCTATCTTCCGCAGGAATCCTCCATTTTCAAGAAACTTACGGTTGAAGAGAACATAATAATGCTCTGGGAGGCCACGGGCTCACTTCATCCGGACCAGTACAAGAAAAAACTGGACGAAGTGCTTGAAGAACTTGGGGTTGACCACCTTAGAAAAAGCAGATGCTACCAGCTGTCGGGAGGAGAAACAAGAAGGGTCGAGATCGCAAGGGCGCTAGCCCTTTCCCCGTCGTTCTTGCTGCTTGACGAGCCTTTTACGGGAATAGACCCTATAACGGTGTCCGACCTACAAAAAATAATCACCTATCTCAAGAACAAAGGGCTGGGGATACTCATCACCGACCACAATGTGAGAGAGACCCTTGCCATAACGGACAGGGCCTACATAATACAAAAAGGCAGGATACTCGTTTCCGGGGAGTCGCAGTTCATCGCCAACGACGAAACTGCAAAGAAGACCTATCTGGGAGAAGAGTTTAAGCTGTGATCAAGATCATCGACCGCTACATCTCAAAAGAGATACTCGACCCGTTCCTCTTTGGCCTGGCCTCTTTTACCCTGATACTTTCTGCAAGCATGGTGATGTTCGAATTGGTAAGGGCGGTTGTCCTTATGGGAATGCCGCTGTCCGTTGCCGGAAGGTTGTTTTTATTCCGCCTGCCTTCGGTCATCGTTTATATCTTTCCCATGGCCATGCTGCTTGCCTCGATACTCACTTTTGCCAGGCTGTCCTCGGACAAAGAGATAACCGCCTTTAAGGCCGCGGGAATAAGCCTGTACAGGGTGGTCCTGCCGGTCCTTGTTATAGGATTTCTTGTCAGCCTTCTTACCCTGGCCTTTTACGAAGTGGTGGTGCCCGAAGCCTCCAAGGCCACCAGCGACCTGATGCTGGAGACCCAGCTGGCAAAGTCCCCAAAACTGCAGGAGAACGTTTTTCTTCCGGAAATAGAGAACGGGCAGTTAAGGAGAGTGTTCTACGCGAGAAAACTGGAAGGACATCTGATGGAGGGAGTGATAATCCAGGAATTTTCGGACGGCAGACTGAGCCAGCTTATAAACGCAAAAACAGCCGAGTGGAAGGACGACAGCTGGATCTTTCGCGACGGCATAACTTATCTTTTGTCAGACAGCGGCGAATACAAACACCTGATCAGGTTTAATGAGCAGAACATTTTGATAAAGTACTCTCCTTCCGACTTTTCTTCCGGCGATAAAAAGCCCGACGAGCTGAATTATGCCTCGCTGAAAAAGTTCATCGCCCTCAAAAAAAGAATGGGCGTTAACACAACCGACCTTGAGATCCAGTTGAACATGAAACTTGCCATCCCTTTTGCCTGCTTTGTTTTTACTCTGCTGGGAGCGCCGCTGGGTTTAAACCCCAACAGAAAGTCCTCGTCCATAGGGCTGGGCATAAGTGTTATAATCATTTTCGTCTACTATGTGATCATGTTCCTGGGAATGGCGGCCGGACAGCTCGAGCTTATATCGCCGGCTGTCGCGGCCTGGCTGCCCAATCTGATAACGGCCGGCCTGGGAGCCTGGATCCTTTATAAAGCTGGGCAATAACAATGTTCGCTCTGCAAACTATTCTGGTACTGCTTCTTTTAGGCGGGGCCCTTGCCTTTGTCGGTGACAGGATCGGCCACCGGATAGGCAAAAAGAGGCTGACATTTTTGAACCTGAGGCCAAGGCATACCGCCATTGCGATAACCGTCCTTTCCGGCGCCCTGATCGCGGTCCTTACCGGGCTTATACTTTTCTCCATATCCTCTGATGTGCGGATAGCCCTGTTTGGGCTGGACAGGCTCAAAGCCGACATCAGGGAAAAGACAAAAGAGCTGGACAACATCAAAAAAGACAAAGCTTTCCTGGAAAAGGAACTGGCAGCCCTATCGTCCCAGCTCGATAGCTCAAAAAAAGAGATCAAGGACCTTAGCTCCACCAGAAAGGAACTCTCCGACGAGATCGAGACCGCAAGGTCCGGTTTTGTGCTTTTTAAGGTGGGAGAGATCATAACAACCTCGCTGATCAGCTCCGATCCCGACAAAAAAAGGACGGAAGAAAAACTCAAAGAGATCCTTGCCACAACTGATTCTCTTGTGAAGAGGGTCCTGGGGGGAGAGAAAAAGCAGTACATCGAGATGAAGGACAAGGAGCTTGAAGAAGCTGTTTCCTACCTTCAGAACATAAAAGGACAGGTTATCGTGCGCGTGGTAGCCGCCAGCAATGTGCTGATAGACGAGGTTATCCCTGTCCATTTTGAACTGTTCGAGAATGTTCTTGTTTACAAAAAACTTGACCGGATAGCTTCGCAGAGCATAAACGGCAGCCGCCCGCAGGAGGAAGTGGAACAGCAAATAAAGGAACTTCTTTCCAAGGTCAGCGATGCCGCAACCGAAAAAGGGATCCTTCCGGACGCCTCGGGTGCGGTCGGCAACATCGCTTACTCCAGGATATTTGAAGTGGCAAAAGAGATAAGGGCTTTTAAAAAATCTGTAGAGGTAGAGGTTTTTGCGGAAAAAGACACATCCACTATCGGTCCGCTGGATGTCAATTTGAGGATAAAAAGATGACCCTGTCAAAAGGCGCCTGCATCCTTGCGGTTGACCCGGGCAAGGACAAAACAGGGCTTGCGGTCCTGTTAGGCGACGGCTCGATAGTTGAGAGAAAGGTTTCCCCCTCCTTTTCGGTAACAGATGACATCGCAGAACTCACCGCAAAACACGCAGCGGAACTGGTTATATTAGGCAGCGGAGGGCCATTCCGTCAGCTGGAAAAAAAACTGGCCTTTCTGAACCTGAAAGCCGATATAATCTTTGTGAACGAAAAAGGCTCCACCCTTGAGGCAAGAAAACTGTACTGGCGGCATAACAGGAAAAAATGGTATTTGTCCCTCATCCCTTCCACTCTGATCCTGCCTCCTGAGCCGTATGATGACTTTGCCGCCGTTGTGATAGGCAGGCGTTATCTTAAGGCAGAGTAAAGACCATAGGCCCGCTTATATCAAGCTCCATCCTTTTGACGAACCTTCCGCACGGGTCTATCAAAGCCGATATCCCGGTATTTGCCGCCTGGATAAAATATTTCCTGTTCTCGACAGCGCGAAAAACCCCGGCGCTGATGTGCTGCTCCGCGGCATGCGTCCTGCCGAACCAGGCGTCATTGGTCAGGGTAAGCAGGGCGTCAGCCCGCGGCGATCGCCGTCTTCCCATACCCTCAAACAGTGATTCAAAACAGATCATGGCGCCAAACATTTTGCCTGCCGCCGTTATATGCACAGGCCCCTGCCCCGGACTCTGGTCCTGCTCAAAATAGCCGGTATGCTTAAGCAAAGGATAAAGCGCCTTTTTGAAAGGGAGGTATTCTCCAAAAGGCATCAGATGGTGCTTGTCATACCTTGAAACTATCTTTCCCTGCGGAGAAACCACAAAGACCGAATTGTAAATGCGGCCGCTCTCTCTGTAAAAAGCACCGGCCACCAGAAAAAAGCCTCCTTTGACGCACATATTCCTGACCTTTTCATAAGCAGCCCTGTCATCTATAAGATATGTCATGATAGCGGTCTCCGGCCAGATCACTATCTTTGGCCTGTAAGAAAGAGTTTTTTGAGTGAGCAATTCCAGTTCGTCCATCATCCAGTACAGTTTGAAGGAGTCAAGCTTCTGCTCCTGAGGGATAGAAGGCTGTATCACGGCAATGGAAGTTCCGCCGCTAGACCGGGCACCTCCGTATTTGTTAATAGAATCAATTCCGTAGGAATAAGAGGCGGCCAGAAGCCCCAGAACTAAGCAGACCGACGGCAGATTGGACAGGAGTTTTTTGAACAGGTTCCCTTTTTCCAAAAGCAGGAGCGCCGCTGCGGTATTGACCGCAACAATGAGAGCGCTGACTCCCCACACCCCGGAAAATTGTGCTGTCTGGATAAACACCGTGTTCAGATACTGAGTGCTTCCAAGATAGCCTCCGGGGGAGCCAAACTCCCCCGCCTGCCGCAGCCATTCAAAAAAGGCCCAGAGAAGCGGAAGAAGTACCGGATGCAACTGCCTGTTGAAAGTTCTGATAAGCAGCCAGGCAAAATACGAAAACAGGACAACAAAAATGGACTGGTATAAAGAAAGGCCGATCCAGGCCAGGTAACCGGCCGGCCCCGCCCATTTTGAAGTTGAGGACAGCCAGAAAAAGACCCCGCCGAAATATACGGAGCCGAAAACAAAACCGCACAACAAGCTTTGCTTAAAGTTTTCGCATCGGTAAAGGCAGACAAGATAAGGAATCAGCGCCACCCACGCAAGCTGAGAAAAAGGAAATCCCGGAAATGACAGAGTAACAAGAACTCCCGACAAAGCGCATAAGACGGCTGTTATCACTGCACCACCATGTTCCACGAGATTATGTCAAGCCCGCCGTCAATTGCCGGATCTTCTGTTTCTCTTTTTTCGGAAATGGCAGAGCCCGTGTTGGTGGAGATGCTGTTGTCGGTAGACTTTAAATAGTCCCTCATATAGCCGTCCTTGTCTACAGACACAAAATTAAAATACAGGGTGGAAGGAAGGGTCGAAAGCCGGTTAAAGAAGAGCGTCAGATTTATCTTTTTACGCGCATCCGGATCGCCCGAGGGAATGGTCCGAAAGATGAGAAGAGAAGGAGTGTATGTGGTGTGCAGGGTCGAGGACGCAAAGGCCCCGTTGGTGATCAAGAAGCTTGAATCCTTGAGAAGAATGAAATCGTTCCAGGTGGAATAATAATTGGCATAGTAATAAGAAAGGTCGGTAGAATCATTTAGTTTGTCCGTGTCATAGGCTTCGCCCGGCCCAAAGAAATAAGTCCCTGTATATGGAAGCAAAACGGAAGACCCCGAAAGGACCAGATAGTACTTGTTCACCGAAGGGTCTATCTCCCCCCTGAAGGTTATTTCCAGCTGCAGCTGATTGCCCGCATCCGGCAGCACAGTTACGGTCCTTGCACAGCCAAAAGAGAAAGCAAGGAAAATAGATAATAGCAGGATCAGAGTAAAAGCCCTCATCCGCCCCTCGCCTCCCAGAACTGGCTCGGGGCACCTTCTCCCAAAGGGAGAAGGCCTTTGCCCGGTTCCCCTCTCCCTCTGGGAGAGGGGATAGGGGTGAGGGTTGGCTGCGAACCTAATATAATTTCTCATCCTATCTTCTCCCCTCCTCCTGCTTAAGCCCTTCCATATAAAAGCCCCTGCTTCCCGAAACAAAGCCTATCGGCTGGTCGGGGAAGGCCTTGAGCATAAAGGAGACCCTTGATTCCTTCCTGAAATCATTATAATTGAATTTTGCCTCCCAGCAATGCAGATCTTTGACAATAGAAAGTTCCTGCATGGCCAGCTTGTTCAGGACCGGATCATAGGTGTGGCCGATGCTTACCCCCCATCTGCTCTGCCAGCTGTCCCCTATCTCGATCTTTATCAGGTCCGAGGCGTTATTGGTCTTTCCGGTGTTTAGGTCGTAGCTGTGCGTAAGGTCTATAAGCACCCCTGCCAAAAGCGCCAGATTGAGAACTGAGACCATATCGCGCCACCTTCCGTTCTCAAGGTCATAACCGGAATTTACATTAAGATGGAATTCTTTTGACGGGCTGGCATCGTAATTCAGCATCAGGTCATAATACTTGCTTACAAGATAGTTATATCCGCCTTCAACACTGAACCTCTGCCTTGTTCCATCGGAAAGCACCACCCTGTCCCTTAACCAGTGATAATCGGCTCCTTTGCTGTCAAAAAAGAACGGGCTGTTACCGTCATTGATCGCTCTGCCGTAAGTCAGCGTATTTGACAGAGGGCCACCGATACCGCTCTTTAATGAAAGGTCCTCCTTGACCAGGTATCTCTGGTCGCCGGTATCGTAGTTGAACTGATCGACCCCGCCGAACACATAGAGAGAATTGTTAAAAGGCAGGGCAAATGTCTGTCCAAGCCCCAGGGACGCCTTGTACCTGCCCGCGGTAAAGTGCCTCTGGGTCTTGGTCGGGGCAAGATATTTGGATTCATGGAAGCGGCCGTAAGAAAACTCTGTACTCAGCTTAAAAAGCCAGAGATCGGCAGGGTCCAGCGTCAGCACAGCCTCCGGAAGTTTTTCAATATACTCTACATATTCATCACCCTTAAAAGCATCGGCATCAGTATCTATGTAAGCGCTTTCCGTAAGCTTAAAAGTGTATGAAGACCCCCTGTAGGAGAGCGCCGCTTCCGGGTACAGGCGGTCATCAAAAGGAGAGCCCTCGGATGTTACCGCCCTGTAATAATTCAGGCTCAATTTAAAGTCGAGGTTAGGAGAGAACAATTTCCTGGAATGATACAGGCTCTGGGTTATGTTCTGCCACTTTGGAGATGTCATCCCTCCCCTGTAATTGTACGAGTATGAAGTGTCGGCTTCTCCTGCAGAATATCTTACATGTGCCGAATAATCCGAAAGCGAGCTGAACCGGTTCTCAAGGGACGAAAAATTGAACTGCCCGGCCCTTTCGTCGTCGCTGTGCTCAAACCCCAGTTTATACTGCGTCTGGTCCAGCCTGCCAGACGGGACCAGATAAATGTTGCTGTATTCGTATCCCAGGGAGGCCTTTGTCTTTTCTGTGAACTTTAATTCGTGCTTTAATTTGACGACCCAGGCCGGGATACCTGTATCATTCTCGCTTACATGGTAGACGAACAGGTCGCCGGACTGTTTTTTATCAAGGAGATAATAATGGTCTATGCCGTATCCTATCCCCTTTTTGCTCATCAGGTCCAGAAAAACGGAGCCTGAAGCCCCTTCATCAAGGTAATACTCCAGCTGGTTCTTCATAAAGTCGCCCTCGACATGATTGCTGCCAAAGACCGGCATCATGAGCGAAACACGGCGTTTTTTAAGGTCGTAAATATAAAAAGGCAGCCACATAAGGGGAGTGTCGTTAACATAAAATGTTACGCTTTTGCCGACGATCTTCTCTTCCGGGATATACACGAACTCTTTTGCCTTAAGATAGTAATGGGGGTGTTCAAGGTCGCAGGTCGTGCTTTGACCTTCTTTGCCCGATTTATAGGAAGCGGCATCCTCCACTTTTTGTGAGGATAAAAAGATGTCGCCTTTTACACGAGGATGTTTTACTGTGCTCTTAAAATCAAAGATAAGGCACACTTCGGTGGCCGGATCATAAACGGCCCTGCTTCCGAGAGCCTCAAGACTCCCCCTCTTTAGAGCGACAGAGCCTTCCATTGTAACGATGTTCCTTGAAGTGTCCAGGGTAAGGGCTTCTGCGCTTACTTCAAGGTCGTTCAATTTAACAGAAACTGAACCCTTTGCCCGCACTATCCCGCTTTCCTGGTCAAAGCGCAGTTCGTCAGCCTTTAGGCTGACAGGGACCTCGGAACAAAAAGCGGAAGAGACAGGCAACAGCGAAGCGGCCAGAAGAAAACTAAGGAAGGCGTTTTTTGACAGCATCTCTTGCCACAATTCTATCATCTATCTCAACTAACTTACCCTTTATTTCCTGGAATTTTTCGTGCCCCCTGCCGGCTATCAATACGATGTCCCCTTCTTTTGCCTCTAAAACGGCTTTTTCTATCGCGAACCTTCTGTCAGGTTCTTTAATGTAATCTTTCCCCGCGGCTCCTCCCGCGGCTTTTATGCCTGATTCCACATCTTTTATTATTGAAAGAGGTTCTTCATTGTGAGGATCGTCACTGGTAAGAAAGATCAGTTCTGCTCCTTTTTTGGCAATGGTCCCCATTACCGGCCTCTTTGTCCTGTCGCGGTCCCCCGTGCAACCGAACACAAGGATGATCCTTCCTTTTTTGAACGGCTTGACGCAGTCGATCAGTTTTTGCAGGCTGTCGGGAGAATGCGCAAAATCAACTATCACCGTAAAGTCCTGGCCCTCAGCTATCTTTTCCAGCCTGCCCGGGACATTTTTCATCACCTCTATGCCGGCCTTGATACTGGCAGACTCTATCCCAGCGGCTGATGCCGCGGCAAACGCCCCCGCTATGTTTGAAGCATTAAAGACCCCTACAAGACGGCTTTCAAGGAGCATCTTTTCTCCTTTTGAAAGGACCTCAAGCGACATGGCGGAAAGATCAGAACTTATTATCTTTGCCGAGACATCTGCGGTCTTTGCAACAGAAAAGGTGACCACCTTTGCCTGAGTTTCCTGCTCTATGGTGCTGCTGTAGTCGTCATCTGAGTTCACGACCGCCACAGTGTTTTTTTTGCTGCCTGTCCCCAGGTTCCGAAACAGGGACAGTTTTGCGTCAAAATATGATTCCATTGTCTTGTGAAAATCCAGATGGTCGTGGCTCAAATTGGTGTAAACAGCAACATCAAAATCTATACCTCTTACCCTTTTTAAAGAAAGTGAGTGTGAAGATACCTCCATAACAACATGAGTGGCACCGTTGCCTACCATATCGCTCAATATCTTTTGAAGGTCGGCGGATTCCGGCGTGGTAAGCTTTGATTCTATGGAAATATCTCCCATCTTCATCTCGACCGTGCCGATAAGGCCCGATTTGATACCCGCGGCTTTAAAGATGGAATCGATCAAATAGGCTGTCGTCGTCTTTCCGTTTGTCCCGGTTATCCCTATAATCTTCAATTTTCTTGAAGGGAACCCGTAAAAGGCAGCCGAAAGGTCGGCAAGGGCGGATCTGGCGGAAGGAACAAATACCGCCGGGACCCCGTAGTTTGCATCTTTTTTTACGGCTTTCTCAATTACAACTGCGCCGGCTCCCCTGCTAAGCGCCTCCGGAATGAACCTGGCCCCGTCGGCGGTGAACCCAGGGACAGCCACAAAAAGGTCGCCCGGCTTTACTTTGCGGGAATCATAAGAGATGCCGGTGATATCAATTCCTAGATCGCCGTCAAAAGACAGGGTTTTGGTGTTGGCGATCAGGTCCTTTAGAAGCATTATCACTCCCCCAGCGAATCCGACAGTTTGCCTTTTTTTATGAGAGACCTTGCGCTCGTATAGCCCTCAAGGGCAAGGTTGAAGAGTTTGTACCTGGCCCTGCCAAAGGGAAGGTCAAAGGCGCCGATGAATTTGCGGGTTTTTCCGTTAAAGCCTTTCTTGAACTTGTAAACCCCCCAGAGAGGATGGTTCAGCGTCGGGTTTGCCGGAATTCCCCATAGGTCATACTCTTTATAGCCTCTTTCCTTGGCCCACTTGATAACATTCCAGTGGATCAGGTTGTTTGGCATAAAGTTTCTGTGTTCGTTGGAAGATGCCCCGTACATGTACCAGATGCGTTTGCCGAAAGCAAAAATAAAGACACCTGCCACGGGCACCCTTCCTATATAAGCAAGAAAGATGGTCCCCATACCGGAATTGATGATGAGTTCCCTCACTTTTTTATAGTAGGAGACCGGGTGGATCATAAAAGAATCCCTGCTGCTGGTTATCCTGTAGAGGTCGTAGTATTTTTCCACCGCGCTTTCGGAAATGTCTTCTTCCACCGCCACATTCTTTTTTTCGGCAAGTCGGATGTTGTACCGGAACTTGCTCTCAAAGCCCGCCATCAGCTCGTCCTGGCTTTTTGTGATATCAACAACGATCGTGGCCCTCGGCTGGACCTCTCTGCCGCTTTTGACGAACCCCATGCTTCTTAAATTGTCCAGGGCCTCTTTGTCGTCCTCTTCTATCTCCGGGTCTATCCTGTAAAAAAGCGCCCCTTTCTTTTCGCCCTCCTCTTTGACCGCGTCGATCAGCTGTTTGAGTTTACTTTTGTCATGAAAGTCAACTAACGGCCCTCTTGGGGAGTAAAGAACGCACTGTCTGACGAAAGGAAGTTTTCTTTTAAGGATCGCGGCCCCTGTTTTGCCGTCCAACTCTATGCGCAGGGCCTCCCAGCCAAAACACTCTTTTAGCTGCCCCCATTCATAAGACTGGAGTATCTGCGAGTTTGAGGCGGCAAGTTCGTTCCAGCTGTCCCTGTCAGCAAGCATAATCTAAACCCTTTCCCCCTGCCCCCTTTCCCTTTTCAGGGCAAGGGGGTGTCTTGGCATATTTTTCAGACACATAGTTCAATAATCTAGTTCTGACAAAATCGATATCCTTAAGCACTTCACAATTCGAAAACCTCATTATTTCAATACCAAACCCATTTATCAGAAAAGTCCTTCTTTCATCATACTCCTCTTTCTCGATATGACTGCCGCCATCAACTTCTATGCCAAGAGACAGTTTCGAACAATAAAAATCAAGAATATACTTATGTACCGGCTTTTGCCTCAAAAATTTATACCCGCTAAGCTGCCTTGAACTTAGGAGTTCTTTCCATAACACTGACTCCGCTTCCGTTTGTTCCCGTCTATTTTTTCTGGCAAAGCGTTTCAAATCCTCATCGTACGGAATAAAGCCTGTTTTGATCAATTGCTTCATAAAAGCACACCTATATCCCCCTCTCCTTGAAAAGGGAGAGGGGCTGGGGTGAGGGTTTATTAATCATACTTATTTGAAATTTTAGCACCTGGCGGATATAATGACAAATATGATCCTGGTAATAGACAATTACGATTCCTTTACCTACAACCTCGTACAGTACCTTAATGAACTGGGAGCCCAAACGCAGGTCTTTAGGAACGACAAGATCACTATAGACGAGATAAAGGCTCTTGGTCCCGAAAGGATATTGGTCTCTCCGGGGCCGTGCACTCCCCAAGAAGCCGGGATCTCGGTGGATGTAATTAGAGGCTTTGCCGGAAAACTGCCCATTCTTGGGGTATGTTTAGGCCATCAAGCAATAGGCGCGGCTTTCGGAGCAAAAGTGATAAGGGCAAAGAACATCATGCACGGCAAAACCTCCGACATTCATCATGACGGCAGGACAATATTCAAGGGCCTGCCGGAGCCATTTGCCGCGACAAGATACCACTCTCTTATTGTAGAAAGAGAAAGCCTGCCAGCGTTTCTTGAGGTTTCGGCCTGGACAAAGGACGGGCAGATAATGGGACTTAGACATAAAGAATTTAGAGTTGAAGGGGTCCAGTTCCATCCGGAATCAATATTGACAAAAGAAGGGAAAAAACTGCTGGCTAATTTTCTTGCTCTCTGACAAAGACCTTTATCTTTCCCTCTCCTATTTCAACGAATTCTTCGTGGTCCTTTAAGCAGGAGGTCTGTTCTTCAAAGACCACTTTTAAAAGGTCCATCACTTCCTTGATATCGTGTTCGTCCGACATTGGCTTTCTCCGGATAAGGAAAGGTCTTAAAACTTTATCGCGGCAAAATAGAGGAAACTTGCAGATATTTCTTAAGGGCTTCGGGGACTTTTACCGAGCCGTCCTCCTGTTGAAAGTTCTCCAGGATCGCAGCCATGGTCCTGCCTACAGCAAGGCCCGAACCGTTAAGAGTGTGGACGAATTCAGGCTTTGCCTTTGGTCCTCTTCTCAGTCTGATACCGCCCCTTCTGGCCTGAAAGTCCGTAAAATTGGAGCAGGAAGAGATTTCCCTGTATTTTTTTTCTGACGGGAACCATACCTCAAGGTCATAGGTCTTTGCCGCGGAAAAACCCATATCCCCGCCGGCAAGGGCCATTACCCGGTAAGGCAGCTCCAGCAGTTGAAGTATCTTTTCGGCGTCATTTGTAAGGGACTCGAGCTCCTGAGGAGAAGTTTCGGGCACGCAGAACTTGACCAGTTCTATCTTGTTGAACTGGTGCTGCCTTATTATCCCTTTTACATCCTTGCCGTAAGAACCGGCTTCCCTGCGAAAACACGGTGAAAACGAAACATATTTTAGAGGCAGGCTTTCTACAGCGATCAACTCATTGCGGTGCAGGTTGGTAACGGACACTTCGGCGGTCGGTATCAGATAGAGGTCGTCGCTCGTTTTGTAAAGTTCGTCCTCGAACTTTGGCAGCTGCCCCGTTGCCTTCATGCTGTCGGAATTCACCAGAAAAGGGGTCATGACCTGCTCATAGCCGTGTGATCCCGTGTGGACCTCCAGCATAAAATTGATCAGCGCCATTTCTAGAGCGGCGCCGGCGCCCTTAAGCACCACGAACCTTGAGCCAGACAGCTTTGCCGCCTGCTCAAAGTTAAACAGCCCCAGTTTTTCCCCTGTTTCTTCGTGCGGTTTGGGTTTGAACGGGAATTCTTTTATCTGGCCCCATTTTCTGATCTCCGAGTTAAAGGTCGAATCCTTGCCCACAGGCACCGATGCTTCAAGTATATTGGGGATGACAAGCGCCCTGTCCACTACCCGCTCCTCCAAAAGCTTCAACTCCTCTGAAATAAGCTTAAGCCTTTGCGAAAGCTCTTTCATGGCGTTAAGCGCGCTTGAGGCATCTTTTTTCTCGCGCTTTAAGAGCGATATCTTTTCGGTTTCCTGGTTCTGCAGGCTTTTTAGGTTCTCGTATTCCTGGGTCTTTGTTCTCCAGGCCGAGTCGGCCTCCAAAAAGCTCTCAAGCAAAGCTGCCGGGGCCCCTCTTTTTTCGAGCGACTCCCTTACCTGCTGCGGATTTGCTCTTATGGCCTTTGGATCAAGCATTTTTCATTTCTTACCCGAACCTGAAGGTTCGGCTCCGGTTTTCTTTCCCCAAGGAGCCGACCTGCCCGTCCGGCAGGCGGGCACTTTAGTGTCGGGTCCGCTGATCGCTCCGTCGGGCTTTTTCTTCACAAAACTCCCGAACGGAGTGTCTTCAATTATATACCCTTTAGCCTCTATCTCGGCCCTTAATTTGTCAGCAAGGGCAAAATCCTTTTCTTTTTTGGCGGCGGCCCTTTGCGCCACAAGGTCACTGATGTTATCTTTGACCTCGGCCTTCTTTTCCCTTAGGCCAAATTCCATGACATTGTTGAATTCTTCCAGCTGCAGCCTGATGTTGTTTATGTCCTCGCTGGATAGTTTGAACCTGTTCTCGTTGTAAGCCCTTATCAGGTCAAAGACGGCGGCCAGGGCCTCCGGGGTGTTAAAATCCCTGTCCATGGCGGAGATGAACTTGAGTTTATAGTTCTCCACATCTATCTTGACGCTTGACCTGTCATTTTTGCTTGATCTGAGCATAAAAGCCATGTCCTCATAAGCGTTCTTTATGCCTTCCAGCGCCGAGGCTGCTTCTTTTATCCCCTCCGGGCTAAAATTGATCGGGCTTCTGTAATGCGCTCTGATGAGGAAAAATCGGACCGCCATGGGATCGAACTGCTTGAACAGCTCCGACAGGGTAAAAAAATTGCCCAGGGATTTTGACATCTTTTCCTTATTGATGGTTATGAAGCCGTTGTGAAGCCAGTATTTTACAAAATCGCCCTTCCCGCAGCACTCGGCCTGTGCTATCTCGTTCTCGTGGTGGGGAAAAATGAGGTCTGCCCCTCCCCCGTGAATATCGATCCTTTCTCCCAGATATTTGCGCGACATGACCACGCATTCGCTGTGCCAGCCGGGCCTGCCTTTGCCCCAGGGAGAATCCCAATAAGGCTCATTCTCTTTTGCGGCTTTCCACAGCACAAAATCAAGAGGGCTCTTCTTCTTTCCGCTCACTTCCACCCTGGCGCCGGCCTGCATTCCTTCAAGGTCCCTGCCCGACAGCTTGCCGTAGGCAGGATCCTTGCTTATATCAAAGTACACATCCCCTCCGCTTTGGTAAGCATGGCCGGATGACACCAGCCCTGCTATGAGATCAACGATACCTTGGATGTTCTCTGTCGCCTTTGGACACTGCGCTGCTTTTTTGATCTTTAATCTTTCCATCACCTCAAAAAACGATTTAGTATAGGTATCAGCGACCTCCTCGATAGTTTTACCGAGCCTGTTGGCTTTTTCTATTATTTTATCGTCTATGTCAGTTATGTTCTGGACATAATTTACTCTGTACCCGCTGTATTCAAGATATCTTCTGATAACATCAAAGGCGGCGTATGCCCTGCCATGCCCCAGGTGCGTCTCATCATAAGGAGTGATGCCGCAGACATACATGCTGACATCGGGCGCTTTGGCCGGAACAAAAGGTTCTTCTTTTCTTGTGAGGGTATTGTAGACGCAAAGGCCCATCAGGAGCTCCCGAGCTTTTTTTCCAGTTTTTCTATCCTTGAAGAAAGCTCTTCGAGCGCTTTGCCGACGGGATCGGGAAGATCGCCGTGCTCAAGCGGATCTACTTTCTTGCCTTCTCTAACTATTATGCGCGCGGGATTTCCCACCACGGTGCAATCAGGAGGGACCGACTTGGTGACAAGGGCTCCGGCTCCGACCCTGGAATTATCACCGATGACGATGTTTCCCAGAACTATCGCCTCGGCCCCGATTATGACATTGTTGCCTATAGAAGGATGGCGCCTTCCCTTTTCTTTGCCCGTGCCGCCAAGCGTCACGCCCTGATAAAGTGTTACATTGTTCTTGATGACTGTAGTTTCTCCGATAACCACCCCGGCCCCGTGGTCAATAAAAAATCCTTTCCCGATGGTTGCTCCCGGATGTATCTCTATGCCTGTAAAGAACCGGCTCAGCTGGGAAATGAACCTCGGAAAAAACGGGATACGCAGCCGGTAAAGAAAGTGAGCGACACGGTGAGTATAGATAGCCCACACGCCCTGATAGAACAGGACTTCAAAGATGTTCTTTGCTGCCGGGTCCCTTTCAAATACCGCTTTTATATCTTCAAACATTGCTGCTCCTTATGCCATCGCGATCAGGGCATCTAACTGCGGCGTGGTGCCCATGGCCACAACAATATCTCCGGGACGCACCAGGCTCTCGGCCTTTGGAGAGAGGTCAAAAGCGCCGTCTCCGTTCTTAATGGCCAGGACCATCGCTCCAGTTATCCTGCGGACATTTGCCTCACCAAGGGTCTTGTTGGCCAGTTTTGAGGATTCTTTTACCCGTATCTCTTTAAGCCAGAACTCTATGTGGTCGCTGCCCGTGACAATGTCAAGAAAATCCACCGCGACCGGAGTAAGGGCCATTGAGGCCATCCTGCTTCCTGCAATGTAATACGGCGAAATAACTTTGTCTGCTCCGGCTTTTTTTAACTTGCTTTCGGATTCTTTATTTCCAGCTCTGGCAACTATGTAGAGTTTTTCGTTCATGTCCTTTGCCGCCAGGGTCACATACACATTTTCCACATCGGAGTCCGCCGCGGCCACCAGGCCTTTTGCCCTCTTAATTCCTGCCCGCTCAAGCACCTCATCAGAGGATACATTGCCTATAATGCAGGGGATGCCCCTTGTCTCCAATTCAACGGCAGTTTCCGGCTTGATGTCAATTACAACATAGGGGATCTTTTCCGCTTCGAACTGCGAAGCTATCTGGTGCCCCACCCTGCCGAATCCGCTTATTATATAGTGCTCCTTCATTTGATCGAACAGTTTTTCCATCTTCCTTCTCCTTCTTATTCCGGCAATATTTCCTTCTACGATGAACTCTATTATCGTACCTACGGCATAGAATACCGAGATAACTCCAAACACCAAAAACATGGTTGAGAACACTTTGCCCGCCGCGGAAAGGTGTACCGAATCAATGTAGCTTACCGCAAGGAACATGGTGGCCATAGTTATGTAGATCGAGTCCAGAAAGCTCATCCGCTCTATAAGCATGTACCCCGTGGTGCCGATGACTATGGCGGAAAGCACAAAAGCGGCCGGGGTCAGTATCCTCTGCAGAGAATCAACATAGTTGGTGACCGAAAGAGGTCCCTTGTTCTTCATAAAAGCCCTTGCTTAATAAGTTCTTCCGCTATCTGGACCGCATTGGTGGCAGCGCCTTTTCTGAGGTTGTCAGACACTATCCACAGATCAAGGCCGCTTTCAACAGAAGGGTCTTTTCTTATCCTTCCCACCAGCGTATCATCTATCCCGACACAGTCAAGGACCGTGGGATAAACCTTGTTTTCGGGATCATCCATGACTTTAACGCCGGGAGCTTTTGAGAGCAGGCTCCTTACTTCCTTTGCCGAACATGGTTTTTCAAGTTCAAGATTTACCGCTTCGCTGTGGCCTATAAAGACCGGCACCCTTACCGTTGTGGCCGTAACGGCAATAGACTCGTCTTCCATGATCTTTTTTGTTTCGTTGATCATTTTGAGCTCTTCTTTGGTATAGCCGCTTTCCACAAAAGAATCTATCTGAGGAACAGCATTAAAGGCTATCTGTTTGGGCAGTATCTTTGTTTCTATGGGCTTTCCGCTCACCCAGGCTTTTACCTGCTGCTCAAGCTCGTCAACTGCCTCTTTGCCCCAGCCCGATACGGCCTGGTATGTGGAAACCACTATTCTCTTTATCCTGTATGCGTCATGGATCGGCTTTAGAGCGACCACCATCTGAGCCGTAGAACAGTTAGGATTTGCAATGATCCCTTTATGCCTTTTTATGGCATGGGCATTTACTTCCGGCACCACCAGTGGGACCTCGGGGTCCATACGGAAGTGGGATGTATTGTCTATCACTACAGCGCCGGCCTTAACGGCGTAAGGAGCAAATTCCTTAGAAATGGAAGCCCCCGCCGAGAACAAAGCTATATCCACCCCTTTGAACGAGTCTTTGCCTGCCAATTCCACTTTAAGGGGTTTCCCTTTAAAAACGACTTCGGAACCGGCCGTGCGCGAAGAAGCCAGCGGCAAAAGGGACTCAATAGGGAAATGGCGCTCTTCAAGGACATTAAAAAGCTCTTTCCCGACAACCCCCGTCGCCCCCAGCACCGCCACATTATATTTTTTGTCAGACATTATGAACTGCTCCTTGCATTTTGTTTATTATTTTAACATAATAGTAGTATTGTTGACAATTTTCCCGGAGCAAGAAAGAATGAGATTGTTTTTGATAAAGCCCATATGCGTCCTTACAGCTTCCATTCTACTATTTATGTCCTCTTTCACATCCCCTTGCTTTGCGGCCTGGAACGGCACCACGACCTGGCAAAATGTAAAACTTGGTTCGCCGGACACTTTTTTGCACCTGCTGGTAGGGGATCTCATCGGAGTAATGGTCCAGACCAATTTCCAGGAAGATGACCGGCACACTCAATTTGTCAAAGCCCTGCTGATATCCCTTTCGCTGGGAATGCTAAAGGAAAGTATGGACATGTACCAGCAGTACAAAAGCGGAAAACCGCTCAATCTCCCTGATTCTATTAAAGACATGGCCATGAATTTTCTGGGCGTTTTCATAAGCTTCAACTTTGATTCTGGCGCTCCAAAGAAATCCGTGACGGCCGCCGGGCATACGGTTGACCTTGAAGAGCCTTTTGAGGGGGCGCCGCTTCTGGAAGATAACTTTGCGTTAAGAAGGTAAAGTCCCCGTGTTTTTTGTGGTCCTATTGTCCGGGTGCGGGGCATAAGTCGCTTTGCTCGATCCTCTAATGTCTTGACATACAGGGAACTAATGCTATATTTAAGGTGTACTTTTAAGGAGAGCCACAATGTTAAACAGAGTTTTTGGTATTACTTGCGCACTCTTGCTATTGTCATCCTGCTCTTATTCGAACATAAAGGCAACAGTTGACCCCACAGATATAGGCATAGGCGCCAAGCCCACCGGTATGGGCAAAGCTTTTACGGCAGTCACCGGGGACATCAACAACATCTTCATAAATCCTGCCGGATTGTCATCGCTGAAGGCGGTCGAGCTCACCAGCATGTACACGAACCTTCTCGGGGACATCAATTATTCTCTGCTTGGAGTTTCGTATCCAACTTCAGCCGGAACATTCGGAATAGGCTATGTCGGGATCCAAACAGGTGATGTGATAGTTACGGGTCTGGACTCTTCGGGAAGGCCGATAGACATCGGGAGCAGGATAGGCTATGCCAACAATGTACTGATACTGTCCTACGGCAATACTCTCGAAAGATGGGCCAGGCTCTGGAGTCCTCTTAACGATATGACCATGGGGCTTAATGTCAAGCTCTTTTCCGAAAGTTTCCGAGGCACCGGCGGGCAGTCCGCCATAGGCACGGATCTTGACCTCGGATTTACTTACAAGCCCAGGCCTTACCTGACTTTTGGACTGCTCGGAAAGAATTTCCTCCATTACGAAAGCCCCATCGGCGGCACTCTTTCCTGGACCAACGGAACCAGGGAAAGCATCCCTGCCCTCTTAAAGCTCGGCGCCGCCATGAAGTTTTTCGGCAAGGATGCGCCAAAACAGTTCAGAGGACAGGATGTGCTGGGCTCCATAGACCTTGACCTAAACCCCAACGGAAGCTACCCTTCCCTTCTCCATATGGGCGTAGAATGGCTGCCAACGGAGTTTTTGGCCATAAGAGCCGGCCTTGAGCAGAGCTACGGGGGAGCGGGGGTTAATCCTGCGACCAACAACCTCACCGCCGGCATCGGCCTGAAGGCACGGAATCTTTCTTTTGACTACGCGTACCGCAAAGACAATGTCCTAAGCGAAAATTCAAACCACTATGTTTCGATTTCTTTCAAACTGCGCGACTTTGCTTCTCCCGAAAAAAAAGCCGCACCTGAAGAAGAGAAGAAAAAACCCGCCGCCGTGCTAACCTTGAAATACTCCGTCCCGGACGTTCCGGACTCTCACTGGGCCAAACCGGCCGTAGATTATGTGCTTAACGAAAAGATCCTTTCCATGTATCCTGACGGAAAGTTCAGGCCCGACAAGTCGATAACAAGAGCCGACCTTGCCGTCATGCTTGTTAAATCAAAGTTCGCGGGATTTCCCCCGCAGGACACCGTGACGGTCTCTTTTAAGGATGTTCCTTCCGGACATTGGGCTAGGAGAATGATAGGAGTGGCGGCAGGACAGGGGCTTTTAAAAGGATATCCCGATAAAACGTTTAAGCCCAACAATAACACCTCTGTCATGGATGCAACCTACGCCTTTTCAAGACTAGGCAACCTTGCTCCTTCAAAACCGACAGGCGGGCTTTACGGCAATATTTCCGAAACACACTTCGCCTCCGGACAGATCAAAGCGGCAAAAGACAAAGGCATGCTCGATTTCATAAAAACAAGCGACTTCCCTGTAAACGCCCCAATTACCAGGGCACAGGCTGCCTGGATGCTGTACAAGCTTAAAAACTAGCGCAGAAAATATGCTATAATGATTCCGTGAAAGAAAAAACGCATCCAAAATACCAGATAGTAGAAGCGGCTTGCGCCTGCGGTGCCATCTATCAGATAGGCTCCACCAAGGACAAGATCCGCGTGGACATCTGCAGCAACTGCCACCCCCTCTTTACCGGAAAGCAGAAACTGCTTGACAGTGAAGGAAGAGTGGAGCGGTTCAAAAAGAAATACTCCCAGAAGCCCGTTGCCCCAAAAAAGAAAAAGGTAAGAGTGAAAAAAACGGACAAAAAGAAGAAATAGCCCGTCCGTCTTTTTTGCTCCCCTCCTTTCAACATGAAGTTCTCCGAAAAACTGGAAAAGCTGGAAAAAAGATATACAGACCTTGAAACACTCCTTTCAAGCCCCGAAGTATTAAGCGACAGAGAAAAGATAGAAAAGTTCAGCAGAGAATTTTCAGACCTAAGGCAGATCGTTCAAAAGTTCCGCGAAATAAAGAGGCTATCCAAGGATATCCAGGAGATAAAAGCATCTAAAGACCCGGAACTTAAAGAGCTTCAGAAAGAACTGGAAGAAAAGAACGACATTGCGGAAAAAGAGATAGAGATCCTTCTCCTTCCCAAGGACCCCAATGACGAAAAGAACATCTTTGTCGAGATCAGGGCGGGCACCGGAGGCGAAGAGGCCGCCCTTTTTGCGGGAAGCCTTCTGCGCATGTACCTTCGGTACGCCGAAAGAAGAGGCTATCAGACCGAATTGATAGAGTCAAACCCCACCGGTCTGGGAGGCTACAAAGAGGTCAGTTTTGCCGTTAAGGGCAAAGGGGCCTACAGCAGGTATAAGTATGAAAGCGGCACCCACAGGGTCCAGAGAGTGCCTGCCACCGAGGCCTCGGGAAGGATACACACATCCGCTGCGACCGTTGCAGTACTGCCCGAAGTGGAGGATGTTGAGATCAAGATAGAGGACAAGGATATTAAGATAGATGTGTTCAGGTCAGGCGGAGCCGGCGGGCAAAATGTTAATAAGCTCAGCACGGCTATCAGAATAACGCATCTTTCCTCAGGTATAGTGGTCAAATGCCAGGACGAGCGCTCCCAGCACCAGAACAGGGACAAGGCCATGAAACTCCTGCGCTCAAAACTCTATGATATGGAAGAAGCCAAGAGAAAAGACGGCATTACCAGCATGAGAAAGATCCAGGTCGGCTCAGGGGACAGGAGCGAAAAGATAAGGACCTATAATTACCCCCAGAACAGGATAACCGACCACAGGATAGGCCTTTCGGTCTTTAATATTACCGAAGTCCTTGACGGCGCGCTTGACGAGATAGTGGACGCCCTGGCCGCGGCCGACAGGATAGCCAAGCTTGAGACCGCCTCAAAATGACCTGGGCCATACAGAGCGTTCTTGACTGGACCACAGAATATTTTACTAAGCACTCTATAGAATTGCCCCATCTTGAGGCGGAAGTACTTCTTGCTCATGCGCTAAAACTAAAGCGCATAGACCTTTATGTTCAGCATGAAAGAGTGCTGAAGGCTGAAGAGCTGAAGCCTTTTAAAACCCTGATACTGCGCAGAATAAAGAAAGAGCCTATCGCCTATATCACCGGGCACAAACCCTTTATGTCGCTCGACTTTAAAGTGAACCCCGATGTCCTTATTCCCAGGCCGGAGACCGAAAAACTTGTGGAAATAGTCATAGACATCGCAAAAAAAGAGGACCGGAAGTTCAAGATACTTGACCTTTGCTGCGGCAGCGGGGCCATTGCAGTAAGCCTTGCAAAATATTTGGAGAATGCTTTAATATGGGCTGCTGATCTTTCTTCCAAAGCCATAGAGATATCCCGTTTGAACGCAAAGAACATGGGAGTCGAAGACAGGATCAAGTTTTATTGCGGAAACCTGTTTGAGTCGCTTCCCGCAGGTGAGCGGTTCGATATTATTGTTTCCAACCCTCCATATATTCCTTCATCAGAAATTGAGAAACTTCAGCCGGATGTCAGATTATTTGAACCCAAAGCAGCTCTTGACGGCGGGCCTGACGGGCTTGGTTTTTACAGGGTGATCATTTCCGGGACCGGCAGCCGGCTTGAGAAAGGTGGCAGCCTTGTTCTGGAGGTCGGGCAGGGACAGGCCGGGCCGGTATCCGGGCTGATAAGGGAAAGCGGCCTGTTCGAAGAGCCCAGGATAATTGAAGACTATAACGGGATCGAAAGGGTCGTTATTGCTCGAGCTTTCCCAAAATAAACCCCCTCTTAATCTCCCCCTTGTCAGGGGGAGAAACTCTAATTTCTTTTCCCCCTTGCCCTGACAAGGGAAAGGGGGTTAGGGGGATAGGGTTTAGGAACTTCCCAACCTGATATAATATAAGCACCATGAAGATCGTCCACATCTCCGATACGCACCTGGGCTCGTCAACATACAGAAAGCTTTCGGCGGATGGTTTTAACCAGAGAGAAGTGGACATCTGCAACGCCTTTGAGAGCGCGATAAGCAAGATAATAGAAGAGATTAAGCCTGACCTTGTCCTTCACTGCGGGGACCTTTTCGATGTCGTAAAGCCCACCAACAGGATACTTAATTTCGGGATAAAGCAGATGCTCCGGCTAGCCCAGGCAGGCATAAGGACAGTTGTTATCTCGGGCAACCACGACAGCCCCAAGCAAAAATACATGGGCTCGGTGTTCGAGATCTTTGATCTTGTTGCTTCCTCCATCAAGGACAAAGATCTCCTTAAGATCTATTTCAAAAATGAATATAAGACCCTTGATATTGGGGATGTTGCACTGCATATAATCCCCCAATGCATAAGCGACGACATTTTTAAGGCCGAGCTTGAAAAGCTATCCCCTGTTAGCGGCAAAAAGAACATGTTGATGCTTCACGCCGGGGTTGCCGGCATGGAGGAATTTGCCCACGGGGATTTTAACGAACTGCTTGTAGATCCCAAGTATTTTAAAGGGTTCGATTATGTGGCCCTGGGACACCATCACGGACTGCAAAAGATCAGGGGCTTTGACAATGCGGCCTACTGCGGCTCAACAGAGAGGCTGAGCTTTAACGAGGCCGGCCAGCCAAAGGGCTTTATTGAACTGGATTCGGAGAGCCTGCCAAAGATAAAGCCTCATTTTCTTGACAACATCAGGATTATGAGAGAGCTCTCCCCTATTAATGCTTCAGGCAAAGACACGACACAGATCATGGAAGAGATCGAAACAGCAATAAAGTCCTTTGATGTCAACGACAAGGTAGTCAGGATCAAGATAAATAATATCGAGCCGCATATACTTGAGAACATCAACGACAGACAGATCAGGGAATGGGCCTCCGGTGCTCTTCATTTTGAGCCCATATACGAGAAAGCCGCAAAAGAAGGCGCAAAGGCAGAGATAGTTAAGCCCTCCATCGGCGGCATCAAAGAAGAGTTTGTGGATTATATTAACGCCTACAACGGCCTTAAAGAAGACGATCTGTCCTTTTATAAGGCAAAAGGAATAGAATACATCGAGGCGGCAATACAGGAATGAGAATTTCATCTATTAAGCTTAAGAATTACAGGCAGTTCAAAGAAGCACATATAGAATTTCCCGACGGGGTCATAGGCCTGGTCGGCCTTAACGGCACGGGGAAGTCGTCGCTTGTGGAAGCGGTGGCCTGGACGCTTTTCGGAAATATAGCATCAAGGACAGATAAGGAAGGCATCAAAAGAACAGGGGCATCCCCGGCAGAACCCTGCGAAGCTTCTCTGGAAATAGAAATAGGTCCTGATTCATACAGGATCGTGCGGGCCCTCAAGGGCTCTTCCCAGACAGGGGCCGCCTCGGTGTTTGCCAACGGCAAAAAGATAGCGGACTCCGTAAAAGGCTGTGAAAAAGAGATAGCGCATATTCTCGACATGGATTTTAAGTCCTTTTACACCAGTTTCTATGCCAAGCAAAAAGAGCTCAACGCGCTCTCAGACCTTAACCCCAACCAGAGAAAAGACATAATAATCAGAATGCTGCGCATCGACGCCGTTGACAGGGCAATCGACAGGATAAGGGCAGAATCCAGGGACACGAAAAAGATCATCGAGATAAGAAGGGCTTCGATAAAGGATACTACAGAGCTCGAATCCCTTAAGCTTCAAAAAGAAAAGGAGATCGAAAAGGCCTCTGCGGAGTCCGGCTCCTTGTTTAATAAGATATCTGCAGCACAGAAAAGGGAAAACGAATTTAAAGACATATTTTCAAAAGAAAGAAAGAAATACGAAGACTACAATGCCCAGAAGATAGAACTGTCAAAGTGTCAATCCAGATCTTCAGAGCTCAAAAAGAAGTCCGAAGAAATAAAGGCTTTGGTAGCCCGGATAGATTCCCTTGAAACAGAATTGAAAGAGATTGCTCCGCAAGCTCAAAGCTACGAAGAATGGGACCTGAAAGATAAACAAAAGGAAGAACTGCGGAAAAGCGAAAAGGATGAATTGTTCAAGGAAAAAGCAGAGCTTAAGGAAAAGGTCGGAAAATTAGAGGGGGAGAGAGGATCACTTGAAAAAATCTTCAAAGAGGTCAGGAGCAAAAAGAACGTGATAAGCTCCTCCGGCAAAGAATCAAAATGTCCTACCTGCGGCCAATTACTTCAAAATTTTGAAGATATCATCAAGCATTATGATGAAGAACTAGAAAAGATAACCGCTGAGGGAAAGGCCGTAGCAGTTAAAAAGAAAGAGATCGAAGCAAAACTGGCAGAGATCGACCTTTTGATAGAACAGCTTGAAAGGTCCCCTCGCAAAAAATCCTCAAAGCGTCCAAAATACGATTTTGAAGAACACGAGAAGATCAAAACAGAAAAAGAGAAAGCGAAAAAAGCAAAAGACCGGCAGATAGAACTAAAAGCCAAGATCGAAAGAAAAAAAGAGCTCGAAGATTCTTTGGATAAGACCGGCGAAGAGCTCTCATCCATCAAAGCCAAGATAATTAAGGCCGAAAAAGATCTTGAGCTGACCGACTATAAAAAAGAAGACTACGAAAAGATCAATAAAGAATATGACGAGGCCAGGGCCGACCTGGACCGGCTAAAACAAAAGAAGAACGCCTTTGACATAGAAAAAGCCTCCCTCCAAAAAGAGCTTGAAGCAATAGTCAGAGAGATCAAAGAAGCGCAGGACCTTAAAAAGATAATAGACAAGGAGTTAAAGGACAGCGAGTTCTTAAGCCGGCTTGAAGATATCATGATCGAGTACAGGACGCACCTTATCTCCCGCATCAGGCCTCAGCTTATCGAGACTGCCTCCTATCTTTACCGTGAGCTCACCGACGGAAAATACACGGGGCTTGACATAGACGAAGATTACAACATGAGAATCTTTGACGGAGGCTACCCCTACCCTCTCACCAGGTTCTCCGGAGGGGAGGCCGATCTTGCCAACCTGTGCATCCGACTGGCCATTTCACAGCTTATCTCGGCCAGGGCGGGAACGGAGGGCGGCTTTATCATCCTTGACGAGATCTTTGGCAGCCAGGATATTGTAAGGAAAAATTCCATAATGACGGCACTCAACCAGCTTAACAAGCAGTTCAGGCAGATAATAGTTATAACCCATGTGGACGACATCAAGGACACTTTTGAGCATGTAATAGAAGTTACAGAAGATGAGCTGGGGATAAGCAGCGCAAAACTACTTTAGGACCAAAGCCTGGTCAACCCCGTCGGTCTCTTTGAAAGATACTTTTACCTCTTCCGAAACGGGAACAGAGAGCTTCTTGCCCAGATAGTCGGGCTGTATCGGCAGCTGCCTGCCTCCCCTGTCTATAAGAGCCGCCAGCTGAACCTTGGCCGCCCTACCAAAATCATTAAGCCCGTCAAGAGCGGCCCTGGCGGTACGCCCCGCAAAAACCACATCATCGAACAGGATAACCACCTTATTGTCCACGCTGAAAGGGATATCCGATCTTTTTACCGTGATGCCGGCTCCCCTGGCGGCAAGATCGTCCCGGTAAAGGGACACATCCAGGCTGCCTACAGGTATCTCGATGCCTTTGGCCTCTTTTATAGCCTGCGAAGTTCTCTGTGCAAGAGGAAGGCCTCTTTGCAGGATGCCGATAAAAACAAGACCTTTGGACTCTTTGTTGCTTTCAAGGATCTCCGAAGCCATCCGCTTTATGGCCTTGTTTATCTCGGCCTCGGTCATTATGGTCCTGCCCGTTTTAGTTGCCATGTCAGATACCAAGTTTCTGCAGGATCCTGCCAAAATCCTTTTCTATGTCGGCCACCTTTTTTTCGCTGCCGGATTCAAAGTAGACCCTTGCGATGTCCTCGGTGCCCGAGGGCCTCACCGCTATCCATCCGTCCTCAAGCAAAAGTTTTACCCCGTCGCTCTCCAGTTTGCCTGTAACTTTTTGACCCCCCAGAGTTTCCGGGGTAGAGGTCTTAAGGAACCTCACCAGTTTTTCCTTATCGGGAGCAGAGATAGGCAGGTTCACTTTTTCGCCGGCGCAATCGCCGAATTTTGAGATGAGCTCCTGCCAAAGCTGGTCTACGGGCTTTTTTGTCTTAGCGACCATTTCGGTTATCAAAAGGTCTGCCAAAAGCCCGTCCTTTTCCGGAATATGCCCTTTTATTGAGAGGCCTCCGCTTTCTTCTCCTCCAAGGATAACTTCTTCCTTCATCATTATTTCGGCTATGTATTTGAACCCTACCGGGGTTTCGTGGACTTTTATTCGGTGCTTTTCCGCTATCCTGTCCATCATGTGGGTCGTTGCAAGGCTTCTTACGACAGAGCCGGTGAACTTTTTGTGCTCCACTAAGTACCAGAAAACAAGGCTCAGCACCTGGTTGGCGGAAAGAAAATTACCGTGCCTATCCACCACACCAAACCTGTCGGCGTCCCCGTCCGTGGCAAGCCCAAGGTCCGCGTTAAGCTCAATTACTTTTGCCGAAAGCTCCTTCAAGTTTTCTTCTGCGGGCTCCGGGTTTTTGCCTCCGAACAGCACATCCCTGCTCTCATTAAGAAGCGTAAGTTTGCCGGCGGCTTTTGCAAGCAATTTGGGGAGTAGGACCCTGCCGGAGCCATGCATGGGATCATATACAATGCTCAATTTTGCTTTCTTGATGGTTTCCAGGTCCACGAATTTGGTTATATACCTTTCATAGGCCTCATTAGGATCGAACTTTTCGATAGACATCGGAGCTGCCGGCTCCGGCTCCGATGAAGAATTGGACAATCCTTCTATTTCTTTTGCTATTTCAGGAGAAGCGGGCCCGGCGTATTCGGGAATGAACTTTATTCCGAGGTATTTTGAGGGATTGTGGCTTGCCGTCAGCATTACCGCCCCGCAGGCTTTCTTATCACGGACGGAAAAAGCTATAACGGGGGTTGCGGCATCTTTGTCAGAAATAAGCACCCTTATCCCCGCCTGTGAGCAGATCTTTCCGATCTCCATCGCAAATTCATCCGCAAGGAACCTGGGATCATAGCCTATTATGAGAGGGTGCTTGTCCTTGCCGTGCTTTTTCAGGTATATCGCAATAGCCTTGCCCACGCGGCAGACATTCTCAAAAGTGAATTCTTTTGCGATCACCGCTCTCCATCCATCGGTCCCGAATTTGATCGTGTCCATAAGCTGTATTTTATCATATAATTGACCGTATGGACTATATGAGGGAAGCCCTTAAAGAGGCCAAAAGATCGCTTAAGACAGGCGATGTGCCCATAGGCGCGGTCGCCGTGGTTGAAGGAAAGATAATAGCAAGAGCTCACAACGAAAAAGAAAAGAGGAGCGATGCCACCGCGCACGCGGAGCTGCTATGCCTCCAAAAAGCGGCTAAAAAGCTCGGAACCTGGCGCTTATACGAAGTGGATATCTATTCAACCCTTGAGCCCTGCGCAATGTGCGCGGGTGCCATGGTCCTTGCCAGGATAAAGAAACTCGTTTTCGGAGCGAACGACCCTAAGGCGGGGGCTGCCGGTTCGGTTGTGAACATACTGAATGATAAAAGATTCAACCACAGAATAAGAACCGTGCCCGGAGTAATGAGCAAAGAGTGCAATGCCTTGCTGACGTCATTTTTCAAAAAATTAAGGGGCCGGATTTAAGAAGGAAGCCCCGTCCTATATCACAGGTCAAAAACACCTTCGGCGTATCTTCCGCCGTACTCGCTGGCCCAATCGGCAAAAACAAAACCCGGACTTGTAAAAGCCATGACCAGGTAACACATCTTTCCTATTCTTATTAAAGCATCGAGCGTGTCTTCCTGCCGTTTTTTGTTCTCATCCGGACCGAATATGTCAAGATCCGTGCTGGCAATGCTTCTTCTGCCGTTCAGCAGGCCCTCCGGATCAAACCGAAATATGTCCGTGATCAAAGAAAAGTCTCCCCCCTGCCCCCATTCACTGGGTTTTCTGATGCCGCTATGGAGAAATGCGTACTCCATATCCGGAAAAAGATGCTGTCTCAGAACGGAAACATAGTTAGATATGTTAACGGTGGATTGGGTCCTGACCCCGGCCGTGATCATTTTTGCGTGGCGCTCGATGCTTTCGCTTTTGTCAGGGATCCGTCCAAAGATCTGATAATTGTTGTCCGGGTGGTCCGGCCTGTCCGTGTGAAGAAATACTTCCCTGCCTCCTATTAAGCCGTTTTTATAGGATAAAAGAGAATACAGGTATGCGGCATTATGATGGGTCCCCAGATACATTCGCCTGCTTTCCGATTCGATAAGAGCATATTGCAGATCATCCACGGCCAGAACAGTTCCTGCAAAATTAATACTGTATCTGGTGTTGTCTCCCGGCCATCTCGGAGACAATCTGAATCCGTATTCGCCCTGATACAGGCGCACCTCAGCCCCCATCCTGTTTAAGACAGCGCCCATGAATACTGCCCTTTGAACACCGGAGATTCTCATCACTTTACCTCTATTAGTATATCGGGCTCAGGGAAGGCATATTTCAGGCGGGTATTTCCGGGATTCTATTCGGACGGACCGCTCGTGGGACATATGGCATAAAAACAACAGTAAGGTTTAGCAGAAATCCAAGTTCTGTATGCTATAATTTTGCCTCCCCCCAGCTCGTTCCTACGCCGCAGTCCACTTTGAGGGGCACTGCCAGTTCCACGGCCCGGCACATCAGGTCCGGAACGAGCCTATCCAGAGTTTTTACTTCCTCCTGCGGGCATTCAAACACCAGTTCATCATGTATCTGCATTATCATTTTGGATTTAGAGTTTTGAGTTTTGAGCTTGTTATGTATCTTTATCATCGCAGCCTTTATGATATCAGCGGCGCTTCCTTGTACCGGTGTGTTGATGGCGGTCCTTTCCGCCATCTGCGCGATGCTCTGGTTGAGAGAGTTGATATCAGGGATGTAGCGTCTCCTTCCAAGCAGAGTTTCGACATAGCCTCTCTTTTTGGCGAACTCGATGGTTGAATCCAGATATCTTTTCACCCCGCTGTATTTATAGAAATACCTGTCTATAAAATCCTGAGCCTCATTTTTTTTGATGCGCAGTGCCTTTGAAAGGCCGAACGCGCTCATCCCGTATATTATTCCGAAGTTTATCGTCTTAGCGGCGCTCCTCATCTCTTTGGTAACTTCTTCTATCTTCACATCATAGATATCAGCGGCAGTGGCGGAGTGCACATCGCGGTCTTTGATAAAATCCTCCATGAGGTTGGGGTCTCTGCTTAAATGGGCCAGGATACGGAGTTCTATCTGCGAATAATCCGCCGAGAGTATCACGGAGCTCTTGTCCTGCGCGGTAAAAACCTCCCGCATCAGCCTTCCTGTCTGGGAGCGGACCGGGATGTTCTGAAGATTGGGGTCGCTGCTCGAGAGCCTGCCTGTTGCGGTGACGATCTGGTTAAAGGAAGCGTGTATCCTGTTGGTTGAGGGGTTTATCAATTCAGGAAAAACATCAACATATGTGGTCTTTAGCTTATTAAGCTGCCTGAACTCAAGCAGTTTCTGCGCTATCTCAAAATTGGAGGCCAGCTCCTCCAGGACCTCGGCATCCGTAGAAGGCCCGGTCTTTGTCTTTCTCAGAACCGGGAGCTTAAGTTTCCCAAAAAGGATCTGTGCCAGCTGCTTGGGGGAATTGATATTGAACTCCTCCCCTGCCATCACCAGGATCTCCGTTTGAAGCCTCTTCAGCCTTCCTTCTATCTCGACCGAAATATCCTTTAACTTGTCTCTATCGATATAGACCCCGTTTTGCTCTATTGCAACCAGAACTTCGATAAGAGGCACTTCAATTTTAGAAAAAACCTCATAGAGCCCCTTGTCCTTCAGTTCCTTTACAAGCACCCGCGAAAGCTGCCAGGTAACATCGGCATCCTGGCACGCATAATCAGCAGCCTCTTTTTCCGGCACCCCCTTAAAGTCGGCGCTTTTGCTTGCATCCATGAGGTCTTCATATGTGGTCATGGTCCTTCCAAAATATTTTGCGCCCTGGTATTTTAAATTGTATTTTCCCGCTGTCGGGTCCAGTATATAGGCAGCCAGCATAGTGTCGCAGTCAACTCCTTTAACTTTGATGCCCAGAGCACTGTCAAGCACCTCTATGTCAAATTTGACATTGTGCCCCGCCTTTTTGATATTTGCGTCCTCAAAAATCCTTTTCAATTCCTGCCGGACGCCTTTCCGCGATAAAAATTCAGCGGAAAGATAGTATCCGGTATTCCCGCTGAACGAGACCGAAACAGCCTCAAGGTTTGCGCTCAGGGTGTCAAGGCTGTCCGTTTCCGTATCAAAAGCAAAGCGGCCCTTTTCTTCGATGTTCTTTATCAAAACAGCAAAATAACTTTCGTCATCTATGATCTTATAGTCATGCCCCAGGGCACTTTTTTTTGCCTTTTCTTCGCTTAGGGCAGAAATAACTTCGGGCGCCTCAGCCTTTCCGTACTTCTTGAGCAGTGTCTTGAACTCGTATTTTTCAAATACCGGCCCGGTCTTCTGCCAGTCCGTTACGGTCCTTTTTAATTTCTCGATATCGACCGTTATGGGGACATTCCTGTCAAGGGTCGCCAGTTTCTTGGATAGGACTGCCGAGTCTTTTCCTTCGATCATCTTGTCCCTGAGCTTGCCTTTTAACCTGTCAGTGTTATCAAGGATGTTCTCAACGGCCCCGAATTCTTTGATAAGCGATACCGCGCCCTTGCTTCCTATCCCTTTAACGCCGGGGATATTGTCCGAAGCATCTCCCGCAAGGGCTTTATAGTCCACGACCCTTTCGGGCGGGACCCCGAGGGACTCCTCCACTTTTCCGGGGTCATACAGGACGGTTTCCGTCACTCCTTTTACGGTGGCCATTACGCTTACCCGCTCCGACACTATCTGAAAGGTGTCCCTGTCTCCCGTAACTATTACAACATGCGCATCTTTTGCTTTTTCGGCTATCGTGGCTATGATATCGTCGGCCTCATAACCGTCCAGTTCAAAGACCGGTATAGAAAAAGAGGAAAGGACTTCTTTTACTATTGGAAGCTGGCTTATAAGTCCTTCCGGGGCCTTTTGCCTGTTGGCTTTGTACTGATCGTACTGCAGATGTCTGAAAGTGGCTGCTGGCCTGTCGAAGGCCACCGCTATCATGTCCGGCTCTTCCAGAAGGATCTTCATCAGCAGTCCGGTAAATCCGTAAGCGGCATTAATTTGAAGCCCGCCTGATGTCTTCATGGTTTCGGGCAGGGCAAAAAAAGCGCGGTACAAAAGGCTGTTGCCGTCTATGAGGAACAGTCTGGGGATATTAGTTTTTTTCTCCAACTTGATATCTTGAAAACCGGCTTATCTGGATGTTCTCTCCGAATTTTGCGATATGCTCTTTGATCAGTTCCCCGATGCTTTTTGAGAGCTCTTTTATAAAAGGCTGGTCTATAAGACAGACCTGCGAGTAGAATTTTTCCAGTCTTCCCTCCATCATTTTTTCCGCTACCGTTTCGGGCTTGCCCTCTGCAAGAGCGGCCGCTTTAAGGACTTCCTTTTCCGAACTCACAATGTTTTCCGGGACCTCTTCCCTCTTTAAGTACTGCGGATTGGAGGCAGCCACCTGCATTGCGATATCCCTTGCAAGGGTAGAGAACTCCGGGTTCCTGGCCACAAAGTCGGTCTCGCAGTTAAGTTCCACCATAACCCCTATCCGGCCGTTAAGATGGATATAGGCTTCCACAACGCCGTTGCCGGTCTGCTTGCCCGTCCTCTTGGTGGCGGACGCAAGGCCTTTCTTCCTCAACTGTTCGGCGGCTTTCTCCATATCTCCGCCCGTCTCAACCAGGGCTTTTTTGCAGTCCATCATCCCGCAGCCGGTCTTTTCCCTTAGTTCTTTGACGGTATTTGGATCTATTTGCGCCATGATGCTATTTCTTCTCCTCACCTTCGGTAGGTTCAAGAAAATCGTCCATTCCAAGCTCCTGTATCTCTTCTTCTTTTTCTATCTCGGCCGCAGCAGCTATTGTTTCTTCGGCAGTTTCCGAGGTAAGAGGAGCCTCTATCACCTCGCCGGGATGCGCTATCCTGCGGCCTTCGAGCACAGCATCGGCTACCACGGAACACAGCAGCTTAACGCTCCTTATAGCGTCATCGTTGGCCGAAATTACATAGTCTATATAGTCGGGGTCGCAGTTGGTATCAACAATGCCAACGATCGGGATGCTCAACTTCTTGGCTTCTTTAACGGCTATCATTTCCTTCTGCGTATCCACGATAAAGACTATGGAAGGCGGGCTGGCCATCTCCCTGATGCCTCCCAGGGTCTTGTCCAGTTTGGCCTTTTCTTTTCTGATATTGCTGACCTCTTTCTTGGGCAGTTTGTCAAAGGTCCCGTTGGCCTCCATCTTTTCTATTTCCTTCATCCTAGAGATGTTCTTGCGAAGGGTCTTAAAGTTGGTGAGCGTTCCGCCCAGCCATCTCTGGTTGATAAAGAACATCTCGCATCTTAGAGCCTCGGCCTGGATGGCCTCCTGGGCCTGCTTCTTTGTCCCTACAAAAAGGACCGTACCGCCTTCGGCAACGACTTTTCTGACAAATTCGTACGCCTTTTCAATAAGCGGAATGGTCTTGTGAAGGTCTATCACATGTATATCATTCCTCGAAGAATAGATATAGCGGGCCATCTTTGGGTTCCAGTTGCGCCTTGGATGGCCAAAGTGGACACCGGCTTCAAGCATCTGTCTCATAGTTATAACAGCCAAGTTTTTTCCTCCTGATAGAAAAATTATAACATATTTTCGAGGTATTTTCTGGCGGAGTCGGCAGCTGTTGCTCCGTCAGAAACTGCGGTCGAGATCTGCCTTAGGGACTTTTCCCTGACATCCCCGGCAACAAAAATACCAGGCACCTCGGATAACATCATGGCATCTGACGGAAGGAACCCGTCGCCCCCGGCCTTTAACGCTCCTGCAAGGAACCCGGTATTGGGTTCCTCTCCTATATAGATGAACACCCCGTCAGCCGGAAGGTCTTCCTTTGTCCCGTCAAGAACATTCTTGACCGACAGACTTTCCACCTTGCCCTGCCCGTTTATCTTTTCGGGAACGCAGTTCCATTTTACGGAGATCTTGGGATGATCCAGCGCCCTGTCGGATAGCACCTTATCGGCACGGAGCCGGTCCCTCCTGTGCACCACCACCAGACTGGAGGCAAACCGCGTCAGGAACAGGGCCTCGGAAATGGCGGAATTGCCTCCTCCTATGACAGCAATGGTCCTATCCCGGTAAAAAGCCCCGTCGCAGGTTGCGCAGTACGACACTCCCCTGCCCCTGAATTCCTTTTCGCCCGGTATCCCGAGTTTTTTCGGCTCGGTCCCTGTGGCAATTATAAGAGCGCGGGACAAAAAGCTCCTGTCCGCAAGAGAGGTCCGCGTCAAAAGTCCTTCCTTTTCAACCTTTATCACATCACCAAAGAGCACCTGGCATCCGAATTTTTTTGCCTGGTCCTCCAGCCTTTCGGAAAGCTCCATCCCGGAGATCCCCGAAGGGAACCCCGGATAGTTCTCTATTTCTGATATTTCTGCCAACTGTCCGCCCAGGATGGCCTTTTCTATCAGCAGGGTCCTAAAGCCCGCCCTGCCGCAGTAGATGGCAGCCGTAAGTCCGGCAGGCCCTCCTCCTATTATCACAACATCAAGCGCGCTGTCCCTGTCTTTAAGCAGTTCCTCAAGCTGCGGAATTACGCTGTTCTTTTCTGCTATGTTCATTTTTTCTCCTGCCCCCCCTGTTGTTTTCCTGTCCCGATGAGCTCTTCTTCTATCAGGACCGTGCTTCTCCTGCCTTTTATTGAGATCGACTCATCCTTAAGGTCAAGGGACACCGTGTCACCTTTTAACTCGCTGTCCCCTCGCTTAAGCTGGACGGAGCCTTTAAGCGCGACCTTTTCCTCATTGATATTGTACAACGCCGAGGCGACCCTTGCGCTGATGTCCCTGTAAGTGATCACGGCGTTCCCCAAAGCCGCAAGAGAGTTCGTTTTTGGATCAAAAACCATCTCCTCGCTCTTTACCGAAAGACCGCCTCTGGATATCCTGGCGCTGCCGTGCGCAAAGATCTTTCCGCTTTTTGCATTGACCTCAAATGACGAAGCACTGACCTCTATATCCGGCACCCCTTTGTTTTTCATGACCGCGACCGGGCTTTTATAAAGGACCATGTGTTCCATTTCGGTATCGGACCTCATCGCTCCGGCGGAAATTGTCACATTTTCCCTTTCAAAGAACAGTTTATCTTTTGCGGAGATCATTTTGTCGTCAAGGGACCAGACAAGCGAAGCGGTTTCGAACCTGGACAGCCCTTCGTAGCCTATTGGGGAAAAGATCTCTATGCTTTTTTTCTTCATGTCCCAGAACACCTTTGGGGCGATTATATTGAGCGCCGGCTTTCCGCCCTCAAAAAAAACACCGTGTATATTATTCAATTCCGATTTTTGTGTGGAATTGTTGATGTGGGAAGTCTGCGCTCTGATCTCCCAGAACTTGACACCTCCGGCTATCTCGAAAAAGACCGCTTCCTTCATTGACAGGTCCGATCTTTGCTTCTGGGCTTCCAGTTTGCTTGAGATCCTTATTGAGAGGTCTTTTTTAGGTGCAAATACCGCCCAGATAAAAACAGATACAAGGATAACAAGAAGGGCTGCAAGAGAGTTTCTGCTGCTCATTTCAGTAGCCGAGGGCTTTTAGCCTCAGCGCTTCCATTGTTTCGGCAAATCCCGCGGCGGGACGGTTGACCTTATAATACCCCTGGCCGAGGCCAAGGTGGAAAGCCGCGACATTTGAATCTATAGAGATGGCCTTTTTCATATGGTCTATGGCTTCATTCCATTTGTTCTGCTCGGCATAAATTATCGCCATATATCCCCAGGGCCAGGGGATCCCCGGCTCCAGAGCGGCTATGTTACGCATTTCCTGCAGGGCATATTCCTGGTAGCCTCCAAAATAGTAGGCAAAAGCCAGCCGGAACCTGGTCCTCCAGTCAGAGGGAGTTTTGCTGACCATCGGATAGTATCTTTCGATCAGTTTTCTAGCATAAGCGGTCTTATCCCCGGCCAGATCGGCGGTCTTTTTAAGCTGGTCCAGCCCCTCCTGGATCTTGTTCGTATAGGCATAGGTTATAGCAAGGTCAAAATGCGCATCCGGGGATGTCGGGTTAGCTGCCACGGCAGCCTCTTTTTTGGCTATCTCGCTCTTGAATTCTGTGGTCATGACCCAGGCAAACGAGGCAGAACAAAAGAACGCAAGAGCCAAGACAACAGCCGCTGATTTTCCGGTTTTCATAGGGTATTATTATAACATTAAAGAAAGGGGTCAAATGAAAAAAGTCAGAACAATAAAAGCCCTGACAAAAGCATCTATAAGAGCAGCCGCCCGCAAAGCCGCAAAAGAGCTTAGGGCCGGCGGGCTTATCATATTCCCCACAGAAACGGTCTACGGCATCGGGGCAGATCCCCATAATCCCGAAGCCGTAAGAAGCCTGTTCAAGGCAAAAAAAAGGCCTCTTTCCAAGCCTTTCCAATTGCTTGTTGGTAACCTGCAGCAGGCAAAGAAAGCAGCCAAAAAGATCACTAAAGAGGCTGCGGCCCTGATGGCCTCCGACTGGCCGGGCCCTCTGACAATAGTTGTGGAGAAAAAAAAGCAGGTGCCGGATATCGTGACTTCTTGCCTTAAGACCGTCGGGCTGCGCCTTCCTGACCATCCGGTCGCACTTGAAATAATAAAAGCCTTTAAAGGGCCTATCGCGGCCTCTTCTGCAAACCTTTCAGGCAAAAAACCTCCGACGACCGCTCGGCAAGCCGTCCTCCAGATCAAAGACAAAGCGTCGCTGATCATCGATTCCGGAACAGCCGCAAAAGGAGTCCCCTCAAGGATAGTTGATGCTACAGGGAAGAAACTCAAGGTCCTTAGAAAATAAGCCTGCTTTTAAGAGAGTATCTTTGAAGCTTCCCGGCAAAATTCTTCGAGATCCGCAAAAGACCCGAAAGTCGCAAGGTTATGGATGAGATGAATTTCCGCCTCGCAGGACGCTCCGAGCGACAAAAGGCGGGACTGCAGCCCAAGGGCTTCTTTAAGCAGAGCAAGGGTTTCTA
>CAYUCV010000002.1:42617-47084 GCA_964443545.1 uncultured bacterium
GACAAAAGGCGGGACTGCAGCCCAAGGGCTTCTTTAAGCAGAGCAAGGGTTTCTATATGCATGATGTCCGAAACCGTGCCATGCCCCATTCTAAGACGGTATACGGAAAACTCTCCGACTGTAAGAGGATCCCTGTAAGGCACCTTCATCGGGCCAAAGATCTCCCCAGTATCCTGATAGTATGCGCCAAGCCCGCTTCCCCATACGGTATGAAGCAGATCACTGCTTTCATGAGGCTCCTCAGTACTTAAAAGTTGGGGATAATAGATATAGGACAAACCCCGCGGATAAAATCCCTCCACGTGCTCTTTAAGCACCGGAAGAGAAACAGGGCTCTCATCCCTTACGGCATTAAAGAACTGATAACAATTCCTGAACTCCGCATCTGAGATCCCCTGGAACTTGAAATGACCGAACTGCTGGTCAGTTATTTTTATCAGCGCCCCCGAAATGGCGTTCATACACGCTGTCGAAAGATAGGTCGCTCCGGTGCGTTCGGGGCTGACCCTGAATAATTCGCGGCTTGCCAACAAAGCCGCCGAGACATTGCCGGATTTAATAATATCAAATACTCCGGACGGGCATCTCATAGAAGCCTCCATGATAATTGTCAGTATTATTGCGCGTGGATTTCAGGACAAAAGGGGTTAAAAGCTCAAAGCCACCTCATACCACTGGGTAACTACCACTTTACCCTGGTCGGGGTCATAGGCGCGCTTGGCATTGGCAATGACCTGCGTAAAGGGATTGACCTTATAGCCCAGTTTTGTGGTTATTATGGCGCCTTCTCTAAGGTCAAGGCTTCTTGCATCCACAAAGTTAGGCTGATAGTAACCTGCGGCGGCAAAATACTGACTTCCAAGGTTGGCCGAAGCCTCGGCCTTAAGGGCGCTGTTGCTGCCGTTGTAGCCTTCCAAAACCGCCCAGAATTTGGCGGTATTAAGAACATCCCCGGTCATGGATACTTTGTAGCCGTCCCTGCTGATACCGGCTGCTTCGTAAGAAACAATGTCGACCGGGTTGGTTTCATATTCCTCGTTGTAATATTCAGGGACAAAATCTTTGTCCAGATATCTTTTTTCGGCCTTAAAATTGAGCCTGGCAAGCGCAAGGTCATAGCCCGCAGAAATACCCGCAGAAAGGCCGCCCCCGTAATTGTTAAGTTTTGCGTACTCGGCAAATAGGACCGAGTTTAGGAAGAAAGGGGCCATTGCATCTACGCCCCAACCTGACTGGGAAGGGAACACTTTCTGGGTCCCGTCCGGCCTTATCTGGGTGATCCCGTCCGCGTCGCAGACAAAATACTGCCCGAAAGTAAGATACGGCAGGACCTGCTGGGTAGCCCTTGCGCCGTAAACCCTTGACCAGGTGCCCAGGACTTCAAGGCTGTAAATGTCTTTCTTGTAATAAGCTCTGAGTCCTGCCTGCTGGTCCGAAGGTATCAAACCTCCCTTTAGGACCGTTGTATAATTGCTCATCATAAGCCCGGCTCCGTATGTCACATTGCTGATAAGCCCGTACCTGGCGCCCCAATCCGTAGTAGCATATTCCAGGTATCTTACCACCATGTTGTCTATTCCCACTTGATCTCCGTTGTATAAAGGCACATTTATGTCAAGTCCAATGCCCAGGGCGCCGTATTTGAAATCGGGCGTCCATCTAAACACAGGGGCCGAAACCCCTCCGTTATTAACGATACCAAAGCCTCCCGCATTGGCAAAGGTGCCTGCCATAAGCGGCCTGTTAAAATAAAAATTGTTATCAAGCGAAGTAGAGAACAAATTCACCGGATCGGCCGCTTGCGCTGCTTGAATTAACCCCGCCAAAAGAATAACGGCCAACAGTTTATTCATCTTCCCCTCTCCTCTTCTCAATTTGTCATTGGAAATTGGTAATTGGTCATTGGAAATTGGTAATTTGACATTGGAAATTTCCCCGCATCAGTGTTTAAAGTGCCTTCTCCCCGTGAACAGCATGACCATCTTGTTCTTGTCAGCCGCTTTGATTACCTCTTCGTCCCTTATAGAGCCTCCGGGCTGTATTATAGCCGATATCCTGTGTTTTTTGGCAAGTTCCACCGAATCGGCGAACGGGAAAAAACCGTCCGATGCCATAACAGCCCCAAAACAGGAGCTGCCCGCCATTTCCAGCGCTATATTTGCCGACCCCACCCGGTTGGGCTGCCCTGCTCCTATGCCCACGGTAGCGCCATTCTTGGCAAGGACTATCGCATTGGACTTGACGAACTTACTGATGCCCCAGGCAAAGAACAGATCTTCGATCTCCTTAAGGGAGGGCTGCTTTTTGGTGACCGTCCTGATGTCAGATATTGTGAGTTCTGCCCTGTCGGCTTCCTGAACAAGGAAACCTCCCGCCACTTTTTTAAAATCGTACCTTGTGCTGCGGTTAAAATCCGCCGGACATTTTACAAGGCGCAGGTTCTTTTTTTCGCAAAGCACTAAAAGGGCGGCTTTTGAAAACTCCGGGGCTATGATGACCTCTGCAAAAAGCTTGAACATTTCCCTAGCGGCAGCTTCGTCAACTTCCCTGTTGCAGGCGATTATCCCGCCATAAGCGGATACAGGATCGCACTTGAGCGCTTTTTGGTAGGCGTCCCTGACCGATCTTGAAGTGGCCACTCCGCAGGGATTATTGTGTTTTACGATGGCGACCGTCAGGTCGGCAAAGTAATTGACGATGCCATATGCTGCTTCCATGTCCAGGATGTTATTGAACGACAGTTCCTTGCCGTGGAGCTGCCTGATGTCAACCAGGCCTCTGCCCTCTGCCCTATAAAAAGCCGCCGGCTGATGGGGATTTTCTCCATAGCGCAGGTCCATCTCTTTTTCCAGTTTCAACATCATTTCCTTTGGAAAGGATTCGGTATCCTTGACCGGCGACAGATAGGCGCTGATAGCGGCGTCATATCTGCCGGTCAAAAGGAACGCCTCCCTCTGCAGTTCGATATTGGTAGCCAGGCTGATCACGGAAGAATTGGAACCGAGCTCTTTCAGCAGCCTGTCGTACTGGTCCGGGCTGGTGACAACGGAAACATGCCTGTAATTTTTTGAGGCCGCTCTTATCATGGCGGGGCCGCCGATATCGATGTTCTCTATGGCCTCTTCGTGGGTGAATTTTTTCCTGGCCACCACTTTTTCAAATGGATAGAGATTGATCACCACCATGTCTATCTGAGGAATGCCGTATTTTGAGAGCATCTTCATGTGGGAGGGATCGTCCCTTAAAGCAAGAAGTCCGCCGTGGATCTTTGGATGAAGCGTCTTTACCCTTCCGTCCATCATTTCCGGGAATTTGGTTATTTTGCTGACCTCAATAACTTTGACGCCTGCTTTTTTGAGCTCCCTAAAGGTGCCCCCGCTGGCTATTATTTTGAACCCGTGCTTTTCAAGCCCCTTGGCAAACGGCTTGATCCCCTTTTTGTCGAACACGCTGATCAGAGCATACCTGGGCTGTTTCTTCTTCATTCCTTTATTATCACCTTTCTGTCTTTGATGTTGACCCTGCCTTCCGATATCAATTGTATCGCCTTTGGATACAGTTTGTGTTCTTCTGTAAGTATCCTGGTGGACAGAGAAGCTTCCGTATCACCGGGCAGCACCGGCACACCCTTTTGAAGGATTATCGGACCGGTATCACAGCCTTCGTCCACAAAATGGACCGTGCAGCCGGACTTTTTTACTCCTGCCTCAATAGCCTGCCTCTGAGCGTGAAGTCCCGGGAACTGCGGAAGCAGCGCCGGATGGATGTTTAGGATCTTCCATCTGTACTTTTTTATTATCTGCTCCCCCACTATCCTCATATAGCCGGCAAGGCAGATCAGATCGGGGTTGTAGGCATCTATTGTCTTAAGCAGCTGCGCTTCGTAGGCTTTTTTATCGGAATAATCCTTGTGGTTTACTACTACAGCAGGAACCCCGTGCTCTTTTGCTCTTTCAAGGCCCTGCACCCCAGGCTTGTTCGAGATAACAGCCTTTATCTCTGCAGATACCAGGCCGCTTTCAATAGCATCTATTATTGCCTGTAGATTTGAACCCCGGCCGGAGATGAGGATAACAAGATTTATTTTTCTCACCGCATTTGAATTATAGCATACCGAAATCAGACTCCAGATCTTACGATATATAGGTAAGAGGGGGTAAGAGGACGGTAAAGAAAGGAGAACGAAGATGGCAGAAGTATCAAGAGCTGAATTGAACAGACAAATGGCGGCAGCAAGAGCACAGGGACAAAGGAATAACACCATAACAAGAAGATGGGAAACAGCCTGTCAGTTCGTTAAGTTCATTGCAATGGCCCCTCTTTTTCCGCTTACTTTGACGGGCTGCGCAGGAGCTGTGCCTGCATCAGGAACCGCGCCGGCACCGCAATCAAGGCTTGCCATAGATCAGAGTGGCAATGTTCATGTTTTTGTCGGGAACAAGGAAAGGATCATCTGTAAGGAGCCGG
>CAYUCV010000002.1:47184-60970 GCA_964443545.1 uncultured bacterium
CCCAGGGCATCATTTATTCTTATGTGGTAAATGACATCACCGGCCAGAGCCCTATAGCTCAAGGCGGAGGAACGATAGTCTACTGATCCTTTCACGTTAACTAAAAGGGCGTCCTTACCAGGCGCCTTTTTTGTTGCACCAGAATGCTCTAAGTGATATTATTTCTTTATGATCTACAAAGGCCTTATAGAAAAATACAAACAGTATCTTCCAGTCACGGACAAAACTCCGGTTATTTCTTTTTTTGAAGGCAACACTCCTCTGCTATTCGCAAAAAGGCTCAGCGAAAAGACCGGGCTTAAGGTCTATTTGAAATACGAGGGTGCAAACCCCACAGGCTCTTTTAAGGACCGCGGAATGACAATGGCTATCAGCAAAGCAGTTGAAAAAGGTTTTAAGGCGGTTGCCTGCGCCTCAACGGGAAATACTTCAGCATCTGCAGCCGCCTACAGCGCAAAAGCCGGGCTCGACTGTATCGTTGTGATCCCGGGAGGAAAGATAGCTCTCGGCAAACTGGCTCAGGCCCTGATGCACGGGGCAAAGGTTTTTGCCATCGACGGAAATTTTGATAAAGCTCTTGAAGTGATAAGGGAACTGTGCTCAAACTACCCAGTTGAACTGGTCAACTCAATTAACCCTTATAGGATAGAGGGGCAAAAGACGGCCGCTTTTGAGATCTGCGATTTTCTCGGCTCTGCTCCGGACTATCAGTGCATGCCGGTGGGAAATGCCGGCAACATTACCGCCTATTGGAAAGGCTATAAGGAATACAGGGATAGAGGAAAAATAAAGGCTCTGCCAAAGATGCTGGGCTTTCAGGCGGAGGGCTCTGCCCCGATAGTGCTGGGACATCCTGTGGAAAAACCTGAGACCGTGGCCACAGCAATAAGGATCGGAAATCCGGCCAGCTGGGACAGCGCCGTTAATGCGGCAAAAGAATCGGAAGGCTCTATCAGAATAGTGACCGACGAAGAGATACTGGATGCTTATAAACTTTTGGCATCGACCGAGGGAGTTTTTTGTGAGCCGGCTTCTGCCGCCTCCATAGCAGGTCTTTTGAGGTACGGCAAAGAGATCCCGAAAGGCGCAACAGTTGCCTGTATCCTTACCGGGCACGGTTTGAAAGATCCCGATAACGCCGTCAAAAAGGGCAGCGCCCTCATAAAAGCGCCTGCCAGCGCCAAAGAGATCGCAAAACTGCTGGGATACTGATGTCTGTTGTTTCTATAGTACGCTGCAACTCCTACATTGAATCCGAGGTCGAAAGAGCCGTTAAAGAAGCCGTTGACCTTATCGGAGGCATCTCTTCCTTTGTCAGTCCCGGCCAAAAAGTTCTCCTAAAAGTAAATGCGCTGATGGCAAGCGCGCCAGAAACCGCCTGCCCCACTCACCCCGCCATGGTAAGTGCCGCGGCAAAACTCGTTCTGGACCTCGGAGCCATACCCGTTATCGGCGACAGTCCGGGAGGTTCAAAAACAGTTTTTGATAATGTTTTCGAGACCTGCGGCTACAATAAAGTTGCTAAGGACCTAAATATAAAGACCCAGGACCTGAAAAAACTCCCTGTTAAGCAGGTCAATATCAAGCTCAGAAAAAAAACGATAAGCGTTCCCGTGGCAGACCTTTACAAAAGCTTTGATCTGGTCATAAATTTGCCCAAGTTCAAAACACATATCCTGACCGTTACCACCGGGGCGGTAAAGAATATGTTCGGCTCTGTCCCCGGGTTCTATAAGTCCAGGCTCCACTTTATCGCGCCGGGCATTGATGATTTTGCCTATGTACTGCTGGAAGTATACAAAAGCACTCTGCCCGCCCTTACCATAATGGATGCGGTGGAATCGATGGAAGGCAACGGACCCTCCGGCGGAAGCGCGGTTAAGACTTGCGCTGTCTTTGCTTCTGACAGCGGTCTTGCGCTTGACATTGTATCTGGGCGCTGTGCGGGCTTTGAAACAGTGGAACTTCCGGTGCTTGAGGCCGCCAAAAGAGCAGGCCTTAGCACTGAATTCTCCAACATCAGGACCGTCGGGACACAAAATTCAAAAGGCCTCTTTGGCAGGTTCAAAAAACCGGTCAGTGTCTACAGGCTTACAAAAAGAGTGCCTTCTGTACTGATAGACGGGTTTGGCTTGATATTAAGAAACATCAAGAACCTGCCGCAGATCGATAAAAAAAAGTGTATCGCCTGCCGGACCTGCGCCGTCAGCTGCCCGGCCAAATGCATTACTATTGTAAAAGACGCCAGATATGATATAGACTATAACAAATGTGTGGCGTGCTTCTGCTGCCACGAATTGTGCCCGGAAAAGGCAGTGAGGATAAAAAAGAGCCTGCTGGCGCGCATTTTATCGTTATGAACCAGGAAAAGATCGACATAGTAATAACATCCAACAGCCCGGGAGAGATCTACTCCTTTGTTAGGCCCTGCGTAAAAAGCATCAAGGCTTTGCTTCCCTCCGCCAGGATAATCCTTGTCATAATGCCCTGCCAGTATGCCAGCGGCAGAGAAATAGAGGTGGCCAGGAGTTTTGAAGAAGTCTACGAGATCATCTTTCCCGAAGAGTTCAGGGCTTGGATGTTCAAGAACAAGCCCCCCAAAGGCATTACATTTGCCCAAAAAGGGGTGCTCCTGTATCTCGGAGGGGACCTGCTTCAGGCAGGATTGCTTGCAAAAAAACTTGGATACAGGGCGGCAGCCTATATTAACGACAGGTTCGGCTGGAACAGGTTTTTTTGCAAATTTTTTGTCGCCGATGACAGGATGGCATCTAAGGCCGTAAAAAAAAGAATACCAAGGGGTAAGGTCAGGGTAGTCGGGGACCTGATGGCTGAGGAACAAAAAGAAACGGCCTCAAAAGAAAAATGGGGGCTCGACCCCGGTAAACCGGTAGTTGCCTTTATGCCCGGCAGCCGGAGCGCCCACGCAAAATTTATGGCGCCGTTCTTTGTCAGGACTGCGGAGTTAATGAAAGAAAAATGCGATGCACAGTTCGTCCTGGGACTGTCACCTTACATTAATGTTGCTTCTCTAGAGAAATACCTTAAGACCGTGCCGGACGGCATGATCAAGGAAGACCTGGGCTCTTCAGCCAGGCTTTCCGGCGAGAACGGCCAGAATTACCTCATTTCCCAAGCCGGAGCCAGGCTTTTGGTAATGGACCGGGCCCCTTATGAGGCTATTGGAGTAAGCGATCTTATCCTGACCATTCCGGGGACCAATACCGCGGAAGCCGCCTCTATGGGCAAGCCCATGCTGGTACTTCTTCCGCTTAACAAACCCGAGGTGTTGATCTTTGACGGCCTGGTTGGGATCGCCGGGGAGCTGCCTCTTATAGGAGGAGGGATAAAAAAGCTCACCGCCTATGTGCTTAACAGGCTTATAAAATATACTGCGCTTCCCAATATAAAGGCCGGAAGTTTTGTTGTGCCTGAACTAAGGGGTAAATTGACCCCCGCACGAACAGCCGAAACAGCGCTCGAACTGCTTCATGACAAGGAACTTCTAGAAAGGACCTCAAAAACGCTGAAAGCCGTTATGGGAAGTCCGGGTGCCTCAGGCAGGATAGCCGAGGAGATCTCCCATCTGCTTAATGTGTCCGGCGGCCCGGATTTGTTATAATGATACGCATATGAAACTCTTGGCCCGCCTTCTTTCCTATGTCAGGCCGTACACGGGACAGCTGTTCCTTGCCTTTATCTGCATGATCTTCTTTTCCCTGTGCAACATGGCGGTGATCCCTCTAGTAAGCCATGTATCAAAGGCTGTCGCCGACAGGAACTTTCCTTTTCTGAATGCTCTGATCGGCGCGGTGGTCCTTGTCTTTTTTATAAAGGGGCTCTTTCAGTACGGACAGGCATATCTTTCATCCTTTATCGGCCAGAGGGTCGTGACCGACCTGCGGGTCAAGATCTTTGGGCATCTGCAGGACCTGTCGCTGAGCTTTTACAGCAGATGGAAGACCGGGGAAGTGATGTCCAGAGTGATAAATGACATCTCCATGATACAGAACGCGATCGTGGTCAGCGCTACCGAGATCCTGCCGCAGCTTTTGACCCTTATAGGAGTTCTGAGCTATCTCTTTTATCTTAACTGGCAGCTAACTCTTATGGCGCTGCTTACCGTCCCTGTTTTTGTGCTGACGATCTCAAAGTTCGGACAGCAGATGAGGGAGATAGGGCGCAACGCCCAGAAAAAGATAGCCGACATCTCTTCCATACTGCAGGAGACGATCTCGGGAGCAAGGATAGTCAAATCGTTCACCATGGAAAAGCACGAGGTGAAGCGCTTTGCCCGCGAGAGCGAACACAGCTTCGGCTGGTCCATGAAAGAGGCCCAGATAGATGCCACCCAAAAACCACTTATCGCTTTTTTGCAGGTGCTTGCGGTAGTGGCGGTCATCTGGTACGGCTGTTTTCAGGTGGTGGCCGGAACAATGGCACCTTCGGACCTGATAGCATTTTTTGCCGGCGCCGTTCTTTTGATAGACCCCGTTATTGTCATCTCAAAGATAAACATCACGCTGCAGAGAGCCCTGGCATCTGCAGAAAGAGTATTTGAACTAATAGACATAGTGCCGGAAATAAAAGATGCCAAGAACGCAAAGGATATGGGCAGGATAAAGGGCGATGTAGAATTCAATAATGTCAGTTTTTGTTATGATAAAGGTTCCGAAGTGCTCAAAAACATTAGTCTCTGTGTCAAAGCGGGGTCAAGTCTTGCTATAGTCGGGCCTTCGGGTTCCGGCAAGACCAGCTTTGTCAACCTGGTCCTGAGGTTCTATGATCCTTCCTCGGGCACAGTTCTCGTGGACGGGATCGACATTAAAACGGTCAAACTGGCCTCGCTTCGCGATCAGATGGCCGTGGTCCCCCAGGAAACGCTTCTTTTTACGGGGACGATAAAAGAGAACATACTATACGGGACCCCGGGAGCAAAGGACAAAGAAGTTATCAGCGCCGCAAAGGCGGCCAATACGCACGATTTTATCACCGCTCTCAAGGACGGCTACAATTCTCATGTCGGAGAAAGAGGCATGGCCCTTTCCGGCGGGCAAAGGCAAAGGATAGCCATCGCCAGAGCGATATTGCGCGACCCTAGGATCCTTATCCTTGACGAAGCAACCTCTTCCCTTGATACAGAATCAGAACGCCTTATCCAGGACGCAATGTCCCACCTTATGAAAGACAGAACCACTTTTATCATCGCGCACAGGCTCTCGACCATACAGAACGCGGACAGGATCATCGTGCTCAAAGAAGGTTCCGTTATCGAGGACGGAAGTCACGAAAGCCTGATGGCCAGCGGAGGTTTTTACAAGAACCTCTACGAGATGCAGTTCAGCGGATAAACTGATATTGTCCCGACGCTAAAGCGTCGGCTCCTTGTATAAAGAGACCGGAGCCGAACCTTTAGGTTCGGGTATAAAGTAGAAACATGAAAATACTATTTCTTTCCAACGGACACGGGGAAGACCTTATAGCCGCAAGGCTGATAAAGGAAATGCCGCAACAAGAGATCGCGGCCCTGCCCATAGTCGGCGCCGGGCTGCCCTACGAAGAGCTCGGGATAAACATTCTTGGCCCGAGAAGATCTCTCCCCAGCGGGGGCTTTATCTATCAGAGTATTTCAAACATGATCAGGGATATCGCTTCGGGACTTGGCAAGAACACTCTTGACCAGATACGCGTCCTTAGGCGGCAGAAGTCCGAATTTGACCTTGCTGTCTGTGTGGGAGATATAGTGCCGGTCATCGGAGCTCTGTTTTCCGGTCTTCCATTTGTGTTCATGGGCAGTGCCAAATCCGATCACTATGATTACAGCTATACTCCCTGGGAAAAATTCATTCTAAAGAGATATTGTCTTATGAGCTACCTTAGGGACCAGAAAACCGCCGATAATTTTTCAAAAGCAGGCATAAGGTCCGTTTATCTGGGAAATCCCATGATGGACTGCTTTGAAGTGACCGGAGAGGATTTTGGCCTGGACAAAACCACCAAAGTCGTAGGGATACTGCCGGGCAGCAGACAGGACGCAAAAATGAACCTCGAAGATATTATCGCGGCTGTAAAAGAACTGGACAAAATGGCGGCGCAGCAAAACATCAAGATCGCATATCTAGTATCAGTTGCCCCAACCCTTGACATTACCGGGCTAACGCCGACCCTGAGCAGACCTGTCCCGAGCGCAGTCGAGGGGGTTGAAGGGTCGGGACTTAACCTGGTTTTTTCCACTAAATTCGGGGACTTACTTGAGCGGTCGGACATCATCATAGGCCTTGCGGGCACCGCCAGCGAACAGGCGGCCGGCATGGGGAAACCAATAGTTGCTTTTGCCGGCAGAGGCGTGCAGTATACGGCATCCTTTGCAAAAAGGCAGACCCAGCTGCTTGGAGAGGTTCTGTCGGTCGTAAAAAGGGACCCTTCTGCGGTCGCCGGCGAAGTATTGTCCATACTGACCGACACAAAGCGTTATCAAAGAATGTCGGAGGTTGGAAGGTCAAGGGTCAGCGGAAGAGGCTCAAGCAGGAGGATCGCTGAGCACATTATCTCCATTGCCGGAGCTGCGTCCAAATGAGGCTGGCATATGACCTTCTGGATCCCGTGGGCCCTTACGAATCGGAACTGGTCCTTGCTTTGATAGACTGTCATCCGCAGGTGCATCAGTCCGTGTTCGTTCAGGGCAGAAAAAAAAGAAAAAAGATAGAGACCCTTGCGGGAGCGCTGTTCGAACCCGATAGAGAGGCAAAAAGCGCTTTCCCCTGGCTTAGGAAAGAGGCCGGTCTTGCCTTTAAACTGGATGAAGAACGGACAGACATACTGTTCTGTCCGGGCCCCCGGCTTACCTTAAGACAGCCCTGCAAGACAGCGGTCCTTGTACCAGACCTCGATCACATGATATTTCCCGAGCACGGGATAAGGGGCGTCGAGAACCGCATAAGATGGTCGATCCAGAAGGCCGCCATAAAAAAATCCAACCGGGTGCTCACCTATTCTTCCTTTTGCGCTAACCACATCTCAAGGCTCCTCGGGGTTGCTGCCTCAAGGATAGCCAAGATACCTGCCGCTGCGGACAGAAATATGGCCCCTGTTTATGACAGGGACCTGATCGAAAGAACAAAAAAAGAGAACGGGATCCGTGGACCCTACCTTATCTTTGCGGGCGGGTCGTCAAAAAAGAAGAACTTGAAAGACCTGGCAGAGATACTTAAGATTTTTCCTGACCTTCCTTCTCTTGTTGTTTCGGCAGAAGTGGACAAAGAACTAAAAAGCTTGCTTGCCGGAACCAGGCTGATCTTTACCGGCTTTAAGAACAGGACAGAGTTGGCCGCCCTGTATTCCGGCGCGGTCGCCTATGTGACAGCCTCGAGCTATGAGGGCTTTCCCTGGGGAGCATTTGAAGCAATGTGCTGCGGAACTCCTTCTGCTGCGTATGACAATTCTTCTTTCGGGGAAATACTGGGCGGCTCCTGCCTTCTGGCAGATAATTCATCAAAGTCTTCGCTGGCAGCGGCAATAAAAAAGATCTGTACAGACGGGCAGTTGAGGCTTAAATTGCAGGCGCTTTCTCTGGAAAGGGCCAGGTCCTTTTCTCCAAAATGTGCCGCTAAAGAAGCGATGGAAGTGTTCTCTTCGGTCCACAGGGACAGGTATTTCCCGGATGAAAAATAATACCAGGATAAAAGCGGCAATAGAAGGAGCTTGCCTGCTGGAAAAGAGCTCCGAAGCCGGGATATATGCTAATAACCTTATTGAGGGTTATGGTTTCCTGGAAAAGAAAGATATTTTCTTTGTCAGGTATCCAATGTCTTCCCTGTTCAAGAAAAGCCTGCTTAAGCTGAGGCAGCACAATATCAAGCCAAAAAGGATGTTCTTTCCACGGGACTTGGACCTTTATCATAACCCCTGCCTGTCATCTGCAGGACAACCGGGACCCCTTGGATCAATGAAGCACATAGCCACTGTGACAGGGCTTACCGCTCTGTCCTGCGAAGGTCTAATGGATGAACATCACAGAAATATCGCGCGCTCGCATCTTAAAGCATCGCTGGCCCTTCAGGACGCTGTGATAGTCTGTTCCGAAAAGGACAAACAGAGCCTTCACAGGGAATTCGGGCAGCCCTATTCAAAAATAAGTGTGATAGAACAGGGGATCGAGTCATTTTTTGCTCCGGCCACATCATATGAGGTCTCGCTCATCAAAGCCAGGTATTCTATAACCGGAAGATACATGATGTTTTGCGGCGACCTTGACGAAAAGAACAACATTAAGACACTGCTTGAAGCCTACAGCGCGCTCAAATATGAGTCCCCTCCCCTGCTGGTCCTTGCCGGAGAGGCCGGCTACCTTGCGGAAAGCCTTTGGCAGACGGCCTCAGCGCTCGGGATAGAAAGCTCGGTAAAACAGCTTAAGAATGTAAAAAGAAAAGAACTGCCGGCTCTTTTTTCGGGAGCCGACTTTCTTGTCTTTCCGGCCATTGATGCGGGGTTTGCGCTGCCTGTGCTGGAGGCCCTTTCCTGCGGCTGCCCCGTCGCAGCATCACAGGACACTGCCGCAGAAGAAACGGCGCTGGACTGCTGTGTGTCTGTGCCGGCAGGCGACGCCGAAAAGCTTGCAAAGGCCATCAGGACCCTTATGTCGGATGAAAAATTAAGGGCCTCTCTTTCCCAAAAAGGGCTTTTGCGCGCAAAGGAGTTTTCGGTCGCAAAAATGGCATCAAAAACCCTACAATTGTACAGGGAGGTCCTAGGGAGATGAAACTGCTTATACTTGCCCGGATGACCTCGGCTTTTTCCGGCAACACCGTTAATATAAAACCCATAGGCGGCAGCGAATCTGCCCTTTTTTATCTCTGTAGGGAACTTGCAGCGCTTGGGCACGAGATAGAGATCTTTAACAATTGCGGCAAAGAAGCCGGCATTTACGAAGGGGTTAGATACGAACAGTTCACCACGCTTGCCGACCTTGTTAGACGCTCAAAAGAGAAGGAATACGATATCTTTATTTCTTTCCGCGACCTTCCGGCCTTTCTATTTCCTATAAGGGCCAAGAAGAGGATCTGGTGGGGACACGATGATTTTTCCAATGTCTGGAATTACAGCGATCTTCGCGCTCCTTTGGGAAAAGCTTTTCTTAGGTTGGCGGGTTTTTTGACGGACCGCTTCTGCGACAGGCTGTTCGTGGTAAGCAAATGGCTGGGTCAGCTCTGCACGGACCTTTTGGGAGTGGACAGTACTAAGATCTATGTCACAAAGAACGGCGTGCATCTGCCCTATTTTAACAACCCCGAACCTGAAGGTTCGGCTCCATTCATTTCCGGAGCCGACTCTTTAGAGTCGGGACGGGATCCCTACCGCCTTGTCTACACCTCCGTCCCCGCAAGGGGGCTCGACATCCTTCTGGATATCTTTCCAAGGATAAGGGAAAGGGTGCCTGAAGCCACCCTGCATGTCTACTGCGGCTGGGACCTGGGAATGCTCAAAGAAGAGGATAAAAGGCTGGCCCAGTCCCTGTATGACAGGACAGAGCAGCCCGGGGTCGTTAGGGAAGGCACTAAGAAGCACTCGGACCTCGCAAAGGACCTGCTCAGATCATCATTAATGCTGTATCCCAGCCACCCTGTGCCCAGAGCGGGTTTCTTTGCGGAAACCTCCTGCATCGCCGCGCTTGAGGCGCAAGCTGCGCTCTGCCCGGTGATCGCGTCAAAAAGAGGCGCGCTTGCCGAAAGCATTGTTGATAAGAAGACCGGCCTTCTTATAGAAGGCGACCCTTACAGCGAAGCTTTCAAAGACAGGTTCGTCTGCGAAACAGTTGCACTGCTCAAGGACCCTGAAAGACTATCCGGAATGAGGGTAGCAGCAAAAGAGTATATCCGCGACAATTATTCCTGGGAGCTCATTGCAAAAGAATGGACGCTGGAGTTTGAAAGGATGCTAAAGTGAAAAAAAAGCTTTTTGCCACCGGCATGGGCGGCTGCGTGGGGCACTACCTTTTTGACGAGCTTGCCAAAAGGGACGACCTTGACATGACCTTTCTGCTGCGAAGTCCCCAAAAGGTCAGGTACAACCTCAACGGCATAGATGTGATACAGGACGATTTCAAGAACATAGAAAAATACGCCGCCAAGTTAAAAGAAGCCGACCTTGTCGTTCACCTTCTTGCCGACTGGGGCACAGAACTGGGCAATTACGATCAGACAAAAGCGCTTTTAGGATGTCTTGATCCCTCAAAAGTTAAGAAGATAATATATTTTTCGACAGCCAGCATCCTTGGCCGGGACAACAATCCGGACCCGGAGGCTCTTTTATGCGGCACGCCGTACATAAGAGGCAAGTATAAGATGCATGAAGAGCTTAGTATTTCTCCGCTCAGGGAAAAGATCATCACTCTATATCCTACCTGGGTGCTTGGAGGAGACAGCTTGCACCCCTATTCACACGCGTATCTTGCTCTTAAGAACACCGGGACCTGGCTACGCCTTCTTTCCTTTTTTGACCTTGACCTAAGGTTCCACTTTATCCACGCAAAAGATATTGCCCGGGTAGCACAACACCTGCTGTTCAACGAGGCCGGAGAAAATGAGTTCGTCCTGGGGACAAAAGAAATTACAGTCGGAAAGCTTATAGAAGGTCTTGCGTCCGCCTCCGGGTTCAGGCCGCCGTTCAGGATAAAGCTCGGGGCCGGATTTGCAAAGGCTATAGACAGAGTCTTTGGCGGCAGGTTCGCCCCCTGGGACAGGCACTGCTTAAAGACCTATCATCAGAATTACCGGACAGTGGAGCCCTCATCCTTTGGACTTGAAACCTCATTTCCGTCCATAGAAAGCATAGCCAAAGACCTGCTGAAAAATTAGTGTTGCCGCCGATCAGATCTTCTTTATCTCAAAATTCCTGCTGTCGGGGTTGTTGAGCCAGGAGGAGATAGTGTGCCCGTTCTTATCTTTTTCCGTTACAAGAGCCGTTTTTGCCGCGGCATCAAAGACCTCTTTAAGGGCGGGATCGCACAAAGACCAATCTATGTCCGGGGCAAACGGCGAGACCCCCGCTTCACAGCCAGGGCTCCAGGTCCCGGAACATTGGTATTCGATCTGAGAGTCTTCGGGAAATACATTCCCGTGGGCAAAACCTACAGGCACCCAGATCCATTCTGCGCAGGGGTCCTCAGGTTGAGAAGGTATGTCATAGGCTATTATCTTGCCGAAAGTCTTTGAACCCTTCCTGATGTCCAGCACCAGGTCTATCATTCTGCCCCTTATGGTGCGCACCAGTTTTCCCATGTACGGGTTCCACTGGAAGTGGAGCCCTCTTATGGTGTTTTTTCGGGAAAAACTTTCATTGGCCTGCATGAACTGAACACCCTTAAAAAAACTAAGTTTTGGATCGCTCTTAAGATCATTGGCATTAAAGATCTCGGCAAAATAGCCACGGTGATCTCTAAAACGCGCAAATTTGATCACTTTGACATCTTCGATCGCCAGGCTTTTTACTTCGAGTATCTTCATAATGGCCTTGTTTTGGGGCTCCGTGCTATAATTATATCATTACTGGATCTTTCAAATGACAGATATCAGCGTTGTAATACCCACTTTTAACAGAAAAGACATCCTAAAAAGAACTCTGGAGGCTTTGCTGGACCAGACATATCCAAAAGACAAATACGAGATCATAGTAGTGGATGACGGGTCTAGTGAAGACATAAAGGGGATGATAGAGGATCTGCGTCCCGACATCACCTATCTCCGCCAATCAAGCGACAAGAAAGGCCCGGCCGCCGCCAATAACCTGGGAATAAAGAATGCCTCAGGCGATTATATACTCCTTTTGAACAATGATGTCATCGCGGACCGCCGTTTGATAGAGGAACATATGATGTCCCATCAAAGGCACCCGGACTCGATCGTCCAGGGCCGCGTTATCAACACCTCGAGCCTTGAAGACCTAAAGCAGGAACACAAGGGCTACTCCGGAGGCTATAGCAATATCTCTTTCGGGTATTTTACGACCTGGAACCTCTCGATAAAAAAAGATATTCTCACAAAAGCCGGATTGTTTGACGAGGATTTCAGGCATCTCTGCTGGGAGGATGTGGAGTTCGGCTTTAGGCTGAGAAAGATGAAAGTTAGGCAGGTCAATAACAAAAACGCCTTTGGATATCATTTTAAGCACGAGTTCTTTGTCAGGGACATTGGAAAGGTGAAAGAAAAATCGCTCAACATGGGCGGCAACGCTATGATCTATTACAGAAAGCATCCCTGCCTTGAAGTTAAGATCTCTACCGAATCTTTTTGGCTCCCCATGATGATGCGCTTTATCCTAACTTATATTATCTCTATGATAGGAAGAAAAAGGATATATGATTACATGCTGGGGCTGGAAAAAAGGAATAAACACAGGATGCTTGCTTTCTTGGTGGGACTGGCGGGAAAATACTGGTATCTTTCAGGCGTACATTCCCGGCTTCATTCATAGCCCAAAGGGGATCTTTCTTCAGGCTTGTATCTAAACTCTCCTTCGTCAAATTCGTGCACATAGTTTGGACTCTCCCATTTCAGGGCGATCTTAACAAATCTTTCAAAATCCGACAACTCCCTATCAAATCTCGGATCCATCGGGTTGTCCACCATACGCATAAGAACAGTAGCCGAATAATCGGTCACATTGCCCCAGAAAAAAGCTGTTGACACAGCGGTAGTCATGATCGAATACGGTCTGACTCCCCCCAAAAATCTTGAGAATCTATATATCTGGTCCACTCTGGATCTGCCCGGCATCACGGAAGGACCTTTGTCCGGAAAATTCAGGACAACATCAAAGAACGGTATCTCTTCTCCGGGGACCGCCTGTGCAAATGCAATTGCGCCGGATTCCTTTGTTATCCTGAAACCTGTGGGGTCCTCTCCTCTGACAAGATCAAAGCCCTCTGCTTGATCACCGATGATATTGTCCGCGATAAAATCCCTGACAACTGACAGTTCTTTTTTATCAGAGGTCCTGAGTAAAAATAATTTGGACAAACTTAGAGCGGGCCTGGTATTGTCAACTGTAATAGGAAAAAGCACATGTCTATATGTCGTTTCAGCGATCCTTGTAGACCCTATATCTAACATACTTTCAAGCCCCCCAAGCCCCGGGTCAAATATCCTGTGATCTCCCATCCCTGCCCTTGAGCTTATAATAGAAGGCATCCTTCTTAAAGCTGCAAGCTGTCTTTGTTCGACAAGCGTTACCTTGACCGGCCTGAACGCCGCTTTTGCAATACCTGACAATCCTCTAAATATTCCCACAACTATCCCCTTTCCCGTTTAACGTTCCTAAGAAAGCATTCTGGTTATCTATCGTCAAATATTCTCTTGAATTTCAATCATTACTCAGATATTCTATTGTATAATTCGCTTATGAAGCTCTCGATATGCATAGTCAGCTGGAATGTGGCCGGACTTCTTGAAAAGTGCATGGATTCCATATATAGAAATCCTCCTGCCGCATCTTTTGAAGTCATAATCACGGACAATGATTCAAAAGACGGCTCGGCGGATTTGATAAAAACAAAATACCCTCAAGCAAGTGTCATTGAGAACAAAACAAACGTCGGTTTCTCAGCCGGAAATAACAAGGCGATAAAAGCGGGCACCGGCGAGTATGTCTTGATCCTGAATCCTGATACCGAAGTACTTCCGGGATCATTAAATAAACTTATAGAGTTTCTAGATAAGAATCCGGATGCTGCAATAGTTGCACCTAAGCTCTTGAATCCCGACGGAAGCCTTCAAAGATCTTGCATGGGATT
>CAYUCV010000003.1:0-4317 GCA_964443545.1 uncultured bacterium
GTGGCGAGGGTCTTTGATCCGGACTCCCTTGATCCTTCCAGGGACACCTCTTCTTCGGCTCAAGTTTGGGCAGGAGTGGAATGGCTGATCGAGAACGGTGCACAGGTAGTGAACTTGTCCCTTGGAGGAGAAGCAGGAGAGGCCGACGAAAGCTGGAAGACCAGGGTTGACAGATGGAACGATGTTCTTGGGGTCCCCATAATCTGCGCCATAGGCAACAGCGGAGCATCTGGCGCTGGCACTACATCCAGCCCGGGCAATGTGCCAAAAGCTCTTGGGGTCGGAGCAGTTAACAGTTCTGATACGATAGCCAGCTTCAGCTCAAGAGGCCCTATTGTGTGGAGCTCTGTTTCTTATACCAAGCCCGATATAAGCGCCCCGGGAAACAGTATAAGGTCTTCGTGGAAAGACGGCTCCTACGCTGCCAGTTCCGGGACCTCAATGGCAACGCCTCATGTTGCGGGAGTAGCCGCACTCATGCTGGAGGCCAATCCCACCCTTGAGGCGGAAGAGGTCAAGGCCATAATCAAGAACAATTCGCACAGGATGAGCGGGATTACTTTTCCAAACAATGACTACGGCTGGGGCAGGGTGGACGCTTTTGAGGCGGTCACCAATTCTACCGGGCCGGATACCGACCCTCCTCTTATAGACCATACTCCCGTAAGCTCAGCCGTTTATGGGGAGGATGTAATAATACGGGCTTCTGTTACGGACAACCGCACTACCAATCCCTCGGTCCAACTGTATTTTAGGAACTCCGACAATGTTTGGGAAACGCTTACAATGTCCGCAGAGGACTCTACCTCCATTTTTAGGGGAGTTATTCCGGCATCCTATATCAACAGCAGCATACAATACTACATAAAGGCTCTTGATATCGCAGGAAACAGCGCGACCTTTCCGATAGGGGCTCCTTCTACCCTGACGACGGCAAGCATAGCCGAACAAAACTCTCTTACTGTGGACAACAGCAGCGCCTGCCCCAGCCCTTATTCGGGTGCAGGGGACCTGGTCTTTTCTTTTTATCTGTCCAGGCCGGCGCAGGCCCAGATAAGGATACTTAACACCTCCGGCGAAACCATCAGACAGATTTCTTACTCGGGGCTGCTTGGTCATAACAGCGTTGCCTGGGACGGCACAGATTCCTCTGGCACAAAGATAAGCAACGGGACCTTCATTTACCAGATAGTGTTCAGGGACGATGCCGGATCATTCAAGACAGCAAAGGGAAAGTTCATAGTCCTCAAGTAAGGCGGCCCGCTAAAAGTTGAGAGCTCCCTCCAAAGTGGCAAGGCTTGCGTTAAAACTGTTAAGCGGATTCAGGTGGTCGGTGTACAGAACATTTTTCCAGTTGGCCTTTACCGTAATGCTGGAGAGCACCACATTTGACTGAGGCAGGTTAATGTTGAGGCTGTATTCGTTGGTTATCTTAAGAATATCGTAATTTACCACGATGCCCGCCTGCACCTCTCCCAGGTTCCTCTCCTGCTGCCAGCTGTGGGACAAAGTGGCCCAGCTGGCCAGCCTTATATTAGTTGAAGTGTCGATGGTGGTTTTGGGTTTTTCAGCTATAAGGATCAGGTCCTTTGTTACCTTTTCGGCATAATTTATGGAGAAAGACAGGAAAGAAAGAGGCGTAAAGGAGGTCCAGTATTTTGTGGTCATGTTCTGCGTTTTGGTGTTGACCGCTCCGGTGTTGTCGTTGTTGTTGTAGTCCTCCACTATCAGCTGCGCGTTAAGGGTTGGCAGAAATAACGGTGTAAGACTTGCCGTTAGGTCCCTCGACTCGGAGGCAAGGGTTGTGTCTATTTCCTGCGTGCCGGAAAAGGACTTTGTGAAACGGTCCTGTGTGCTCCACCTCGAGCCCAGGCGAAAAAATGAGAACGGGTACAGGTCCACACCTATGTTCTTTAAAGAGCCTTTGCTTGTGGCTCCCGTCTCCTGAAGCGAATCGTCATCGGTCTTGCCAAAGGACATGGCGATCATAGAAAAGGGGGCAAATCTAATATTGATATTGCTCCTTTCTATCCTGGGATTTGGCTGTGATTCCTGAACGCTCTGTGTTTCCTGACGGTTCTTGTCAAAAGAAGTGCTGAGCGAAGATACCGGGTCGAACACGATGTTGAAAGATTCGTTGCGGGTCCGGTTGGGGACCTGGGTCAGGAGGTTTAACTGGTCGTGGTTGACCACTTTTACCCTGGTGGCCAGTCTTCTGATAGGGGGAAGCGTCAGGTCCCAGTCAAAATCATAGGTCAGGTCCTTTGAGATCTCGTGATAACTGCTTCCCTCCAGAGTGGCGGTGTGGGGTTCGCTAACTTGATAGTCCAGCCCGAAATTGGCCTTGCCAAGCACATTGAGAGTGTTGCCGGTGTGGAAAAAGGATACTGTGCTCCTTGAGCTGTTGAGATTGTTGACCGCCTCGGTCTTAGTAAAATCGTTCCTGTTCCTGAACGTGAGAGGCCCATACATGATGTCGCCGGTGGACAATACGGCCGATACCGCGTTTGAATCAGAATCGACAGAGTGCTCGGTTGCTTCCGGCAAAAGGTCGTCAAGGCTTTTGGTGTTCCTGTAATTGATCCCAGCCGTAAAGAGCCCCATGGGCGATGATGCGATGCCGAAGTTCCTGTCGGTGTTCCAGGTATAGTAGCCTTTGTTGGAGCCGATCTGGCTCTTTGTCTCTATAAGGGTCGAATTGATCACCGTGTAGCTACCCACGCCAAGCTTTGCGCGCAGCTCCTTTTTTTGGGTCCCCGAGCCTATTGTTGTCGATCCCAGAGGAGCAAAATCCGGCTCCATTTCCCTGAAAGAGCCCCCCAGCTCAAGAGACCCTATACGGGCTACTGCTTCGGCCTTGTAGGCGTGCCCCTCTATCAGGTCGGTTGAAGCCGACGACCCGGAGGTGGACCTATAATTGTATTGGGCTGTGATGGTGCTGCCTGGATTTATGCTTACATAATAAAAAGTGATCTGGCCGTTTGTGTAATTTATAAAATAGTCTATGTCCTTGTTCCGGAGCCAGCCGTCAACATAGATCTTTTCGCTGTTCTCTACCACATTGGAGTGGGACAGCGAGTACGGGCCCCTGGTGTTGTTCCCTTTGATGGTATCGGTGGCTGAATCAAAAGAAATGACCTGGTCCGTCCTGCTCTTGCCAAAAGCTCCGGATACCGCCAGAGAGTCCCCGAACCTTGCCTCTGCATCAAAGCCTATAACATCGTGATTGAGAGTTTCTTCCGAATTGGTGTCGGCCGCAGGCACATAATAAAAGGTCACGGTAAAGTTCTTGTTGGAAGGGAACGGGTCGTTAAAAGTTATATAAGGGGTGTAGGGGAAATTGTAATTGAAGGAATACTGCCCCGAATAGACCTCCTTGCTGGCGTTGCGCGTGTAGGTTTCTATTACCGAACTTCCTGTGGTCCAGGCCTGCAGTCTGTCGCTTCCGGGGACCAGATTGGTGGCGGTGGTAAGGTAGTAAGGGCCCGTGCCGCCGTTGCCGTAGCCGGTAAATTTGCCCACTACGCTCTTCTTGTAGGAATATGTTACCGTTATCTCGTCTGTCGGGGACAGAGTAGAGCGGAACCTGATACCGCCTGTCGCGTACCCGTCCGAGGTGTCGTTTTTGTCGCTGACATACGGCAGCTGCATGGAGGAAGCATCGGAGGTCGGTACATAAAAATCAGCATAGTCGGCTCCGTTGACCTTTACGGTAACGGCCTGGGTCGAGTCAAGCGGGAAGTTCTTGAGGCTGAGGATGCCGTTGACAAGGTCGCTGCCCTTTTTGGATTCGCTGACCATGGCAGAGGGCGAGGTGCTTCCCTTTTTTGCCGACTCTTTCATGTAAGTCGCTCCCACCGAAACACGGTTAACGGCCTCCAGCTCCTCCTTCTGTACACTGACCGTGTACCTGTAGGTTATGCCGATCTTGGCGGCGGTGGCAAGCTTGGCGTTAAAGGTCACCTTTCCGTAGGTGTAGTCCATGGTGTAATCTATGTCCCTGAAGTTCTTTTTACCGTCAACATATATCTCTTCGCTGTTTCTTACGATGCCCGTGTGTAGCAGCTGATAGGGGCCCCTGCTGTCCCTTCCCGAAAGGTTTTCTGCTTCCGCACTTACCAGATAGTAGGAATAAGATACGGAAAGAGGGGTTTCTTCGTCGGGCAGGTGGTCCACGAACAGGGCCAGGGTCCCGTTATCGTAGTTAAGGGAGTAATCCTCAAGTTTTTTTAGGGCCCGGCCTTCATATATTATCTTTTCGCTGAACTCGACAATTGGAAAATTCTTAAGCCTGTAGAGCCCTATCACCTCGGCTGT
>CAYUCV010000003.1:4417-8767 GCA_964443545.1 uncultured bacterium
CTGGTATTGTTGCCGTAGCCGGTCTGCAGCTTCTGGTTATTGCTTTTAACCTTGGCGGACGGGATCAGGGTCAGGTCGTGGTTCTCGTCCTTTGAAGTTATCATGACGCCGTTCACATACTTGGTGGTGGAGGCAAATTCGTTGCCGGAGATGACCGCGTTAAAGTCGCCAAAGGTAAGTTCGCTGTTATCGTACTTAACTTTGACATTGGAAACCTGCGGGGATTCCGGCTCCTGCTCTATGTCATAGGACACCGTAAGGCTGTCGCTTAATTTGCTGCTGATAAGCAGTTTTAGCCTTTCCTGCCAGGGCCCGGCAAGCCCCAGGCTGGAGGACAGTCCTCCAAGGTGGGTCTGGGCCAGCAGCATGTTGGAGGGAGGGTCGCATTTGATCTGGTAAAACTCCCATTTTTTGTAGCCGCTTATGTCAAATTGGGGATAGGTGTCTCCAAAAGAAAAAGTAACCCCTCCCGCAGCCAGCAGGAGCAGCGCCGTTAAAAGGCTTTTTAGTCGCATTTTGATAGTTAATTCTAACAAGAGGCAGGTTAAATGGCAACAATTACATTCGAGGCGGAACTCCCCGAAAGATGCTGTTGCATTATCTTATCATTAATGATAATATAATGCCGTGAAATATGAGGAAATTATAAGGCTGGGGAGCAAACTTCCCGTTATTGAGACAAAAATGCTTGCTGCCAGACAGCGGGACAAGGGGTACATGGATGTTCAGTTCAGCAGATGGGTAAAGGCCGGAAAACTGATCCAATTAAAGAGAGGCATGTATCTTTTACCGCCGGCTTACAGAAAAATACAGGCATTTGAACCTTTTATCGCAAACCTCATAAAGAGGCCATCATACCTAAGTTTGGAAAAAGCGTTGGAATATTTCGGGCTTATTCCGGAAGCTGTTTCCGTGTACACATCGGTCACGACAAAAAGGCAGAGCAAATTCAGGTCGGCGGCCGGGGTTTTTTCGTACAGGCACATCAAGAATTCTCTTTTTTGGGGATACGCCCCTGTAACTGTGAACCGGCAGACCGCCCTTGTTGCGCTTCCGGAAAAAGCTATTTTGGACCTTTTTTATCTGAAAAAGGATAAGATAGCCGGCGGCTATATAGAAGAAATGCGTTTTCAAAACACGGACAGGATCAACATAAAACGGCTGAAAGAGTTTGCGCGCAGGTTTGGAAAGAAGAAGATTACGGCGGCGGCCAGGGACCTGGCCGAGTATATCAGAGCTCAAAGAAGAGAGGATAAGAAACTTTGAAAGACCATTTGTTGTCTATTGTCGAAGGCCAAAGCGGATCCGTTGGAAAACTGAATATAATGCGCGAATACCTCCAGTCGTACATATTGAGAATATTTTTTGACATGGGAGTATTTCGCGACATCGCTTTTGTGGGCGGGACGGCGCTGCGCTTTATCTATGATCTTCCGAGATTTTCGGAGGACCTGGATTTTTCTCTTATCAGAAAAAGGCCTGTCCATCCTTTTAAGAAGGTCCTTGAAAGGATCAACGCCGAGCTTGAACACGCGGGATACGAACCGTATATTTCTTATAACGATAAAAAGGCTGTTAACCACTCCTTTGTAAGGTTTGGCTCTTTGCTGAAAGAAGCCGGGCTCTCTCCCTTAAAAGAACAAAAGCTGTCCATAAAAATTGAGATCGACACAGATCCGCCCTCCGGAGCTGCCATTGAGACGGCAATCGTGAACAAATACTTTCCGATCACATTTACGACCTATGACAAAGCTTCTCTTTTATCAGGCAAACTCCATGCCCTTGCCGGAAGAAAATATACCAAAGGAAGGGACCTCTTTGACCTTATCTGGTATCTTTCAAAATGGAAGGATATTGCTCCCAATATAGCTTTTCTAAAGAACGCCTTAAAGCAGACCGGATTCAAAGGGGAGGCCCCCTCAAAAAGCACCTGGAAACGCTTTACGGCCGGGATCGTTAACAAGTGCGATTGGCCAAAAGCTGTCAGTGATGTTGAACCGTTCCTTGAAAACCCTTCCGACATAAAACTTTTAAAGAAGGAAAATGTTCTAAAGCTCCTTGAAGAGCGCGGGTAAGGGCTTTAAGCCGCTCCGGCCGCCGGACCTTAAAAGGTTCACACGAAAATGCTGAATATAATGGACAAACCCAGGATTTTATGATAAACTCACTCTAAAATTTAGCGAAAGCGCGAAGACCAGAGAGTTTCACCTGACGATACTTGTTATTAGCAAAGTAAAGGTGAAGTTTACGCTTAACACAGCGCACAGCGCGGGATCGATGTTTTTCCTGCCGTTCAGAGATGGCCATAGTATTTCTTTGTCAAATCCAATTACACCCCTTTCCATAGGTGCGGTTTAACATAATGAAGAAATTTGGTTTTATAGGATATCCTTTGAATAGCGAGCTGTGGTTCAAATTTAATCCTCAGTCAAGCCGCGTTCCAATAGAAGATCTCAAAAAACACATGATGATGTCAAAGCCGATCTTTGCATCCAATATTACTGGGGTCAAGTCTGTTAATGGCGAGGAGATCGAAGGATATCTTGCTTTGGTCCCACTTTTTCCCGATCAGATACTTGATTTGGATACAAAGTTCGTGATCAATAAGATCGTTGAGGCGTGTGACTTGGTTAAGTCCAAAGGAGCGAGTATTGTTGGGCTTGGAGGGTTAACTTCTGTGGTGGGGAATCAGGGAGAAATGGTTGCGAATAAACTTGATATTGCGGTGACTACAGGGAACAGTTACACAGCGGCAATGACAATAGAAGCTACTAATAAGGCTGCTGATCTGATGGGTATCAGCGTTCATAAGGCTAAGGTCGCTATTGTCGGGGCTACAGGATCTATAGGGAGCATCTGCTCGTACAATTTTTCAGAAACTGCCAGAGAGGTTGTTCTAGTGGCAAGAAACCAGCGAAGGTTGGGAGAGCTTCAAAACCGTCTCAAAAAGAAAGGAATCTCAACTGTTCTAACATCTAAGAACATTAAAGAAGCAATAGCCGATGCTGATATTGTTATAACCGCAACAAGCGCCCCCCAGATTATAGTTGATGTCAGGGATCTAAAAAAAGGTGCATTGGTTTGTGATGTTGCCATTCCGAGGAATGTTTCTTTTGAATCAAAAAAGATGAGGGAAGATGTGTTGGTCATAGACGGCGGTCTTATTAAACCTCCCGGGAATATGAAGATTAACCTTGATATTGGATTGCCTCAGGAAATCGCATATGCGTGTCTTAGCGAGACCATGATCCTTGCTTTTGAAGGAAGATTTGAGAATTATACCCTTGGCAGAGGATTGGATATAGATAAGGTAAAAGAAATCACCTCCCTAGGGGTAAAGCATGGGTTTTCTTTGTCGGAATTCAAGAGTTTTGGAAAAACCGTAACAAAATCGGACATTAGAAGAATCAGAGAAAACGCAAAAAACTAAACTATGAATGTTTACGCTGTCTCTGCTCTCTCGGCTTCTCTAATACTATTTGCAATTGGTATTTTTGTTTTTCACAAAGACCCTTCCAACAAGGTCTATAGGCTTTTTCTTACATCTAATACAGTGATAGCTCTCTGGCTTCTGGGGTGCTTTGGAGAAAGCCATATAATCGATCAAAGATATCTGCCGGTTTGGGATAAATTCTTAAATGTATTCGCGGTATTCAGCCCGACTCTGTTTGTGCACATCATATTTGTGATAGTTAATGCAAAGAGCATGAAATATGTCAAGATCTGTTATCTTATCTCCACAATTCTGGCCATTAGCGTTTTCACCCCTTTATATTCTCAGGGTATACGATCTTATTATGGGGTTAGATTTATCACTGTCCCTGGCCCTCTATACTATTTCTTTATGGTCTTTCTGGGATGGTGTGGTTATCTTACTATCTCAAGAACAATATATGCCATCATATCGGACAAGCGCAATTCAAACAAATTTCAACACCTTCTTTTTTCCGTGATCACTATAGTAATTGCCGCAATGACATACTATGTGATGATCTTCAATATTCTAATCGTCCCAATCGATAATTGGCTTAATGTTCTTTACGGCCTCACTCTGGCTTATACAATTACGCGATACCGTCTTATGGATATCCGCATTATAATCAAAAAAGGCCTCGTTTACGCGATAGTCACCGGCATCATAAGTGCACTCTATATCGCGATAGTCACAGGCGCCGAGGTGGCTTACAAAAATATGCCCTATTACAATGTGCTGTGGCTTACCATTCCGTCCATTCTTCTTCTGGCGGTGATCTTTGCCCCGCTGATAGAGATAGTGCAGAACGCTGTCGAAAGGACGGTTTTTAAGAAGCAGTACCTGGCAAACCAGGTGGCCATGCGGTTTTCCGAGGG
>CAYUCV010000003.1:8867-55513 GCA_964443545.1 uncultured bacterium
CAGTCCTGCCTCAGCATAGAGAACGCCCTGATGTACAGGGCGCAGATAAACGAGATAGAGCGCTCTATTAAGGGAAGCCGGATGTCGGACCTGGGAGCGGCGGCGGCAGGGGTGGCCCACGAGGCCAAGAACGCGCTTGTCAGCATCTACGCTGTGTCGCAGCTGCTATCCGAAAAAAAGGACGATGCCTCCTTTCTGGAAAAGACCAAGGACCTGGTCTCTTCCGAAGTGGAGAGGATGAAGATACTCATGGAAGGCGTCATCAATTATTCCGAGCCGGCGCCGCTCAGTATCGAACGGCAGGACCTAAAAGAAATGGTCGAGGCAACGGCCATTCTGGTGCGCGACATCGCAAAAGGAAAGAACATCTCTCTTGTGATAGGGCAGGAGTGCAGCCGCTTTGTAAGTGCCGACAGGAACACGATGAAGCAGGTGTTCCTTAACCTTTTCCTAAATGCCATAGAAGCTATCGGAAAGGATGGTACGATCACAGTTTCCTGTGCGGACGCCGATGGTTCAAAGGTAAGGATAATCTTTAAGGACACAGGGCCGGGGATACCGCCGGGCAAGATAAAGAAGATACTGGAGCCTTTTTATACCACCAAGGAACAAGGTACCGGGCTCGGGCTTGCCATTGTCAAGAAGGCGGTTGAGGCCAACGGCGGCTCGCTTTCTATAGAAAGCAAACCCGGAGAAGGCGCCTCCTTTATTATCAGCCTGGAGCGGGGTTGAGAAGATACCGTGTTGTAGAATAACCAGGATTTTATGGACAAAATCCCGGGCATATGATAAACTTTACTCTAAAAATCGGCTGCTGAAGAAAACCGAAGAGTTTCACCTTAAATAGATCTGAACGATCTGAAAAGGTGTTATTTTACGATAAACAAGAGTAGGCTGTTAAATTGTTTGAGAATAACTCCGAAAAAAGGTTTAAAGTTAACCTCGCCAAGTAGAACTGCGCAAAATCTTTCAGTTAATTTGATAGGAACCCGCTAAAATGCCAATCGAAACAGCTGGAGTTAGCCAAGTTGACAAAAGTTTTGAAAGGGAAGTTAAATCATTTAAAGAGTATATTGAAAAGGTCAAGAGCGATCTAGACCTCTTTGATGAGAAAAACGGATCTCGTGAGGAGCGCATTAGCAATATTGAAAAGCTCAAGATCGGACTGTTCGAAGAGATCGGAAAGCATTTTAACAAAGTATGGGAAAGAGTTAAGCAGCTGGACAAAAACTCTTACGCAAAATACAGAAAATATTTCCAGGATAGATTATTGCCTTTCTTTGGATATCCAGAGATCAACCATCATATATATAGTAAGCCATTAGGATATGCAGGGGATTTTATTACGATGAATTATATATATGATTTTCATGACAAGCACCTCGGGAATTCTTCTTTTGAAATACTGATAAACATGTTAACTTGTAATATACCAATATCAAGATCAAACATTAAAAGGAGAGAGCACCTTAGACAAATAATCAAAGATGCTTATGTGAAACATGGTGATGAAATAAAAATAGCAAGCATCGCAAGCGGATCAGCGAGAGAATTGCTGGGAATGCTTGAGAATAAGGAGCTCCCCAGGTCGATCGATTTTGTATGTTTTGATTTTGAGAGCAAAGCCCTTGAATATGTTAAAGAAAATGTGTCAAGGATATATGGCAGTGATAAGTCAGACAATATCAAGCTTATTAAATCAAATATTGTTGACCTGGCCAGAAAACCGGAGATAAAGAATGTGCTTAATGGTAGGGATTTGATATATGCTTTTGGGATATACGATTATCTAAGCGATATGCTTGCAAAAAGGATAACTAAAATCCTTTTTGAATGCCTAAATCCAGGGGGGCATCTTGTTGTTTGCAATGCTTCGGCTTCAAAAAGCGATCAAAGAGCTTACTATGAATTTTTGGGAGAATGGGAAATGATCTATAGAACCAATGAGGAATTAGTCAGGTTCTCAGATGGATTGGCGGCCAGAAGCATATCGTTAAAAGATGATCCCGATGACTGCTACATCTATCTGACAATTTCCAAATAATGATCAATCATTTTATACTTTCGGGACTGATCACTTCTGTCACAACTCTATTCTTGGCTTTGTTCGTATTTCTTGCTAACCCCAACAAGAGACTCAACCGTTATTTTGCCTTCTATACACTTTGCATTTCCTTATGGAGCATATCAGTTTATATGCATCAGCCGACCTTGGCCGGTATTTCTGCGGATATGTGGGGGAAGATCCTTCATGTCGGGTCGATCCTCATTCCTCTCGGCTTTCTGATATTTACATTTGAGCTTCTTGGCTCTCTCAACAGAGAGAAAATAGTTATATATTCGGCTGGTGTGGCATCGGCAGTATTCATTTATTTAACAATGTTCACCGATCTGTTGATAAACGGGACTACATATAGGGACTTATACTGCTACCCAACTCCAAGCAAGTATTACATTCTATTCTTTATATATTTTGTATCTTGTGTCATATACGGTCTTTTCAAATTGGTCAGGAGTTATCAAATATCGGACAATATCAAGAGGAACCAACTGCAGTATTTGATATTTGGCTCAGTTTTTGGTTATCTCGGAGGCTTAGACAATTTTTTGATCACGATTGACATAATAGTCTTCCCATTCTATCCCTATGGCGCATATGCAATAGCGATTTATTCTCTTATAACAGCCTACGCGATAGTGACTGCCCGCCTCATGGATATCGAGGTAATAATACGGAAGGGGTTGATATATTCGATACTTTCGGTGATATTGACCGCCGTGTATTTTTCGGTGGTGTACGCCGCAAAGCTGGTGTTTTACAGGCTCACGGGAGCAAATACTCTGTGGTTCATCGTTCCGGCGGTCTTCTTTTTGTCGCTGTTCATCCATCCGCTGTTCTCCTTTGTCCAGGACTTTGTTGACAAGCGCTTCTTTAAGACCAAGTACGAGGCCGACAAAATAGCCAAAAAGTTCTCGGAGGGCATAAAAAAACTAATGAGGGCAAAGGACCTGGCCGAGTACATAAACAGGGTGGCGCTGCGCACCTTTAAGCTCAAGGGTAGCGCGGTTTATATTTTTGATGAAGAAGATGGGCTCTACAAGCGCTGGGACTCAAGGGGTTCTCTGCAGCAGCTATGCCCGCCGGTCATATCTAAAGATGATCCTGTTGTCCTAAAGATGGTATCGGCCAGGGGTATCGTGCAGGACCTAAAGGCCGAGCACATAAAGATCTGCGTTCCGGCGCTTTCAAAAAGAAAGGGGTACAGCATTTCCGGTTTCCTTCTTGCCGACGAAAAAAAATCCGAGGACCAGTTCAGCCAGCAGGACATCATGCTGCTGGAAACGATAGCCAACCAGGCCGTTGTCAGTATAGACAATGCCGTCCTATATTCTGCCAGGATAGACGCCCGCAAAAAAGCGCTGCTTGTGGAAAGGCTCAATGAACTCGGGTCCTCCGCCGCCGCGGTGGCCCACCAGACAAGAGCGGCAATGGGGCCGGTGATAGATTTTGCAGCGCAGCTGCAGCAGCAGTACGCCGACCGCGACTTTGTGGGAAGAGCTCTGTCCAAATTCCCCTTTGATGTGGAAAGATTGCGCCTTATTTTGACAGGGATACTGGAATACTCTAGGGAGCTAAAGCTCGGCAGGGTGGAGGAGCTTGACCTTAAAGAAATGGTTTTAGGAGTAGCGTCCCTTATAAACGGCAGGGCGCAAGAAAAGGGGATAACCGTTGAGACGGATATCTCTGACGGGGCTTTGGTAAAGGCAGAAAAAGGCCGCTTCAGGGATGTCCTTATCTATCTTGCCATCAACTGCCTGGAGGCCCTCCAATACGGAGGCAGCATCAGGATCTCTGCCGAAAAGCGCGGCGATAAAATGCGCATCTACTTTAGCGATAACGGTCCGGGAGTTTTGCCGGATGTTCTTATTAAGGTCTTTAACCCGTTCTTTACCACAAAACCGGGCTCCATAGGCCTGGGGCTTTCGATAGTAAAAAAGATAATCGAAGGACACGGCGGGAGCGTCTTTATGGAAAGCGAGCCGGGGAAGGGGACAACTGTAATTCTGGAGCTGCCGTCCTAATCCTTATACTTTCTTGCTATCAGTATCGCGTTGTGCCCGCCAAAGCCGAATGAATTGCTCATGGCGATCTCCACTTTCATCTGCCTTCCCTTGTTGGGCACATAATCAAGGTCGCAGTTGGGGTCGGGGTTTTCATAATTGATGGTGGGGTGCACAAAATCCTCCTGCAGGGACTTTGCTACCGCGGCAAACTCTACCGCGCCCGCGGCTCCCAATAGATGCCCGGTCATGGACTTTGTAGAGCTGATGGCAAGCTTGTTTGCATGCGCTCCGAACACTTTTTTGATGGCCATTGTCTCTAGCTTGTCGTTAAGTTCTGTCGAGGTCCCGTGGGCGTTTATATAGTCCACCTGCTCCGGTTTTATTCCCGCGCTTTTGATAGCCGCTTCCATACACCGCACGGCCCCGCCGCCTTGTGAATCGGGTGCGGTCATGTGGAAAGCGTCGCCACTCATCCCATAGCCTATCACTTCGCAGTAAATGCGGGCCCCGCGCTTTTTGGCGCTTTCAAGCTCTTCGAGCACAACAATGCCGCTGCCTTCGCCCATAACAAATCCGTCGCGGCCGGCGTCAAACGGCCTTGAGGCCTTTTCCGGAGCGTCGTTCCTGCACGAAAGGGCCTGAGCGGAGCAGAAACCGGCTATTCCAAGCGGAGTGATCGAGGCTTCGGAGCCCCCCGCAAACATGACGTTGGCAGCTCCTCTTTTGATGAGCTCGTAAGCATCGCCGATCGAATGCGTTCCCGAAGCGCAGGCGGTAGTTGTGCAGCTGTTGGGGCCTTTGGCGCCAAGGTGTATGGAGGTGACCCCGGCGGCCATGTCGTTTATCATAAGAGGGACCATAAAGGGAGAGCACTTGGACGGCCCTTTTTCCTTTAGCGTATAGGCCTGCTGTTCCAAAAATTCTATGCCTCCGATACCGGAGCCTATCAGAACGCCTGTAAGAGGCGCGGTTTGTTCGTTTATTGCCAGTCCGCTGTCGTCCAGGGCCATTTTTGAAGCAGCCACGGCAAACTGGATGAACTTTACCAGCCTGCGCGCTTCCTTCTTGTCAAAATACTTGAGCGGGTCAAAGTCTTTTACCTGTCCGGCAATCTGGGAGTCAAATCCGGAGGGGTCAAAATGGGTGATGCGGCTTATCCCGCTTTTTCCTTCTTTAAGAGCGCTCCAAAAAGAATCCGCGTCGTTACCCAGAGGGGTTACAGCGCCCAGTCCCGTCACCACCACCCTACGCTCCGGCATAGTTTTCCTCCAGTTTAGAGTTTTTGCACAGGCCGGACAGGCAGTCCTCGGCCTCTTTTACCAGGTCGGCTATTATTTCTTTTGCCGGCCTGATCCTTTTATCCTTTATCTTTAGTATGCTCTGTCCGCAAAACACCAGGCCTTCTTCCATATTGCCCTTGTGGGCGGCCCTAAGCACTTCAAAAATACAATAAAGTTTGGAACAGGACTTGAGGCAGTTGTCGCAGAACTTGATCCTGGGATAGATCCCTTTCTGCATGTTCTCTATCAGTTTGGTCCTAACAGCCCTTCCGGGAAGCCCCACAGGGCTTTTTATTATGACCACATCCTCCGGGCCTTTTACATTCTGATACGCCCGCTTATATTCTAGAGCGGCATCGCACTCCTCGGCCAGCACAAAGTTAGTGGCAAGCTGGGCCCCGCTGGCCCCCAGTTTGATCATTTTGGCTATCCCGCAGCCGTCGGCTATTCCTCCCGCGGCTATTATCGGCACATCAGCAACTGCCTCTTTGACCTCTTTTAAAAGGTCCACAGTGCTCTTTTCAAGAGTCCCCAGATGTCCGCCGGCTTCGCTGCTTTCGGCCACAATGGCCGCGGCCCCGAGCTTTTTTGCTGTCAGCGCCAGCCTGCCCGAAGATACTATAGGGATAATTGGAATGTTCATCTGGCTGCTGAGCCTGAAGAGGTCCCTGGAAAATCCGGCTCCGGAGGTTATAAAATCGATCTTTTCTTTGATGGCAGTGTTGACTATGCCCAGAAAATCCTTGGCGGCAAAGAGGATGTTGATGCCGATAATCCCGTCCTTTGTCAGGCTCCGGGCTATCCGCATTTCCTTTGCCAGTTCGTCGTGCTCCATGCCCGAGGCGCCTATCACGCCGACGGCGCCCGTTGCAGCCACGGAGCCGGCCAGTTTTCCGGTAGAGATCCTGATGGACATCCCGCCCTGAACGATCGGGAGCTTGGCCACCAGTTTTCCGATCTTTAACTCGGGCAGTTTCATGGGCTGTCAACTTCCTGCACAACCCCGCACACGCATGCGGGGGTTGGCATGTTATTTAAAAAAAGCCTTGCGGCCCGTCAGTTCTTTGCGTGGGCAAGAACGTATGCTACTGTGTCTCCCACGGTCTTTATCTTTTCGGCTTCTTCGTCCGGTATCTCAAAGCCAAAGGCTTCTTCAAGCGCCATGACCAGCTCCACGGTGTCCAGAGAGTCGGCTCCCAGGTCGTCCACATAGGAAGCCTGCTTTGTGACCTCGCTCTCGTTGACCCCGAGCTGATCCACCACCACCTTTTTTACCTGCTCGAACGCTTTCTGCTCGTCCATTATCAAATTCACCCCCTTCTATATGCTACATGTACATTCCGCCGTTGACGCTTATGACCTGACCCGTTATGTACGGGGCGTCAGCGCATAAGAACACGACGGCTTTGGCAACATCTTCGGCAGATCCCAGGCTTCCCATGGGTATCTGGGCCTTAAGTTTTTCCCTGACCTCTTCGGGCAGTTTTTTTGTCATGTCGGTGTCGATAAACCCCGGGGCAACGGCGTTGGCGGTTATGCCTCTTGAGGCCAGTTCTCTTGCGGTGGTCTTTGTAAGAGCTATTACCCCGCCCTTGGAAGCAGAATAGTTGGCCTGTCCGGCGTTGCCCATCAGCCCCACAATAGAAGCGATGTTGACTATCCTGCCGTAGCGGGCTTTCATCATAAGGGAAGAAACGGCTTTTGTGCAGTTAAAGACGCCTTTGAGGTTAATGCCTATCACCAGGTCCCAGTCCTCTTCTTTCATCCTCATAAGAAGACCGTCCCTTGTTATGCCGGCATTGTTTATCAGTATGTCTATCTTGCCGAACTCGGAGTGGGCGCTTTTTACGGCCTCTTCCACTTCTTTGCCGTCTGCCACATTCATCTTGAGGGCAGAAGACTTTACCCCGGATTTTTTCAGTTCTTCGGAAGTAGAACGGGCGGCCTCTATATTGACATCGGATACTATAATATCGCAGCCTTCTTTTGCCAGAGCTTCGCAGACGGACCTGCCGATGCCCTGGGCGCCTCCGGTAACAAGCGCAACTTGGCCTTTAAGTTTCAAAGAACGGCTCCTTTTACAGAAACGCTGTCCTCAACATTGTATATTTTAGCATTTTCCAGGGTCTTTTTAACAAGCCCCGACAGTATCTTGCCGCAGCCTATCTCCACAAAGGTGGCAAAACCCTGCAGGGATAGGTTTTTTAGGGTGTCTTCCCAGAGCACAGGGCTGGTCACCTGCTTTACAAGCAGTTCTTTGATCTTTGCCGCGTCGGTCTGGGGGGAGGCGGTCACATTAGAATATACCGGGAACGAAGGGCTCTTAAAACCGGTCTTGTCCAGCTCGACAGCCAGTTTGTCCGCCGCCGGCTTCATAAGCGAGCAGTGGAAAGGGGCGCTTACAGCAAGGGGGATTATTTTTTTTGCGCCGGCCTCTTTGCAGAGCCGTCCGGCCTCTTCAACCCCTTCTTTTGTACCCGAGATCACTATCTGTCCCGGGCTGTTAAAATTGGCCGGCTCCACAACGCCTTTTGAAGAAGCCGCAGCGCAGCAGGCTGCCAGTTTTTCCCTGTCCAATCCCAGCACCGCGGACATGGCCCCTTGCCCTGCCGGCACCGCCTCCTGCATGAACCTGCCGCGCAGATGAACTATCCTAACGGCATCCTCAAAAGACAGCGCGCCCGAGGCCACCAGCGCCGAATACTCGCCCAGGCTGTGGCCGGCGGCCGCCTTTGGGGTTTTTCCAAGGGACATAAAAGCGGCGGTGCTTACGGTCAGTATCGCGGGCTGGGCTATTTCTGTGGATTTTAAGGCATCGTCGGGACCTTCAAAGCAGAGTTTGGATAGTTCAAATCCAAGGGCCCTGTCGGCTTTGGCAAAGATCTCTTTTGCCGCCTCAAAATTGTCATAGAGGTCTTTGCCCATGCCGGCTTTTTGGGAGCCCTGTCCGGGAAAAATGAACACGCTTGTCAAGAAAGGAGCTCCTTGAAGGTTTTGGTCATGGCGGGAAGCACTTCAAAAAGGTCTCCCACAATGCCGTAGGTGGCCACATTAAAAATAGGTGCGAATTGGTCTTTGTTTATGGCCACGATCACATCTGACGAGGACATCCCTGCCAAATGCTGGATGGCCCCCGAAATGCCGCAGGCTATATACAGTTTGGGGCTTACCGTCTTTCCGGTCTGTCCCACCTGGTGGAACTGGGATATCCAGCCGGCGTCCACAGTGGCGCGCGAGGCCCCCACTGCCCCGCCGATGATATCTGCCAGGTCCTTTACAAGCTTAAAATTTTCGGCGCATCCAAGTCCGCGTCCGCCTGACACGATTATCTCGGCCTCCGCCAGGTTCACTTTCTTTTCTGTTGATTGTATTATCTCGAGAAGTTTGACCCTCAGCGACTTTTCCGATATCTTTACGGGTAACTCTATTATCCGGCCTTTTCTTGACGCGTCCGGCTGGAGTTTTTTGAACACTTTGGGCCGTACAGTGGCCATTTGCGGCCTAAAATCTGGAGAAATGATGGTGGCCATGATGTTGCCGCCAAAAGCGGGGCGGGTCTGGCGCAGGATCTTCTTTTCGGGGTCTATGTCAAGCCCGGTGCAGTCCGCGGTAAGCCCCACTCTTATCCTTGCCGCGATCCTTGAGGCAAGGTCTCTTCCGGTGGTGGTGGCCCCCATAAGCACTATCGCCGGGTTATGGGCTTTTATCAGTTCTACAATGGTATCGCAGTAGGGTTCGGTAGTGTAGTTCTTCAATTTTGCATCGCTGCACACATAGACCTTATCTGCCCCGTAGTGTATCAGCTCCTGAGCGGCCTTCTTGATGCCCTCATCGCCTAAAAGCACCGCGGCCACTTCTTCGCCCAGGTCCGCAGCAAGTTTTCTGGCTTCGGCGATAAGCTCCATAGCCACTCCCTGCACTTTGCCCTGGTGCTGCTCGGCAAATACCCAGATACCCTTAAAGCCGGAGAGGTCCTTTTTGGGGCCTTCTTTCTTGGTAACGGTGATCTCGATAGCTTTGAATTTGCAGGGGCCCACGCAGGCGCCGCACAGGACGCATTTATCGTTGATGACGGCCAGTTTTCCGTGCATTTCTATCGCCCCGTACGGGCAGGAAGGCACGCAAAGCCTGCAGCCTTTGCATTTTTCCGCTATTACTCTTATTCCTTCGGGCATATCAAAGCACCTTTTGTTCTTTTAGTTTGCCAAACAGGGTTTTTGCTATTATTTCTGGCTCGCCCTCAAGCAGCTCGCTCTTTCCCCTTGGCGGCGGCGTAAATATCCGAACCACTTTTGTGGGAGAGCCGTTCAAACCAGTATTATTCTCGTCTGCCGCAATATCTTTTGCGCTCCACGAAGGGATCGCCATCTTTTTTGCCCGCATCTGCCCCTTTAGCGAAGGCATTCTGGGCTCATTTATCTGCTTAATGACGGTAACAGCGGCCGGAAGATCCGTTTCTACTATCTCGGAAGTGTCCTCCAACTGGCGCTTGACCCGTATCTTGCCGCCTTCGGACTCTATGCTGATGGCAAAGGTGATCTGAGGGATGTCCAAAAACTCCGCTACCCCGGGGCCCACCTGCGCGGTGTCTCCGTCTATGGCCTGCTTTCCAAAAAGCACCAGATCATAGGCGCCGAGTTTTTTGATCGCCTGCGAAAGGGTGTAAGAGGTGGCCCAGGTGTCCGCCCCGGCAAAGGCCCTGTCGGATATGAGGACGGCTTCGTCCGCTCCCATTGCTATTGCTGTCTTTAGCGCGTCGGCCGCCTGCGGAGGGCCCATGGTGATAACGGTAACTTTGCCGCCGCCTGCGTCCCGGAGCCTCAAAGCGGCTTCAACGGCGTTCTCGTCAAAGGGATTGATGATGCTCTTTACGCCCTCCCTGATGAGGGTGTTGGTTTTAGGGTCTATCCTGACATCGTTGGTGTCAGGTACCTGTTTTATGCAGACTACAATGTTCATCTGTTCATTTTATTTTAACATACAACAGCCCCGCTTAAAAAGCGGGGCCGGATTATCGGTCTTTTTTGTTATTTTGTGGCAGCGGATTCTTTGATCAGCTGCAGGGCGATAACATTCCTCTGTATCTGGTTGGTGCCCTCGTATATCTGGGTTATCTTGGCGTCCCTCATGTATTTTTCCACGGGGTATTCTTTCATATAGCCGTAGCCGCCCAGTATCTGTACCGCATCGACGGTGACCTTCATGGAAACATCGCTGGCAAAAAGTTTGCTCATGGCCGAATCCCTGGAGATGCTATCTGTGCCGGTGTCAACGGTCCTGGCTGTTGCAATCACAAGGGCCCTTGCGGCTTCTATCTGCGTGGCCATGTCCGCAAGTATGTGCTGGACCCCCTGGAAAGAAGAAACGGGTTTGCCGAACTGCACCCTTGTCCTTGAGTAGTTAAGAGCTTCTTCAAAAGCGCCCTGCGCTATGCCCACCGCCTGTGCTCCTATGCCCGGCCTGGTCCTGTCCAGGGTCTTCATCGCGACAATGAACCCCATGCCTTCTTTACCAAGCATCTGTGATTTGTGTATCTTGCAGTCCTGGAACACAAGTTCCCTTGTTGCGGAGCATCTGATCCCCATCTTGTTCTCTTTTTTGCCGAAGGTAAAACCCGGCATGCCTTTTTCAAGGATAAAAGCGGTGGCCCCGCGGCTGCCCCTTTTTTTGTCCGTCATTGCGATCACCGTGTAGATCTCGGCTTCCCCGCCGTTGGTGATCCACTGCTTGGTCCCGTTGAGAATGTAGTAGTCGCCGTCCTTTTTGGCTGTGGTCTCTATCCCGCTGGCATCAGATCCCGCGTTGGCCTCGGTAAGGCCAAAGGCCGCCAGCTTTTTGCCGGAGGCAATTGGGGGAAGATACTTCTTTTTCTGTTCTTCCGTGCCGAAAAGCACTAAGGGATAGCAGCCCAGCGCTGATGCGGCAAAAGTGACGCCTACGCCTCCGCAGATCCTGCTGACCTCTTCGGTGGCCAGACAGAATTCAAGGCAGCCGCCGCCAAACCCGCCGTATTCGGGAGCTATATAGAGCCCGCAAAGATCGGCTTCGGCAAAGACCTTCATGAGTTCCCAGGGGAACTGGCCAGTTTCGTCAAGTTCGGCCCTTAAGGGTTTCACTTTTTCTTCAGAAATCTTCCTCGCAAGGTCCTTGATCATCTTTTGCTCATCAGTCAACAAATAGTCCATTGCCGCTAAACCCCCCATTTAATAATATTGGCGCCCGATGTGAGCCCGGCGCCAAAGCCGACCACCGCAATTATATCACCTTTCTTTATCCTGCCGTCTTTGAGCGCTTCGTCAAGGGCGATAGGGATCGAAGCCGCGGAAGTGTTGCCGTATTTTTCCAGATTTACAAAGACCTTTTCTTTTGGGATGCCGAATTTTTTCATTGCGTGGTCTATTATCCTTATATTGGCCTGGTGAGGGATCAAAAGGTCTATTCTATCGTGGGTAAGGCCGGCTGAGCCAAGGGCGCTGAGCAGGGTATTTTCAAAAGCTTTTACCGCAAATTTAAAAACTTCCTTGCCGTTCATGGTTATACAGCGTTCTTTTTCGTCCTTTGGCCTGGGGTTCCTGCTGCCCCCGCCGGGCATTGTAAGATACGGCGCTCCGGTCCCGTCCGAGGTCAGCGTGCTTGCAAGTATGCCTTCTCCTGCTTTTGCCTGCGAAAGCACCACCGCTCCGGCTCCGTCGCCAAAAAGAACGCAGGTTCCGCGGTCGCTCCAATCAAGATATTTTGCCAGAGTGTCCGCGCCTACAACAAGAGCCTTTTTGCTGCTGCCCGCCTTAAAAAAATTGGAAGCAACGGTCAGGGCAAAATTAAACCCCGAGCAGGCGGCCGAAACATCAAAAGCGGCGGCATTTTTTGCGCCGATCTTGCCCTGAATGATGCAGCCGACAGAAGGGAACAGCGTGTCGGGGGTGGAAGTGCCTACTATTATAAGGTCGAGCTCCTCCGGGGAGGTTTTGGAAGCCTTAAGGGCTTTTTCTACAGCGAGCATGGCAAGGTCCGAAGTTGAGGTTTTTTCGTCCGATACCCTTCGCTGCCCTATGCCGGTCCTTGTCTTTATCCACTCGTCCGAAGTGTCAACTATCTTTGACAGATCAAGGTTGGTCAGGACCTTTTCGGGCAGCGCGGAGCCTGTACCTATTATCTTTGCGTTGCTCATTTTATGCCGCAGCTGATGCTTTCAACTATATTTTCCTTTACGGATTCCGCGCAGCTCTTTATGGCGTTCTTTATAGCCTTGGCCTTTGCCCTGCCGTGCGCTTTAAAAACGATTCCGTTAAGCCCCAGTATCAGGGCGGCTCCAAATTCATCATAATCTATTTTCTTTTTTATGCCGAGCAGGGCGGGCAGAAGAAGCGTAGCCCCAAGCATTGAGACCGGATTGCGCAGCATTTCTTTCTTAATCAGTTTGAACACCATGGAGGTGGCGCTTTCCCCGAACTTCAGGATTATGTTGCCGATAAAGCCGTCGCAGACCACAACATCGGTCTTTCCGGTAAGTATGTCGCCGCCTTCTATGTGGCCGATAAAGTTGAGCCCGCTTTCCTTGAGCAGGGGATAAGTATCTGCTGTAAGTTCATTGCCCTTTTCGGTCTCTTCGCCTATGTTAAGCAGGCCTATCCGCGGGTTTTTTACATGCATAACATGTCCGGCGTACTGCGAACCCATCTGAGCGAACTGCAGCAGGTTCTTGGGCTTGCAGTCTACATTTGCTCCCATGTCCAGCAGCAGTACCTTGCCCCCGTTCATTGTAGGGAACACGGTTGCTATGGCCGGGCGTTCTACGGCCTCTATGCGGCCCAGCTTAAAAAGGGCCGAGGCTATAAGCGCTCCGGTGTTCCCGGCAGAAATAACTGCGTCCACTTTTTTTTCTTTAAGAAGATTGAGGGCCACATTTATGGAGGAGTCTTTTTTCTGTTTAACCGAGGAAACCGGGGATTCGTGCATACCGATCACCTCGGAAGCATGCACTATCTCAAAGGTCGAAGCTTTTTTGATGCTTTTTAGGACTTTTTCGTTGCCGACAAGCACTATCTGAATATCGCCGCTGCCGGACGCCGAAAGCGCGCCTCTTATAATCTCAGCGGGGGCATGATCTCCGCCCATAGCGTCAAGGGCGATGCGTATCAAGGATCAGTTCTCCTTTTTTTTCGGCTTCTTTTCTTTGATCGCAATGACCTGGCGCCCTTTGTACTTGCCGCATACCGAACACGCGGTGTGAGAAAGCACTTCGCTGCCACACTCCGGACAGGACCCGTAATTGACCGGCTTGATCTTCCAGGTGGCCCTTCTTCTGAGCGTCCTGGTGTTACTGTGTCTCTTTTTTGGGACCGGCATTTCTTTCTTCCTCCTTTTTAAAGACCTCTTTAAGTTTTTCCAGTCTCGGATCGATCACTTTTTTCTTTTCCGAACTTCCGGGCACTTTGCAGTCCTTAGAACAGATCGTCTGTATCGGCATGGAAGCCAGAAGGTTTTGCCTGAGAGCTTCCGACAGGTCTATATAGTTGTCGCTGCTTATGGGAAAGGTCATCTCGTCCGACGGTTCCCGGCAGAATTGCTCTTCTATGTTAACCTTAAGGTCCCCAGTAAAGGCTTTGCCGCACCGGCTGCAGGTTAAAGCGGCCTTTGCTGACAGCTTACCTGTGGCCAGAATGCCTTCGCCCGCGTTGACCAGATGAAGCGATGCTTTTACCGGGCCCAGGACCTCAAGCCCGTCCTGCGGCCAGGAGAGCTTTTCCTCCCGCCTAAAATCAGCCTCATTGCCGATGTGCTTGAGGAGCTCCCCGACGTCTGCTTTCATCTTCTGTTTTCATTATAAGGCAAGCGGAGCCGGGGTGTCAAATCAGCCTCTGGCCCTGGGATGGGCCTTGTTGTGGACGCTTTTGAGCCTTTCTTTGGTTATATGTGTATATACCTGAGTGGTAGAGAGGCTGCTGTGGCCCAAAAGTTCCTGAACGCTGCGAAGATCGGCCCCCCGCTCAAGAAGATGGGTAGCAAAACTATGCCTTAGGCTGTGAGGGGTCACTTTTTTGGCGATTCCCGCGGCCTTTGAATATCTTGCGATGAGGCGCTCTATGCTGCGGCCCGTGAGCCGGCCCCCGAGGCGGCCCAAAAACAGCGCTCTGTTCCTCTCCTTTTTGCCGTGAAGTTTGGGACGGGCCGACTTAATATAATCAAAGAGAGCGGCCCTGGCGTATGAGCCTATAAGGACCACTCTTTCTTTTGAGCCTTTCCCCATTACGAGGACCTCGCCGCTTTCAGGGTCGATATCCGAAAGGTTAAGCGCAGCAGCTTCGCTTACGCGCATTCCCGAGGCGTAAAGCAGTTCAAGGATGGCCTTGTCCCTCATTCCCTGCGGGGTTTTTATGTTCACCGCCTCAAGAAGAGAGGATATTTCCTCTTCATACAAGAACGAGGGGAGTTTTTTCTCCGCCTTTGGGATCGAAACGGCTTTCCAGATATTCTTGTCGAGCCTTTTTTCCTTTACAAGATATCTGTAAAAACTGCGCAGGCACGAGATCTTTCTTGCTATCGATTTTCTGCCGTGCTTCTTTTCCTCGAGCCTGACCAGATAAGTGCGCGCAAGGTTCCTGGTCATAGAAAGGTGGGGCAGGGAATTTTCCTTCAAAAATGCAGAGTATTCTTTAAGGTCCAGCAGGTAGCTGCTCAAAGTGTGGGGGGAGTATTTTCTTTCGTCCCTCAGGTACGACAAAAAGCCTTGTATGTCATTATCCATCTGCTAAAGCAGTCCAAACCTCGTCTTTGCCTCGGCGGTCATGGGGTGGATCTTTCCGCCCTCTTTAAACCATTCGTCCTTTTCCGCCCCCTTGTCAAGGGACCTGGTGTCTATATGTATGAACTTATCTTCGGGATAATATCCCAGCCCCCGTATTTCGGGTATGGTTTTTACAAAATTGTAAAGGTCGTTAAGCTTAACCCCGTCTATGTATATATGAGCGGCTTTGCCCTGGCTGTGGGCATTTTTTTTGCCGATGTTGTGCTTGTCGTTATAGTACTCGCACCTAAAGGCAGAGGCTATCCTCGGAGTCCTTTTAAAGTTGAAGCCTATCATCTCCAGCGCGCCCACCAGCCCAAGATGCACCCTGATGTCATTCCTGCACTGGCCGCACCGGCACACAAAATCCCTCGAATTAAAGTGTTCGCTCAAATTGCCCATTGCAAAGTAATTTTAGCATCCGTTGAGGGCTTTGGCAAACTGTGATAAAATTGCATTTGTCCGTGAAAATATAGGAAACAAAGGAGTTTTTATGTCCAAGAAGCATTTTTTTACTTCCGAATCGGTGACGGAGGGACATCCGGACAAGATGTGCGACCAGATATCCGATTCCATTCTTGATGCCATCATAGAAAAAGACCCTCCTGCCAGGGTGGCAGTCGAGGCGCTTACCACCAACGGCCTTGTTGTTGTTGCCGGAGAGGTAACCACAGGCACTTATGTCGACATCCCTTCCATTGTAAGGAACACGATAAAGGATATCGGCTATGTGAGCAGGGAAATAGGCTTTGATTATGAGACCTGCGGCGTCCTTGTCTCGATCAAGGAGCAGTCCAAGGACATTGCCCGCGGGGTTGACACCGCTCTGGAGATCCGCGGAGGCGAGGTCGTGAAAGAGGACCTGGAAGGGCTGGGGGCGGGGGACCAGGGTCTTATGTTCGGCTTTGCCTGCAGCGAAACTCCGGAGTTGATGCCTCTTCCGATCAGTCTTGCTCAAAAACTTGCCAAAAAACTGGCCGATGTAAGAAAAAGCGGAGAACTAAAATACCTGAGGGCCGACGGGAAATCCCAGGTCACAGTGGAATACCAGGATAATAAACCCGTCAGGGTGGACAGCGTGCTCATAGCTTCGCAGCATGACCCGGATATCGATTCCGAGCAGATAAAAAAGGACATCATAGAAAAGGTGGTCAAAAAAATAGTTCCCGAGAAACTTATGGACAAGAACACCAAGTTCTATGTGAATCCGACGGGCCGGTTCGTGATAGGAGGGCCCCAGGGCGACACCGGGCTTACCGGAAGAAAGATCATAGTTGATACCTACGGAGGCTATGCCAGGCACGGTGGCGGCGCGTTTTCCGGAAAAGACCCAACAAAGGTGGACCGTTCCGCCTGCTACGCGGTCAGATATGTTGCCAAGAACATAGTCGCGGCAGGGCTGGCAGAGCGGTGTGAGGTCCAGGTCGCCTATGCCATAGGCGTTGCACGGCCGATGTCGGTAATGGTGGAGACTTTTGGCACGGGAAAGATCTCCGACAACAAGATCCAGGAACTTATCAACAAGCATTTTGACCTAAGGCCCGGGATAATAATCAGGGAACTAAAGTTAAGGCGGCCTCTTTACAGGCAGGTGGCTTCTTACGGGCACTTCGGCAGGCCTGAGCTGGATTTGCCGTGGGAGAGCACCGACAAAGCCGCGGCGCTTAAGAAGGATGCCGGGATCTAGTTTTTTGCCCTTATTACCAGCGCATTGCTGACACCCTGCTGAAAACCGTCCGAGGGGATATTGACCACCCTGTCCTTTAAGAACAGAGTTGAGGAGCTGCCGCCGTCAAGAGCGATGGCGTCCTTTGCACCCAGTCCGATAAGCGTTTCGGCAAGCTCATGAAAGGTCAGGCCTTTTCTTCTTTTGTTGCGCCTTGCGGAATTGCCCTCTGACACAACAATGAGCAGTTTATTGTCTTTTGTCATTCCTATCGCCGAGCGGGCGTTCCTTCCAATAAGGTCGCTGCTGCAATATTCGTCCCTGATGCAGGCTTCCGATACATTGACCCCGTTATCCACCAGCCTGGGTCCTCCTGTTATGACATGGTCTATGCTTTCCCACCCCTCGGACAGGCTGTACCTTGCCTCTATGGAGGCTCCCGGAGGCAGTGTGTTGGAATAATCCCTGGTCCAGCCGTGGAAGGAGATAACATAACCGTTGTCGGGGATAGGAGAATTCCCGGCCGAGATACCGAACACCCTGTCATCCTCTATAATAAGTTCCACCCCGTTCTCATTGGTCTTTGTGGATGCGCCGTATTCGGGAGTGTATATTATTATCTCGTGTTCCTTTCGGGGCCTGTTCATGCCCCAGATCTCAAGTTCCTGCCCCGTTTCTTTGTTGATGATCTTTCCCATGAACTTGGGTATGCCGAACTTTACTTCCTTATTGCCGGATATGCCTATTGCAGACCTGTTGAGAAGGGATTTTGTTATTACATTGCCGTTTATTACCAGCAGCCCCAGAGGAAGATACGGCCGGTTCCTCTTAAAAAAAGAGCCGTTGACCGCCGCAAGAGCGCCATACCTTTTTGCGATAGAATCCACGGATTCCAGCCTGCCAACGGCCTCTCTGGCCAGGGCGGGGAAGACCTCAAAGGAACCGGAGGTAAGGTCGAGCTTGACCGCGTGGATGCTGAGAGTCTGCCCCGAAGGCATGGTCCTTACGATGTGGGTGTAATCTATGCCTTCGTCCAGGTGTTTGGTAAAGACTTTGTCAAAAGCCGGGCAGGCCCCGCAGAGAACAAGGGCCATGGCAAGGCAAAGCAATGAGGTCTTTATATTAATCAGCCACCTTTACTAGTTTCATAGAAACGACTTTCGAGATCCCGGGCTCTTCCATAGTGACGCCGTAAAGAGTGTCGGCCGAAGACATGGTCCTTTTGCTGTGCGTGATCACTATTATCTGGGAATGCCTGGAAAAGTCCCGGAGCATCCTGGTAAAGCGCATAACATTTATTTCGTCCAGCGCGGCGTCTACCTCGTCCATAAAGCAGAACGGGGACGGCTGGGTCTTCATCAGCGCAAACAAAAGGGCAATAGCGGTAAGGGCTTTTTCCCCTCCCGACATTAGCGAAAGCGAAAGCCATTTTTTCCCGGAGGGTTTGGCCATTATCTCTATTCCCGCCTCAAGAGGGTCGCCCTCCAGCAGGGTTATCTTTGCTTCTCCGCCCTCGAACAGGCTGGAAAATATCTCTGTAAAATGCGCGCTTACGGACTCGAGGTTGGCAAGAAAACTTTCCCTGGCCTCTTTGTCCAGCTGCCTGATAAGAGTGTTCAGATTGTCCCTGGCCGAAACAAGGTCAGTGTACTGGCTCTCTATAAAGGAAAGCCGCTCCTTGGACGCTTCGTACTCTTCTATCGCCAGCAGACTGACCGCTCCAAGCGCCCTTATCCTTGCTTTGAGCCCTTCTGTCTCCTCCTTGGCTTTTCCCATGTTGGAGGGGCTCTCTATGCTGCTTGATTCCACTTCCTCGACCGTAAGCCCGTACTCCTCGCGCAAAAGCGCCTCTGTTGTCTGCCACTCGCCCTCTATCTTGGCCAGGGTCACCTGTTCCCTCGAAAGATTGTCCCTAAGCACCCGGTCCTCTCCCGAAACCGACCTCATTTTTTCCTCAAGCTCCTCCAGAAGGGCATTGACGGACCCTTTTTCTTTGACGAGTTCCTGTATCTTAACAGAAAGCCGCTCCTCCTCCTCTTTTAGCGAGGGCAGGCTTGCCTCAAGCTCAACGGCTTCTTTTTCGCAACCCTCCAGCCTTGCGGCAAGGTCCGATGCAGATGACCGTTTTTCCTGCGATTGGCGGACAAGATAGGACAGCTCTGTTCTCAGGTTCTCGATCTCTTCTTTTTTTGAGGCATATGTCTGCTCATAGTTCTTAAAGCCAGCCCTGACTTCTGCAAGGTCCAGGATCGCCTTTTCCTTCTGCAGCGAAAGCTCCTTTGTCTTTTGCTCCATCTCCGAGCATTTTTCTGCTGCTTTGCTTGCTCCGGACCTGATCTCCTCAAGTTCCGAGCTTTGTCTTGCTGCAGCGGTCTCCAGCTCTTTTACCCTTGCCGCCTTCTTGTCGATGCTTTCTTTAAGTATGGACAACTCTATCTCGATTTTTTTGTTGATCTCAAGTTTCCTCTCCGAGATGCGTCCGATGAGCGACTGCTCAACCTGCGGGACCAAGAGCAGTTCTTTTTCTATGAACTCAATGTCGTTCTTGAGCCCGCTGAGATTTTCCGCAAAAGAGGTATCCTGCTCCAGTGATTCCCTGGCGAACTTTAGCTCCAGTTCCAGCTCCGATATCGCGTGTTTTTTTGAAGAAAGCTCCATCTCCTTTTCCACGACGGGGTTCTTAAGCGAGTTCCAGAAACCTATAGATTCCTCGATCTTAGAGGAGATCGCTGAAAAATTCTTTTCTGCCTCTTCGAGTATGCGCCTCGAAGCCCCGTAATCCTCGGTCAGAGCGGCCAGTATAGCTTCTTTTTCTTCGAGCCTAGGTTTTTTTTGGGAGATCCCGTCCTCAATGGAGGCGGCCTCGTTCTTAAGGGCAACTATCCGTTCCTCAAGCTGCAGTGAGCGCTCCTTGTTTGTTGCTATGGTGCTCTTTGCCTCCTCCATTTTTTCTCTCAGCCTGGAGGATCGGTCCCTTATCTCGTCCATGGAGGAATCTATGCTTCTTATGCGGTCTTTAAGGCGGACCCTTTCTTTTTCGTCCTTTTCTACATCGCTCATGGCCCCGCTGCTTTTGCTCTCGAGCTCGGCTATTCTTGCCAGGCAGTTGTCTTTGCGCTCCTTCAGGCTTTTTAGCACGCGCTTCGAAAGTCCTATCTCAATGTTCTTGAGCTCTTCTTTTAGCGAAGTGTACTCTCTGGCTTTTTCGGCCTGGGAAGCAAGATTGGCGATGACATCCTTGATCTCTCCCCTCAAGTCGTTGACCCTCAAAAGGTTCTGCTCGGTGGCTATCAGGCGGCGCTCGGAGGCCCTTTTCCTGAACTTGTATTTGCCGATGCCGGCGGCCTCTTCAAAAAGCTGCCTTCTGTCCTCCGGTTTCGAAAGAAGGATCGAATCCACCTGACCCTGGTTAATGATGGAATAAGCTCTGCCGCCTATGCCCGTGTCAAGGAACAGTTCCTTTATGTCCTTGAGCCTGCAGGGATTCTTATTTAGGAAAAATTCGCTTTCTCCGGACCTGAAAATGCGCCTTTTTATCGACACTTCGCTGTAATCTGTCTTCATTTTGCCGTCGGAATTGTCTATTGTGATGGAGACCTCAGCCATGGAAAGGGCTTTCTTAAGGGAGGTGCCTGCAAAGATCAGCTGGTCCAGGCTCTCGCCGCGCATTTCTTTTATGCTCTGCTCTCCTATCACGAACCTCACGGCGTCTATCACATTTGATTTGCCGCAACCGTTGGGCCCCACGACGCCCGTGATGGCGCTCGAGGGATCAAGATCAATGGAAGTTTTTTCCGCAAAGGTCTTAAAACCTTTTATTGTCAGATTTTTCAGGAACAAAGGTGGCTTCTTCCTCCCAATTTCAGATTATAGCACACGGCTTTGTGTGCCTTGCCCGCTCATGCCGTTTTTATTTGAAAAAGACCGCCCCTGTGGTATAATTTTTCCAATGAAAAAGCTGTTTTCAGCCTTTCTGCTGTCTTTGCCTGTGTGCGGGCTAGCCGCTCAGGTTTTTTTTCAGGCTCCAGGTCTTGCTGCAAATCCCAAAAAACCAGTTGCCGAGAAGCCCCTTGATGTAATAGCCGTGCAGCATCCGCCGGCAAAATATTCCGCCTCAAATGATCTTGTGCTGCTGCAGGGAAATATAAAGCCAACAGGAAAGGCGATTGTCCTGACAGTAAACGGCAAAAAAGTCCTGCAGAAACAAGATAACCGTTTTGAAGCGGCTCTAATCCTTAAGTCCGGAAAGAACCTGGCCCGGATAACCGCTTCGGACCCCTCAGGTAAAAGACAGACTATCGAAAGCAAACTGCTCAGGATCATAAAATACCCTGATATGGAAGAGCTTTACATGGGCAGGCCGCACTGGGCCAGGAAGATCGTATCCGAAATGGCAACTGCCGGGATCATCGAGGCTTATCCCGACGGCAGTTTTATGCCTGACGAAATGGTGACGAGGGGAGAATTTGCAACCTGGCTCTGCCGCGCAAAAGCCCTGCCACTCGGGCAGTTTTCCTACACTCTGCTGGCGGATGTGCCTGCCGCGCACTGGAGAGCTCCTTATATCTATGCCGTATTGGGCAAAGGCTTTATGATGCCGCTGCCGGGAGGCCAGTTTGGGATAGATGAGCCTCTTTCTAGAGCCGATGCGGGTTACTATCTGACACGAGCAGTCGGCATTGATGCTGTTCTCGAACGGTCGCAGGCAGCAACCATAGAAGCTTACCTTGGCCAGGTAAAAAAAGACTATTTAGAAACTGCAATTAAAGAAGGATATATCATCGGAGTTTCTCAAAGGGCAAAGGTCTACGACATTGACAGGAATATGACCAGGGCGGAAGCCGCCAATATGATCTCAAGGATAAAAGAGGCAAGGAACAGGATAATTTTTGTTTATGACTGGAGCAAAGGATTCGACGAAAAAACACAGTGTGCGGTTAATGTTGCTCCGGTGGTCACGGCAAGAACAAGCCCCGAGGCTGTTTATGCGGACGGAGTTACCACGGTAGGTCTTTATGCAAAGGTTGTAGCCGAGGGGGGCACTTTTGAAGTGGTGGTTGTTAAGGCAGACATGAGGCCGCTGGGAGGCCCTTCTGATGCAGTGATGTATGATGACGAAAGCCACGGGGACGCGCTGTCAGGCGACGGCATCTTTTCCCTGGCCTTTCCCATAAGGACGGAAATTCCCGCCGGACAAAAAAATATCCAGGTTACAGCAGTTAATAAATGGGGTCTGTCCTCTACTGCCGGTGCAAGGCTTAGGGTATTTGCCTTGAACAGGCCCCCGGTAATATTGAGCAGCATCTCATATCCCTTTGCGGTCAGGCCGGGAGGAACTGCCGTCCTTGCAGTTAGAGTGGAGGACCCCGACGGAGCATCGGACATAGGGTCTGTGCGAGCCGACCTCTCGGCCCTTGGAGGGACAGCGGAAGAGCCCCTTGAAGATGATGGGACCGGCGGTGATGTAAAGAGCGGCGACCTGATCTTTATGAAGGAGATTAGAATTCCCGCCGGGACCAAAGGCCCAAGTGTTTCCATTCCTGTTGTTGTCAGGGACAAAAGAGGAGTGGAAGCGCAGGGGCAGATAAAACTGGATATCTTGTAAATGAATAGAACATTGTTCCGAATTATTCTAACTTCTGTTCTGCTGGCGCTTATTCCCGCGGTCGGAACTGCAGCGCTTTTGGACTACGGGATAGATGTGTTTGATATTTCAGTCGGCGCAAGGCCTCTTGGAATGGGCGGCGCTTTTACAGCCGTGGAGCAGGACGGCAACGCGGTCTTTTATAATCCTGCGGCCCAGGCCGGTTTTGGCGAAGTTTCCCTTTCTTTCAGGGATTCCAAGAACCTCTCTCTCCTGCAGGTATATCCTACCGATATAGGCACCATCGGACTCGGGCTCGTATCAAGATCGGTCAAGGATCTTTCTACCGCAACAGGCCTCGTTTCCAATTCCAACAGCTACGGCACAATAACATATGCAAAAGAATTTTCCGGATATTCCATAGGAGCTGGGCTCAAGCTTCTCCTGAACGAAGAACTGCAGACCACAGCTTCTGTTCAGAACGGTTCCGGCTGGGACCTTGACCTCAGCGTTCTTGCCTTTCCCAACAACTGGTTGAGGCTGGGAGCCGTGCTGCAGAATGTGCTGCCAAAAGATGCCATGGGGGGGGGGAGCATAGTCTGGAGCAGCGGAGTTTCCGAGGGGATCCCACTTATCGCAAGAGCCGGAGCAAGCGCAAGGGTTTTTGGGGACAATTCATATCTGGGCTCAACATATCCCGGCAGCCTGCTGCTTGCCGCAGATCTGGAAAGCTCTATAGCCTCGGGAGCCAGACCCCTGCTGATGCATGCCGGCGCGGAATGGAAACCCAATGATTCTCTGTTCCTAAGAACGGGCATAGACCAGAGGCTTAATGTTAAAGCGGTGGAAACGGGGCTGACCCTTGGAGCCGGATTTATGTTCAACGGTTGGAGACTGGACGCGGCCATGAATCCTTCGGTTGCCACCGGAGGCAGCCTGGTCTTTTCCGCATCCTTTGTCCCGGAAGAATCGGTAGAGCAGAAAGCAAAAAAAGCAAGGTATCTAAAAGTGTTCTCGCCGCAGGACGAATCCTCTACCGAAAAGGACAGGATCATGGTCAGCGGGGAGGCAAAAGGGGTAAGGGTCAAGGTCAACGGCCTGGATGTATATGTTGCTTCCGACGGCAAGTTTTCCGTAGAGGTTCCCCTTGATATAGGAAAGAACATGATAGAGATCACGGGAGAGCATGAAAAACAGAAGATCTCATTTTCCAGACGAGTGTTAAGGAAGGTGGAGGTAAAGATCACCGAGCTAAAAAAAATTGAGCAGGAAAAAGCAGTGGTCTTGAAAAAGGAGGACGAGATAGTAAAAAAACAGGTTGAGATAGCCTACAAGGAAATGGCCAAAGAGCTTTCGGAAGCGGAAAAGTCAAGGCTGGAAAAGGAAAAGCAGGAACTGCTTGCAAGACAGGAACGCCTGGAAAAGGAAAAACAGGCCGTGGAGCAAAAGAAGGCCCAGGCCGAAAGCAAAAAACAGACCCTGGAAGGGCTGGCCACTCTAGGAGTGATCCAGGTGCCCGAAAAGAAAGAGTTCGAAGCGGAAGAAAGGATTACCAGGGCAGAGCTCGCGGCCTGGCTGGTGCGGGCGCGTTCGCTTGACCTTGCGCGAGTGGACAGAGCCCCGTTCCCTGATGTCCCAGCCGATTCCTGGGCAGCGCCTTACATAAAAACTGTTGTTCAGATGGGGCTCATGAAGCCGTTTGCGGACGGAAAGTTCCATCCCCAGGAGGGTATCAGGGAATCCGAAGGAATGGAGATCCTGAAAAAATTTGATGAACTTAAAAGATAAAAATAGGCCGGGAGTATTCATTGCGGCGGCGCTGCTGCTGGCCATGCTGCTGTTAAAAGGCTCTGCCTTAGCCGCGCCGCAGCCGGATAAAAAAGAAAAGTACATAACCAAGGGTGAAATGGCCGTGATGCTTTCCGCAACTGACTTCATGAAGAAGAAGATCTCGGACCTTTTCAATGTCGCGATAGGGTATAATCTGGTGCAGCTTAACAGGGCAACGATGGCACCTGTTATTAAGTATGTAAAGGTTACCCCGGCAAGGATAAATGCTGATGGGATATCGGTTTTTGACCTCATTGTCAAAATTGAGGATCCCAATGGTCTATCTGATATTAAGGATGTCAGGGCCGATATATCCAGCCTGGGCAGGCTCTCCAATATGAAGCTGGTTGATAACGGGCTCTGGGGGGACAGCTTGGCTAACGACGGCATCTTTACGCTGCAGAGCAGCATAAGCTCCAAAACCCATCCCGGAGAAAAAGAGATCCTTATAGCGGTGGCAAACAAAAAAGGCTGGCTATCTATCACAAAAGCCAACATAACGGTGCAGGATCAGGCGCCGGCAGGAGCAAGACAGTAAAGTGTTCTCAACGATCACAATAATAAGTATTTTTGTAGAGATATTCGCCTCAGGCATCCTTGCTGTCGGTTCCTATGTCCTCTTCCGCAGGTTCCTTGAAAAAGGCGCGAAAAGCGATCTGCATCTTTCTCTCGTGTTCGCTTTTTTTACGGTTTTTGTCGCCGGCACCGTTGCATCTCAAATGCTCTTCAATATAGGGGCGCAGATCTCGACGCTTATTTTATTGCAAAAGACCGTTTATTTGTGCCTGCTTGTCTGTGTTTTCTTTGTTTTCAGGCTCGCCTGCGAAAAATTCAATTACAGGCCCCTTCCTGCAACCGCACTTGTGGCCGCCGCCGTTGCCTATACAGGATATCTTCTCATTTCTTCTCCGGTCAGCCTTGCATACAGGTTCGATGTCATAGAGCCCGCCATTGAGTCCATTGCCATGCTGCCCATCAGGGTCTTTTGGACCGGTGTCTGGGTGCTTTTGGGAATGAATTATCTTATAAAGACGCTGAGGACAAAGGACCAGAGGGAAAAAAATATAGAATACATTTGCGGGCTTTCTTCAATTGCCATAGCGGTTTCATACATCCTAACGGTGTTCTATGTTTCTTACGGGACAAGCCTGTACCTTCTTCTGTCCTGGATAATCGCTCTTTTTGCCTTTTCCATGTTCCTGCTGGGAAATCTTATCCCGCCGTCCGACGATCTGGCTCTAAAGCCTCTCAATTTTTTGCGCACCAAGATACTTTTTAAACTTGTCCTCATCTTTGTGGTCCTTATAGTAATAATAGTGGAAGCTACGACCCTGGCCACGATAGCTGTTTCAAGAGATTCACTGCTTAAGGCCATTATAGAGACCGACAACCAGATCGCTCTGGGAGTGTCGGACAAGATCAATTATTACATTGATAACGAAAAGAACATGGTTGGGCTTATAAAGAACATCCAATACTCGGTGGAAGAACTCAGCTATGCCCAGAACAGGATAATATATGTGGTTGACTCGGAAGCAAGGATAGTGGCTCATCCGGACAAGAAGAGGGCCCTTGAGAGAGAGAGCATGAAGGAGCTGCCCTATATCAGGGAAGCGCTCTCGGGCTCCAGGGCCGGAGGGAATTTTTCGGACAAGGACGGGGACAGGATGGTGGGGGCTTTCCTTCCAATAAGCAAACTGGGCTGGGCGGTGGCGGTGTCGGAGCCGGCCGCACAGGCCTATTTTGAGATCAGGAAGGTTGAGACCAATTCCCTGGCCTTTGTGATAATGGGGATACTTATTGCTACCACTGCCGGGCTCTTTTTTGCAAAAAGCATCGAGGCCTCTATCAGCGAGGTCATTTCCGGCACAGAGGCTATCAGAAAGGGCAACCTCAATTACAAGATAAAGACCGCTTCGCTGGATGAGATCGGCAGGCTTGCCGGGGCTTTCAATAAAATGACGGCAGAATTAAAAGAAACGCAAGACCACCTGATAGCCTCCGAAAAACTGGCCGCGCTCGGCACGATGTCGGCCGGCATGGCCCACGAGATAAAGAACCCTCTTGTGGCCCTGCGGACCTTTACACAGCTTATTCCCCTTAAATGGGAGGACAAAGACTTCAGGGACAAGTTCGCCTCGATAGTTCCTGTAGAGATCGAAAAGATCAACAAGATAGCCGAAAACCTTCTCAAGTTCGGTAAACCTTCAAAACCCGAGTTCAAAGCCACCAATCCCAATTCGGTGCTCGAAGAAGTGCTAGACCTTTTGGAAAATCAGTTCAGGAAGAACAATATCAGGATAACTACAAAATTCGCCAAACTCCCGGAGATAAATGCCGATCCGTCCCAGCTGTCCCAGGCATTTCTCAATATAATACTCAACGCTTCGCAGGCAATGGTTAACGGAGGAGAGCTTATAATAAAGACCGATGTCGGCGAGGTGATAAAACTCGGCAAGATCACAAAGGGAGGTTTTGTATCAATAAAAAAGAACGGGTCCCAGACGAACGAGAACACCATTCCGACTGTGTTTGTCGAGATATCGGACAGCGGCTCCGGGATAAAAGAAGAGGACCTAAAAAATATCTTCGATCCTTTTTACACGACCAAATCCAGCGGAACGGGCATGGGGCTTCCTATAACACTTAGGATCATCGAAGAACATAAAGGGACGATAAAGGTAAGAAGCGAGGTCGGGAAAGGGACGACTTTTATTGTTATGCTGCCGATAGAAAAGACCGCTTAGGCTATTTCGTAGACGTTGTTTCCGATATTTCCGAGTGCGGCGTGGGCGATTTGGGTGATTTTACTCCCTTTGTTGTTTGTGTCAATCCCAGTTAAAGTCTTTCCGGCGATGTTGATGTTGCCTCCGGTCTTTATTGCAGAAACGCCACCGTTAGGGTCCAACGAAAGGGCGTGCTTGTTATTATTAGAAACTGAGATGTTCGAGCCAGCTGACATGAGTTTGCCTCCCTATATATGTATCGCTGGAAAGGGTCTTAAACTTGCATGCTAATTTCCTTTCTTTTCTGTTATAATTTTTCCAGAGGCGGGCATACAATATGGTAATGTTTGACAGGTTCTCCGAGCGTGCGGTCCGGGTCATCATGGCCTCTCAGGAAGAGGCCCAGAGGCTCATGGCCCATTCCCTGGGGAACGAGCACATGATACTGGGCATGATACGGGAAAAAGAACCGGTCGTGCTTAAGACCTTCGAATTTTTCAAGGCGGAGCCCGGACGCACAAAAAGTCTTTTGGAAGAGGCCATAAAAAGCGAGGGAGGCCGTCCCGCCAACGAGATCCCGTTCAGCGCGCAGGTAAAACACACGATTGAGCTGGCCTGGGACGAGGCCAGGCAGCTCGGCCACAGCTATGTCGGGGTAGAACACCTATTTATGGGGCTGCTGCGCGAGAATACAGGGCTATGCGCCAGGGTGCTTAATGATCTCGGCATCAATTATTCTACTGCCAAGAACAGGATAATAGCGTATCTTGGCGAAGAGACCGCTTACCACAGAAAAGCCCCTTCTTCTTCCGGGACCCCGGTCCTTGATGCCTTTAGCCGCGATCTTACCGTCCAGGCCAGGGAAAAGAAACTTGATCCCGTTGTGGGCAGGACCAAGGAAATAGAAAGGGTAGTGCAGATACTGTCCCGCAGAAAAAAGAACAACCCGGTGCTTACCGGAGAGGCAGGGGTCGGAAAGACCGCCATTGTTGAGGGCCTTGCTCAAAAGATCGTGACAGGCAACGTCCCTCATACACTTATGAACAAAAGAGTGGTCTCTCTTGACCTGGGTCTTCTGATAGCCGGGACCAAATACCGAGGTGAATTTGAGGAAAGGCTTAAAAGGATAATAGAAGAGCTGCGCAAGAGCGACAGTGTCATTCTTTTTATCGACGAGATACACACGATAATCGGGGCGGGCGCCGCAGAAGGCGCTATGGATGCGGCAAACATGCTTAAGCCCGCCCTTGCAAGGGGAGAACTCCAGTGCATAGGAGCCACCACGCAGGATGAATATCGCAAGAAGATAGAAAGCGACGCTGCCCTCGAGCGCAGGTTCCAGTCCGTTCTTGTGGAGGAACCCACCGTCCCTGAGACAATAGAAATACTTAAAGGCCTTCGTCCAAGATATGAAGATTTTCACCGGGTTCGAATTTCCGATCAAGCGCTGGTGTCTGCTGCCAGGCTGTCGGCGCACTACATTCCAGACAGGCATCTGCCGGACAAGGCTATAGATCTGGTGGACGAAGCTTCTGCCAAGGTAATGCTGAGCTCTGCCGTGGCGCCTCCCGAGGTTGTGGAACTTTCTAAAGAGCTCGAGAGAATAAAGACCGAAAAAGAGACCGCAGTAAGGGAACAGGAATATGAAAAGGCCGCTCAGCTGAGGGACAAGGAAGAAGCAATCAGGACCCAGTACGAGGCAGCTGCCAAAAATATCGGCTCTGCGGACAGGCAGGCCAGGCCCGAGGTGGAAGAAGAATCCATTGCCCAGATAGTTTCTTCCTGGACAGGAGTGCCGATAACCCAGCTCACCGAAGAAGAGACCAAGCGGCTGCTGAAGATGGAAGAGGAAATAGGCAGAAAAGTGGTGGGACAGGAAGAAGCCGTTTCGGTCATAGCAAAGTCCATAAGAAGGTCCAGGGCAGGCTTAAAAGACCCAAAAAGACCCATCGGGTCATTCCTATTCATGGGGCCATCCGGTGTGGGCAAGACCGAACTTGCAAAGAGGGTGGCGGAATTCATATTTGGCGACAAAGATGCCATGGTCAGGATAGACATGTCCGAATATCTGGAATCACACACGGTATCGCGTTTGGTTGGTTCTCCTCCGGGCTATGTCGGTTTTGGAGAAGGAGGCCTTTTATCGGAGCCGGTGCGCAGAAAGCCGCATTCGGTGGTTCTGCTTGACGAGATAGAAAAAGCGCACCACGATGTCACGAACATACTTTTGCAGGTCCTGGACGACGGCAAACTTACTGATTCCCAGGGACACACCGTGGACTTTCGCAATACCATAATCATAATGACCTCCAATGTGGGGGCCGATCTTATAAGAAAACAAACCTCTTTCGGATTTCTTACCAGGGATGATGCAGGTGCTACCTATGACAGGATGAAAGAACAGGTGCTTGAAGAGCTGAAAAAGAGCTTTAAGCCGGAATTCCTGAACAGGATAGACGAGAGCATAGTGTTCCATCCTATCACCAAAGAAGACCTTGTAAAGATAGTGGATATAATGATAGGGGAGCTTAACGAAAGGCTTGAGGCAAAAGGGTATTATCTGGAACTCACAAAAAAAGCAAAGGACTTTCTCGCGGAAAAGGGGTATGACCCCAAGTTCGGGGCAAGACCGCTAAGAAGGACCATAGAAAATGAAATAGAGGAGCCTCTTTCAGAAGAAGTGCTGCTCGGTAATTTCCCCTACGGCACCAGGATAAAGGTCGATCTTAAGGATGAAAAAATAGTGTTCTCTGGAAAGCCGGCAAAAAAGCAGCAGGGCAGGTCGGAAAAAACAATGGAAAGCAAAGAGGCCGAAACCCCGGCATCAAAATGAGCCCGTTCGTTTGCCAGAGCTGCGGGGCTCAGTCGCCTTCATGGATAGGCAAATGCCCTGTCTGTGAAGAGTGGAACAGTTATATTGAAGAAAGTTCAAAATCCGAAACTCAAAATCCTAAACAAATCCGAAGGGTAAAATCGAAGAGCTTAAACGCGGTTCCGATAGGCAAGATAGATGCCCAAAAAGATCCCAGGACCTTATCCGGGATAGGGGAGTTTGACAGGGTGCTGGGTGGGGGCATTTTAAAGGGGGCTGTCGTGCTTGTGGCAGGAGAGCCTGGGACAGGCAAGTCCACTCTTATGCTGCAGCTGGCTTCTTCAGTAGGAAAAAAGGGAAAGGTCCTTTATGTGAGCGGGGAAGAATCCCTTAACCAGATCAAAGTTAGAGCCCAGAGGCTGTCCGTGAATGCCCCGGGGCTTTTTATCTATCCCGATACCGGACTTTTTGAAATTGAGGAGCAGATAACACAACTTAGGCCCGACCTGGTCATGATAGACTCCATCCAGACACTCAGCAGGAGCGACATTCCTTCCGCCGCCGGCTCGGTATCTCAGATCAAGGATTGCGCCTCCTATCTGGTCCAAATAGCAAAAACACTTAACATCCCGGTTTTCTTGATAGGGCAGGTGACAAAAGACGGCTCTGTGGCAGGCCCTCGCATCCTTGAACACATGGTGGATACTGTTCTCTACTTTGAAGGAGAGAACAGCCGCCAGTTGAGGATACTGCGGGCGGTCAAGAACCGCTTTGGCTCCACCAATGAGGTCGGAATATTTGAGATGACGCAGGAAGGGCTTAAGGAGATAGTTAATCCTTCAAAGATTCTTCTTGAAGAAGGCTCACTTGGATCTCCAGGTTCCGTTGTTTCCTGTGCGGTGGAGGGAAGCCGTCCTCTTATGATAGAGATCCAGGCCCTTGTAAGCCAGTCCAAACTTGCCTGTCCGAGAAGAGTGGTGACGGGACTGGACCACAACAGGTGCTCGATGATCATAGGAGTGCTCGAGCGAAAAGCAGGCATCAGGCTTTTTGAACAGGACATCTATCTCAGCGTTACTTCGGGCCTTTATGTGGATGAGCCTGCGGCGGACCTGCCGGCGGCCCTTGCGGTGGTCTCCTGCGCAAAGAACAAAGGGATAGATCCCAAAATGATGATAGCCGGAGAACTTGGCCTTACGGGGGAGATCAGGAGCATTTCTAACCTGCAAAAAAGACTTTCGGAAGCAGCTGCCACCGGTTTTACAAAAGCCCTTGTGCCTGCCATCAGCCTGAACAAGATCAAGCCTGTAAAAGGCATAGAGATAACCGGGGTCTCAAATATCAGGGAGGCTATTGACAGGTCCGCGGGTTAAGCCTGTTTGCTCTCGTTTTTGATGTAAGCCTTTAGCACCAGGTCCAAAAGACGGCCCTGGTCTTCTTTGGGAAGCCGTGTCCCAAGCCCTTTAAGTTCCTTGTTGAGCATATCCGAGGCGGCGGCCCTAAGGTCGCTTCCGGAAAAGGTCCTTTTTGTACAATTATTCTTCATGGTGTTGTCCGCTGCAACTTTATGCATCATATTTTCTGCTTTTCCAGCTTTTTCTATCATTGGTCCCCTCTGTAAATAAGAGCGGGGCAGATCTGGGCCGGTGATCAACAGGCGAGGCACCGGCTTGGTCCCGGGCCTGCCCCCTTCTACATGTATATCGGCTTTTCCGGGGACGGATTTCAGCGTCAAGAGATATTAGGCCTCATAAACCTGGCAAAATCAACTCCTCCGCCAGAGAACTCAAAAAAGAAGCGGTTTGCCTCCGAGTGTATAACGGTCATGAAACTGGGCAGAAGATCGGAAAGATAATTATAGTATGAAGTCCGGACCGACTGGTCCATGAAACCGCGGTTCCAATCAAACATTAGATGTCCCTTTACACAGTGGGGATTTACAATAAGGCCTTCAAGGCTCATGACCCCGTAGATCAACCCTTCCCTGTTGGCAGGCACAGAAGAAAGCCCGAGCGCATCGCCAAGCACCGAAGCCACACCCTGCGACCTAAGTCCGATCCCGAGAAGATTAGAAGGCGAGTAGAATACGAATCCCATCTGTCCGGAAGCGGTTTCCCGGTTCATGTCCATATATCTGACCAAAGGATAGAAAGTGTTTTCCTTAAGGATGCACGGAAGTTCAAGCTTTGACTCAAATCTTCTTGCCGAAGGCGCTGCTCCGGGGATCGAGCGACCTGTGCCCCCGCGCCTGAACAGGCCTCCAAATAGCCCCCTTAACCCTGCCGAAAGACCAGATGTGTTTATCAGATGACCGGCTACCATCATGCTACCTCCTATCGTGATATTCTTACGGATAACCATCGACAGGAGGTCTTGAAAATTTCAGGCTATTTGCCGGAGGGCTGCAAAAATGTCAGAGTATATTCTCGAGCCCGTAGGTCAGGCCTTTGAGCGACTTGATCTTTTTTGCGGCAAGCACTACGCCGGGCATAAAGCATTCCCTACCCGTGGTTTGGTGCTTGATAGTGAGGGTCTGTCCCAGGCCGCCAAAGATGACCTGCTGGTCGGCTACAAAACCAGGAAGTCTTACGCTGTGGATAGGAACATCCTTTATGCCGGAGCTATTTTTCATCATATCCGCGGTCTTAAGCGCCGTTCCGGAAGGGGCATCAAGCTTTTGATCGTGATGCAGTTCTATTATCTCGGCTTTTGGCATATATTTGGCCGCGTCGGAGGCGTACTTCATCATGAGAACTGCCCCGACGGCAAAGTTGGGGGCCACAAGGATGTTCACCCCGTTGGTGCTGCACAGGTCCTTTATCTCAGCAAGGTCCTTTTCGGTGATGCCGGTAGTTCCAACTATCACATGGCATTTGTTCTTTGCCGCAGTCCTTATGTTGCCCATGGCCGACTTTGGAATTGTAAAATCAATTACAACATCAGGCCTGGACTTTTTTATGGTCTCTGCCAGATCGTCGCCAAGGTCTGTCTGCGCCACAAGTTCAAGTTCGGCTTCTTTTGAGACCGCCTTTATGACCTCCTGGCCCATTTTTCCCTTAGCGCCGTTAACGAGCACCCTTGTTCTTTCCATACTGCTAATTATACCTCTATTTTCTTTATTGGCAATTCGTCAAAATCGCCTATCACAACCAGCGAAAGCTGTTTGTTATCATAATGCCTGTCGGCCATTTCCATTATCTTGTCAGGAGTAACTGCATCGATCTTGCCAAGCACCTCATCTATCGTTAGGACCTGTCCGAAGTAAAAGTGCGACCTTGCCATATAATTCATCCTGCTGTTGCTTGCCTCAAGGGACAGAACGAGCGATCCTTTTATGAACTCCCTGGAGCGCTCATACTCTTCCTTTGTAATGCCGTCTTTTTTTATCTTTCTTATCTCGTCCAGGATCAGCTCTACCGTTTTTTCAAAGTTCTCTTTTCTGGTGCCGGCATAAACGCCGCACAGCCCGGCGTTCTTAAAACCGTGGTTAAAGGAGAACACCGAATATGCCAGGCCCCTTTTTTCCCTTATTTCCTGGAACAGCCTTGAGCTCATGGAGCCCCCCAGCACATTGTCCAGGAGGGAGAACGCATAGCGGTCCGGGTCGGTCTGAGAAACGCCGTTGGCGCCGATTATCAGGTGGACCTGTTCCGTCTTTTTCTTTTTCAATTTTATGCATGGGGACGGTTCTGCAGGTTCGAGATCCGGGGTTTTAAAGTTCCCTCTGTACCCGGAAAAAGAGGCCGATACTATCTTTTGTGCTTCTTTGGGTTTGATATTTCCGGCAATAGAGATGATAAGGTTTTGTGGGGTGTAGTATTTTTCCCTGTATCTAAGTATCTTATCCCTGTCAAGCGACTTTACGGTGTCTTCGGTCCCTATGGTCGTGTTGCCGAAGCCGCTGCCGGGCAGCATGGAAGCGGTAAAGATGTCATGGATCTGATCGTCGGGGGCATCTTCGTACATTTTGATCTCTTCAAGGATGACATGTCTTTCCACATTAAGGTCTGCGGCTTCATATTTTGAATTCAGGAAGATATCTGACAGAACATCGGCGGCCACATCGATGTGCTTGTCCTGCACTATGGCATAGTAAACAGTGAATTCCTTGCCGGTAAAGGCGTTCAGCCTTCCGCCCACTCCGTCCAATTCCTGCGCTATCATGGCCGCGGTCCTTTTTTGCGTCCCTTTGAAAGTCAGGTGCTCTATAAAGTGGGAAATGCCTATCTCTTCTGGAGCCTCGCTGGAAGACCCCACTCTGCACATAAGGCCCATGCTTACCGACCTTAAAGTGGGGATCTCTTCCGTTAAAAGCGTGATACCGTTATCAAGAATAGATGTTGTGGCGTTGGGAAGGCGCATCTTGTTATAAGTATAGCCTATTTTCCGTGATATAGTCCTTAACTGCGCCCGGAACAAATTTTGATATGTCTTTTTGTTTGCGGAGCCTTTCCCTGATGTCGGAAGAAGAGATCTTCATGTTGAGCTCTATCAGCTCTATTTTTTCCTTGTTAAGCGCAACGGGAGGGAATTTCATGATCCTTCTGAAAGTCTTGATCTTTGCCCCCGGGCGCGTGGCCACAATAAAGCGGCAGAGCTTAAAAAGCTCAAGTGGTTTTTTCCAGTTGAGGATGTCATTTATGGAATCAAGACCCATTATGTAGTAGAGCTTTGTCCCTGCCCCGTACCTCTTTTTCAGCTTTGAAAAAGTATCCACCGCGTAAGAATAGCCCTTCCTGTTGATCTCGATAGACGACACTTTAAAGTGTCGGCCTCTATTCTTTACCGCCAGCCTCACCATTTTCATGCGGTGCTTTTTTGACGCAAGGTTCCTAGTGCTTTTGTGGGGCGGAAGGCCGGTGGGGACAAAGACCACAAGATCGAGCCCTGCTTTTTTTGCGGCGGTTTTGGCAAGGCTCAGATGGCCTTTGTGCGGAGGGTTGAAAGTCCCTCCCAGAATGCCGAGCTTTTTCATTTTCGTATCTGTCCGGAGCCTTCGATCACATACTTGTAGCTGGTTAACTCGCTCAGCCCCATGGGGCCCCTTGCGTGCAGCTTTTGCGTGGAGATGCCGATCTCTGCTCCAAAACCGAACTCTCCGCCGTCGGTAAAGCGCGTGGAAGCGTTCACATACACGGCTGCCGAATCAAGTTTTGAGGTGAACAGGCCAGCTTTTTTTCTGTCCCCTGTTATTATGGTTTCGCTGTGGCCGGAGCCGTATTTAGTGATATGTTCTATCGCCTCGTCTATTCCGGTGACTATGCGCACTGCCAGGATCAGGTCCAGATACTCTGTCTTCCAGTCCTCCTCGGAGGCTTCTTCCAGCGAAGGATCTATCCTCCTTGTTTTGCTGCAGCCCTTTATCCTGACGCCCGCTGATTTGAGGTGCTTTATCATGGAAGGCAGGAAACCTGCGGCTATCTTTTCGTCAACAAGCAGGGTCTCTATGGCATTGCAGACCGAAGGCCGCTGGACCTTTGCGTTAAAGACCACTTCTTGAGCCATCTTCTGGTCGGCGCTTGCTTCAACATAGGCATGACAGTTACCGACGCCGGTTTCAATTACTGGTACCCGGGACTTTTCTACCACCATGTCTATAAGTCCGGCGCCTCCCCTGGGGATGGCGCAGTCAATATACTGGCGCAGCGACAAAAGGTCTTCGACCGCTTTTCTGTCCGTTGAATTTATCAGGGAAACAGCGCCCTCTGGTATCCCGCAGGAGGAGGCGGCCTTTGAAATAAGGTCCGCAAGAAAGATGTTGGAATTGACGGCGTCAGAGCCTCCCCGCAGCACCACGCAATTCCCCGATTTAAGGCAGAGAGCGGCCGCGTCAACGGTGACATTGGGCCTTGCCTCATAGATTATCGCTATGACGCCCAGAGGCACGCGAACTTTCTTTATCCTGAGCCCGTTTGGCCTTTTCCATTTGCAGATGACCTCTCCCACGGGGTCTTTTAACCCTGCTACCTTTTTTAATCCTTCCGCCATGTCTTTTATCCTGGCTTCGCTTAAGGAAAGCCGGTCTATCAGAGCTTTTGAAAGACCTTTAGACTTTGCGGCCTCTATGTCCTTTTTGTTGGCCTCAAGAAGATCTTTGCTCGAAGATAAAAGCGAGGAGGCCACGGCCAAAAGCGCGGCATTTTTTGCTTTTGTGTCCATAACGGACAGAGCCATCGCGGTTTTTTTTGCAGCGGCGGCTTTTTCTATAACTTCGGATATCACAGTATCACCATATTGTCCCTGTGCACTACTTCTTCCCCCAAAGAGCCTTCCACTGCCTTTTCTATTTCCGAGGACTTGAGGCCTTTTATCCTTGCCAGCTGCTCGCTCGTATAGTTGGTCAAGCCCCTGCCTATCTCTTTCCTGGAGCCGTCAAGTATACCTATGACCTCGCCGGTGCCAAAACGGCCTTTTATTTCTTTGATCCCGACCGCAAGCAGGCTTTTTCCGCCTTCAAGCAGAGCTGCCCTTGCCCCATCATCTATTACAACATGGCCGGCAGGCTTTTTGCCGTGGGCTATCCATCTTTTTTTGCTCTCCATCCTTGAGAGCTTGGGAACAAAAAGGGTGCCTTCTTCATTTCCGTCAAGCACAGAGGTAATGACGCCGTCCTTTTTGTTGTCGGCTATGACCATGGGGATCCCTGCGTTAAGCACTATCTTTGCGGCCTCGAGCTTGGTGGACATGCCGCCGGTGCCAAGAGAAGTGGAGCTGCCTTTTGCCGCAGATTCTATCTCTTTTGTTATTTTATCCACATAGGGCAGGAGTTTTCCATCCATAAAAAAGCCCTCGACATCGGTTAATAGTATCAAAAGGTCCGCCCCTATCAAGCTTGCCACCAAAGCGCTGAGGTTGTCATTGTCCCCGACCCGGATCTCATACGTTGCCATGGTGTCGTTCTCGTTGATAACGGGAACCGCGCCGAACTTGAGCAGCTGAAGGATGGTGTTCCTTGAATTAAGGTATCTTTCCCGGTCCTCCATCGCGTCCCTGGTCAGAAGCACCTGTCCCACCGCCAGGCCGAAAGCCCCGAACGCTTTTTCGTACTGGGTAAGGAGCAGGTTCTGTCCTATTGCCGCGGCTGCCTGTTTTTCGGGGATAGAACACACCGTTTTGCTGCGGCCAAGTTTTTGAACGCCGGCCGCGATCGCTCCCGAAGACACCAGCACCACCTGCTTTTTTTTGCCGGAGACGATATAGTAGACTTCCTGGGCTAGTTTTCTGAACTTTTCGCCGTCAAGACAGCCGGAAGGGTCTGTAAGAGAGCTGGTTCCTATCTTGACAACGATCAAACTGGAGCTGCAAAGGTCCTTACGGGGAAAAAGAGACATGGTATAGAATTACCCCCCTTTACGGGGCTATGCTTACGCTTCGCTTGCCGAATACTACCCTTCCGTCCGAAAGGGCGAACAGAGTATCGTCCTTTCCTATCCCGACATTGGTCCCGGGAAGGAACTTGGTGCCTCTCTGCCTGAGTATGATAGAGCCCGCGGTGACATGCTGGCCTCCGTAAGTTTTTACTCCGAGGCGCTGTCCGTGCGAGTCCCTTCCGTTGGTAGATGTTCCGCCGCCTTTTTTATGTGCCATGGGTCCTCCGCTATGATATGCTGTCTATTTTGATCCTTGTATACTTTTGCCTGTGGCCTTTGGTCTTGTGATAGCCGGTCTTTCTTTTGTACTTAAAGCTTATCACTTTATCGTCCTTAACAAGATCAAGAACTGTCCCGCTGACCTTGGGGCTCTTAAGATAAGGGGTCCCTATTTTTACATCGCTACCATCAACGGCTAAAAGGACCCTGTCAAAGACGGCCTTATCGTCCTTTTGCTGGCCTGTCAGTTCAACATCTATAATATTGCCGGGTTCAACCTTGTATTGTTTGCTGCCGGACTCGATTATCGCGTACATGATGTTTTTACTCTAGCAAATAATACCGGAGTTGTCAACCGAGGCGGCATTTGATATAATCATTCTATTCGGAGGGTTTGGCATAGCAGGAAGATATTATGTGACGAACGAAAGCATCCGCGCCCGGGAGGTCAGGGTCATAGACCATGACGGCTCGCAGGCGGGGGTGATGGGGACCCGTGAGGCCATAGATAAGGCAAGGCAAAACGGTTTTGACCTTATCCTGATATCTCCAGACGCCAATCCGCCCGTTTGCAGGATAGCCGACCTGGGCAAGATCAAGTATGAGGCCCAGAAAAAAGAAAAGCAGTCCCGTAAGACAGGGAAAGCAGGCCAGGTCAAAGAGGTCAAGATGGGGCCCAAGATAGGCGAACACGATTTTATAGTGAAAGCCGAAAGGGCTCAGGAATTCCTAAAGAAGGGCTATAAAGTCAAGGTGACGCTCCACTTCAGGGGAAGAGAAGCTACCCATCCTGAAATAGGCAGGAACCTTTTGAGAAAGATGGCCGAGGTCGTATCTGACAGCGGCGCTCCCGAAGGCAACTACAAGCAAGAAGGCCGAAATCTGGTGATGATGGTCTCGCCAAAATAAAAGGATAGAGGGAAATAAAATGCCAAAGATGAAGACAAGGAAATCGGCCGCAAAAAGGTTCAGTTTTACCGGGACCGGCAAGGTACGCAGAAAAAAGGCCTACAAGAGACATCTGCTGGAGCAGAAGACCTCAAAACAAAAGGGCAGGCTTTCTAAACTGGTTCTGGTTTCTGACACCGATGTTCGCAGGGTAAGAGCGATGATCCCGGGTTATAAGCATTTATAAGAAAGGCGTCAAAAAATGGTAAGGGTCAAAAGAGGCAATGTAGCAAGAAAAAAGAGGAAAAAGGTCCTTAAAAGGGCCAAGGGGTTCAGAGGATCTTTAAGAAAGATATTCAGAGCCTCAAAACAGGCGGTTTATCATGCCATGTCCTATGCCACATCCGACCGCCGCACCAAAAAAGGCGATTTTAGAAGGCTCTGGAATGTAAGGATAGGCATTGCCGCGAAAAAAGAAGGGACCTCTTACAGTGTCCTGATGGGAGCGCTGAAAAAAGCAAAAATAGCCATAAACAGAAAAATGCTAGCCGATCTTGCCGTGACGGATACCGGAGCTTTCAAAAAGATAGTAGAGGCTGCACTGGGGAAGAAATAAGCATGATCGAGATGGAAGTCGGCGGCCTCGGCTTTGACCCCAAGAACCTTTCCCCTCTGGTGCTGCTCAAGGACAAAGAAGAACTCAACTTTTTGCCCATCTGGATAGGAATATTTGAAGCCACCTCAATTGCGATGGAGCTGCAGCAGATAAAGGCCCCAAGGCCGATGACGCATGATCTTTTGCTTGATGTCTGCGCCCGGATGGGGGCCAAGATCAATAAGATCTCCATAAACGAGGTAAAGGACGGGACCTTTTTTGCCGTTATCGACCTGGAAGCAAAGGACGGGAAAAAGATCCTTATAGACTCCAGGCCCTCGGATGCAATAGCCCTTGCAGTGCGGTCAAAGGCCCCGATCTTTGTGGCCGAGGTCGTGATGATGCAGGCAAAACTGGTTAATGCCGAAAAAGATGCCGAAGAAACAAAAAAATTCAAGGATTTTATCGACAACATGAAGCCCGAGGATTTTACGCAGTATTATAAGAAGGATTGATAATTCTTAGAACCTTTCCCATCCCGTTTTTTTGAAGGGCGCCGAATATTCCATCCTCAAAAAACAATAATATTTGCTCTTATCTATTGAAGCCCCAATAAACCCAACAGAATAGACCCTGTTCTTGCCATGTTCCTTTATTATTTTGAACCCGCCATGGCCAAACCGGTATATTTGGCCGGTTGAATCGGTGATCAGCCATCTTTTGTCGTATTCTGCATGGGGGATGTCTGTAAACCAGACAGGGTCTCGTATCAATTTACCCTTTGAGATCTCTATTCCGGATTCCGCAAGATAAAAACATCTGGTCCCGTTCAGCCTTTCATTGTTCATCTGTATCTGGAGGAGTCGGAGCCTGGCGCCTGCGGCAAGGCACATCATGCAGACTGAGACGATAAAAAGACATAGAAGCAGTAGCGAGCCTTTGCTGTTCAATTTCTGCATGAGGCCTCCAGGGTTAGAATCAATATTGATCTTTTGGGGCCGATAGTCGTGATCACATTGTTAGTGCCCGGGTATGAAAAAGACAGTTTTCCTATAGTACCGTCCGGATTAAGATATGAAACCGCAGTGTTCTTTGTCCTTCTGACTTTATCAGCCGCAAGGTCGTAGGAGACCGAATAGGCATCAAAAAGAAGAACGAGCCTTGCGGCAGAAGAGGAAACGCTTATGCTTTTTGACGCCTTGATCTCTCCGCAAATAAGGTCAAGGGAAGACACTGCATTCATAAGGTTTTCCTGCTTTTGAAATATCCTTTTTTCATGTTTGACAGCAGAATACATGAGGCCGGCCAGGGGCAGCGTGATGATAGAGACAAGACTCAGGCTTACAATGAGCTCGATCAGGGTAAAACCTAATACCTTGATATGACGCATTCTACTGCACGGCCTCCTTTTGACACCTCTATGACCTTGCTGTCGGGGCAGTCTTCTTTAACAGATATGTTGGGAGCGTCTTTAATGCTGTCAAAGGGGGTGTTTCTAAGGCGCTCGATACAAGACTCGATAAAAACAAGGTCCAAAATAAAAGTCTCGTTTTTTCTACGCAATGCGGGGTCGGCGGATATAAAAACAAAGAAGGAAGCAAAAAACACCGAAATGATGCAGGCTGACAACACGACCTCTATCAAGGTAAAACCGCCCTTCATTCTATCCTTATCCTTCCGACGGAAGATATGACGACTTTTGCTTTTTTCCCCGTAAAACTCTTTATTTGTACGGTCCCGATGTAGCCGGGACAGGGGAACCCGCTGCTTGAGAACCGGAAATTGACGGGGTTTTCGACAAAAACGCTGCTGTTTATCGGCTCTGAACGCTCTTTAACAAAGCAACCGGTGTTGTTGTCTAGATAGCTGATAGTATAGGAACTTTTTGAGCAATTCAGTTCATAAACAGCGGCCCGCTGGCAAGACCTCTGTTTAATAAGATTTAGGTCTCCAAGCAGTTGCTGCGCAAAGACCCTGACGGCAAGGCTCTCTTTTAGTGACCGTAACTGTTCTATGGAAAAGCACAATACTGTGGAGATCAAGCAGATAACCAGGATAAGTTCGATCAGCGTAAATCCTTTTTTCATGGCAATAGGGGGAGTAGCAATTCTGGCGCCAGGCGGAAGGGAACCGGGGTCCGTAGACCGGGAACCGTTCCAAAAAGGTCTGCGGTTTGCGATGGGCAGTTTTCGGTGCGGTGTTTTTCAACACCCTCAACAGGGTCAGGCGGTGATGTTATCTATCAACCGTGTCTTCCCGATATAAGCGGCAAGGGCAATTAGAGTTCTTCCTTTGATCTTTTTGATCTTATCCAAAGTGTCTGGGTCGCGAACCTCAACATAATCTATCTTGAAAAGTTTTTCTTTCATTATCATTGCCCTGATCCTTGCAATAACTGTCCGAGGATCTCTTTCCCCCTTTTTGATCAGGCCTTTTGCCATTTTTAATGATCGGTACAAAACCGAAGCCGCTTTTATTTCTTTATCCGAAAGATAGGAGTTCCTTGAGCTCATCGCAAGGCCGTCTTTTTCTCTTACCGTAGGGGCAGTGATTATTTTGATGTCCATATTTAAATCTTGGACCATTTTTCTTATTATTGCCTGCTGTTGAAAGTCCTTGGCGCCGAAAAAGGCGATGTCAGGCTTAACAATGTTAAAAAGTTTGGCAACAATTGTTGCGACCCCCTTAAAGTGGTCCGGTCTTGAAACACCGCACATTGTTTTGCCAAGATCACCAACTTCAACAAAAGTCTTATATCCTTCGGGATACATGGATTTATTTGAAGGCAGAAAAATAAGGTCCACGCCTTCTTTTTTTAGAAGAGCGCTGTCTTTCTTAATATTTCGAGGGTATTTCTTAAGATCTTCTTTGGGGCCGAATTGCGTCGGATTAACAAAGACGCTGACAACAACTCTGTCGCATCGCTTTTTCGCCTGTCTTACCAGCTCAAGATGTCCGGCGTGAAGAGCCCCCATGGTGGGAACAAAGCCGATCGTTTGTTTATTTGACTTTATGCCGGCGCAGACGGCGGACATTTTTTCAGGGGAACTTACGGTCTTCATCTTATTTATTCCTGTGTCTTATAACCGCACTTTTTGGAGCACTCTTTGGTAACGGAGCTCTTTGTGCGCTTTTCGACAAGAAAGGCGCCGCAATCGGGGCAGTTTTCCGCGATCGGCTTGTGCCAGGTAGCAAACTTGCATTTGGGGTAATTTGAACAGGCAAAAAAGGTCCTGTCTTTTCTAGTCCTTTTTTCGACGATATCACCGCCGCAGTCCTTTTCGGGGCATTTTACTCCGGTCTTGTTAAGGATGCTCACTATGTTCTTGCATTTCGGATATCCGGTACAGGCCAAAAAGCTTCCGAATCTACTCCTTTTGACCTTCATCGGCTTGCCGCATTTTTTGCAGACCTCTTTAGATTCCGGCACTATCGCTCCTTTTGAATCAAGGTCCTTGGTGTTCTTGCATTTTGGAAAAGCGCTGCAGGCAAGAAACGAACCGTACCTGCTCTGGCGAACGACCATAGGGCTACCGCATTTTTCGCAGACTTCATCGGTCTTTTCTTCCATCTTTACTTTCGGCATTTCTTTTGCGGCTTTTTCCAGTGTTTCTTTGAATGGAGAATAAAATTCTTCCATCACGGCCACCCAGTCGATCTTTCCCTCCGCTATCTCATCCAGTTCGTCCTCCATGTGGGCGGTGAATTTTATGTCCAGCACGGTGGGGAAATGTTTAACCAGCAGACCGTTGGTTATGATGCCAAGCTCCGTGGGCTTGAGCGCCCTTCCGTCGCGTACCACATAGCCCCTGTCTATTATTGTCCCGATTATCGGGGCATAAGTGCTGGGCCGACCTATGCCTTTTTCTTCCAGTACTTTGACCAGCGTGGCCTCGGTGTAGCGCGCGGGAGGCTGGGTAAAATGCTGTTTGGGCTCTATCCTGTCCAGAGTCAGTTTTTCCCCTTTGTTAAGCTCCGGCAGGAGGCCGGTCTTTTCCTCTTCTTCGTCCCTGCTTTCTTCATAAACCGTCAGAAAGCCGTCAAATTTAATAACGCTCCCCATGGCTCTGAACAGATAGGGCTCCGCCTTTATGTCGGCGCTTGTCTGGTCAAGTACGGCAGATTCCATCTGAGAGGCCACAAAGCGTTTCCAGATAAGGCCGTAAATTTTGAGCTGGTCCTGGCTAAGGATGTTCTTAAGCGATCCGGGATCCCTCAATACCGAGGTAGGCCGGATGGCTTCGTGGGCGTCCTGTGCGCTTTTCTTTGTTTTGTAAACCCTGGGAGCCTGGGGAAGATATTTTTCCGAATACTTTTGCGCTATGAACTTTCTTACTTCGGAAAGGGCGCTGTCGGCTATCCTTACAGAATCGGTCCTCATATAAGTTATCAGCCCGACATGCCCTTTGTCCTTGAGGTCCATGCCTTCGTAAAGCCTCTGTGCTATGCTCATCGTCCTTTTTGCCGGATAGCCGAACTTTCTAAAGGCTTCCTGCTGGAGAGTGCTTGTGATGAACGGAGCATAAGGATGTCTTTTCTGCTCTTTTTTTCTGACCTCTGATACCTCAAACACGGCTCCTTCCAGATCTTTCAGGACCCTGTCGGCGGCTTCCTTTGTCTCTATTTTTATCTGTGCGCCGTCCTTTGAATGTACGGCCGCCGAGAAAGGCTCAAGAGCACCATCCTTTTTGAGGAAGGCGGTGATGCTCCAGTATTCCTGTGCGGTAAATCTCTGGATCTCCTTCTCTTTTTCAACTATCAGCCTTACCGCAACGGACTGGACCCTTCCGGCCGACAACCCTTTTCTTACTTTTTTCCAGAGTATCGGGCTTATCTTGTATCCCACAAGCCGGTCAAGTATCCTGCGGGCCTGCTGCGCATTGACCCTGTTCATGTCTATATGCCTGGGATTGCGCACCGCCTCAAGCACGGCCTCTTTGGTTATCTCGTGGAATTCTATTCTTTTAACTTTGATCTTGGGGTCTATGGCTCCTGCTATGTGCCAGGCTATTGCCTCTCCCTCCCTGTCCGGATCTGGCGCCAGCAGGACCAGTTTTGAGGACTTTGCGGCGGCTTTAAGGTCCTTTATGACCTTTTCTTTTCCCTTAATGGGGGCGTAAAGCGGTTTAAAGCCGTTATCAACATCAACGGCCAGGGACTTGACCGGCAGATCTATAACATGTCCGCCGCTGGCCCTGACGCTGTAGGCGCCTCCCAAAAATTTTTCAAGCGTCTTTGCCTTGGCGGGCGATTCCACTATTATCAGATTTGCGGGCACGGTTTCCTCCTTGAGTACTGCTGCGGGCTTTTTTGAATATATCAGCAAAACCGGAAAGTTGTCAACTTTTCAAAAAGGCGGTTGCCTTTTCTTCGGCAAGGGAGATCGCCTTTTCTAGAGACACGGCAGTGCCGTCATCCTTGTAGTCCATATCAACATGAACGGCCACCCTGGAAAATGGAAGCGGGATAAAATAGTTGTCCCATCTAAAAGGAACAGAGAGCTTTCTTTTTGCTGCAACGCCTACAGGAACGATCTTTTTGCCCGATCTTTTGGAAAGAAAAAATACTCCCGGCTTTATTTTGTACGCCGGGCCTTTGGGGCCGTCCACCGCCAGCATCAGGCTGTATCCTTCTTTGAGGATGCCAAGGAGCTTGATGGCGGTAAGCGATGCCTGGGATGGATTTTCGGTGAAAGGCACCTGAACTATCCTGATGTCATAAACCTCCACGGCTTTGGTAAATATATCTCCCGGGCCTCCCTTTGCCGTCAGCACCGCTGTCTTTTTTATGGGGTTGGCCTCGAACAGGCAGAAAGAAGCCCTGTGCCAAAAAGCAAAGATCGCATTGTCGTCAAGACCGCTGTAGCCGCTTATCCTTATGTCGAGCGTTCTGGAAATGCCGGTCATGATCAGCCTAAGCAGCATGGCCGCGCAGAATTTAACGGCCGAAGAAATGGGTTTGATCATCTTTTGAACAGCGAGGCTATCGCTGAGTTCTCTATTCTTGCCGCGGACGGCCTGCCGTGCGGGCAGGTGGTCGGATCATTCAGGCAAAAAAGCTCGTTGATCAGTCCGCTCATTTCCGCGTGGCTAAGCTCGTCGCCCGCTTTGACGGCAGAGCGGCAGGCGGTAAGTTTTAGCAGCTTTTCCCTGGATTCCTGTGCACTCAAGGGCTTTGCCCGTAAAGAGAACTCTACGATAATATCCTCTATCAGCTGTTTTAGATCGGCCTTTGTCGCTTCTGAGGGAACGGCTTTTACCCTTAGGCTGTTCTTTCCGAATTCCTCTATCTCAAACCCAAGTCCGCAGAAGAGGTCTTTGACCGACTCAAAGACCGAGAAATCTTTTGCTGATAGTTCTACCAATTCCGGAATGAGAGCGCACTGCGAAGCGTTTGTGCCGGGCTGTCTTTTTTTGAGTTTTTCGTAAAGGATCCTCTCGTGCGCGGCATGCTGGTCCACTATTACAAGGCCGTCTTGGTCCGCGCATATAATGTATGTCCTGTCCAGCTGAAAGACCGGGCAGGGAAGTGACCTCTGAGTTTTGGAAGGCTGCATTGGATCAAAAGCAGCCACAGGCTCGGCAGCTGCCGCAACAGTTCCCATATTTTCCATCCAGACCTGCTGCATCTGGCCCGTCCATTTTTTCTCTTCCCTTTTAACAAGCGAGGGACTGGATATAAGTTCTATCGGTGAGGTGTCGATCAAAGCGTGCCTTGCTGCTTCGCTTACCTCCAAAAAGACCTGTTTGGGTTTTGAAAACTTTATCTCTTTCTTGGACGGATGTACATTAACATCGATCTCTTCGGGATCTGCTTCAAGGAACAGGACACCCAGGGGGTGTTTGTCCCCGGGAATGAGCGAATAGTAGGCCGACTCAAGAGCTCTGGAAAGCTGAAAATTATTGACAAGCCGCTTGTTCACAAAATAGACCTGGTACTGACGGTTGCTCTTTACCGCGGACGGTTTGCTGATATATCCTTTTACATGTTTTTCATCAAATCGCACAAGGTCTTTAAGAACCGCTTCCCCCCAGACCTCGGCAATAGCTTCGTCAAGCCTGCCGCTTCCCTGTGAAGAAAAGACCGTACGGCCATTGGATATCAGAGTAAAGGAAATGTCCGGCCTCGACAGGATGAACTTTGATACGGCTTCGATGATGTGCGAGGCCTCTGTTGTGTCAGATTTCAGGAATTTAAGGCGGGCAGGGGTATTAAAGAACAGGTCTTTTGCGATGACACTGGTCCCCTTTGGACAGCCAAAGCTCTTTTCTTCAACAACACTGCCTCCTTCTGCCAGCACCCTGCACCCCATACCCTGCAGCCCGTCATTTGTGATCAATTCCAGTCTCGATATAGATGCTATGGAGGGCAGCGCCTCACCCCTGAAACCCAGGGTGAGGATATTGAACAGGTCATCGATCTCCTTTATCTTTGAAGTGGCATGCCTTTGAAGCGACAGCAAGGCTTCTTCAAAAGACATTCCGCTTCCATTGTCCGTTACCCTTATCAGGCTCTTGCCGCCGTTGTGGATCTCTATCTCTATTCTTTTTGCCTGAGCATCTATCGAGTTTTCGACAAGCTCTTTTACCGCCGAAGCCGGCCGCTCTACCACCTCGCCGGCGGCAATTTTGGAGATAAGGTCGTCTTTTAATATGTTTATCCTGTTTTTCATGAAATCAGGGTTCTTTTTTTGTGATAGATAAGTAGATTAATTTTATCACATATTGTAAAAACGGGTATTTTTTTGCTTTCTTGGGAGATGTTATGACACAACTTTCGGGGGCTGGAATAAGGGGCGGCAGCTTAAGATTTGGTCCGGTCTGCCCT
>CAYUCV010000004.1:0-26045 GCA_964443545.1 uncultured bacterium
TTTGAAAACTGTTAGAATGGGATATGTTCCCCAATTTGAAAATGAGCACCTTTCATAGTAAAATTAGTTCTCTATGAATGAAACGGCAAAACATACCCGCAAAAGCATCAAAAAACTCTTTATTTCCGTCATCGGCGAGAGCCAGGCTTCCAAAAAGAATTATGAGGACGCCGAAAAAGTAGGGGAGCTTCTTGCCAGGCATGGAGCCGTAGTTTTTTGCGGCGGGACCACCGGGGTGATGGAAGCCGTCTGCAAAGGCGCAAAAAAAGGCGGAGGTCTTACTGTCGGGATCCTTCCCGGGAGCGTAAGGTCCCATGCCAACAAATATGTTGATATACCCATCCCGACCGGGGTGGGGTACGCAAGGAACAAGTATGTAGTTAAGAGCGGCCACGCGGTCATTGCAATAGGCGGAAGCTACGGTACGCTCTGCGAAATAGGTTTTGCTCTGGGTTATGAGATCCCCGTTGTAGGTCTCAATACCTGGCAGTTCGAAAAAAAAGGCCATAAGAAGGCTCCTATCATATATGTGAAGACCCCCGAGAGGGCGGTTGCCATGGCCATCAGGCAGGCGCACAAGCACAAATGAAAAAAGACGCAGGCGTGGTGGTGTGCCGTAACCCGCGGCACAAAGGCTGCAAACCCGTAAAGATCGGCAGGGGGCAGAGCACAAAAGTAAACGCCAATATAGGTACCTCACAGGGTTTCAATTCACTGGATAAAGAACTAAAGAAACTTGATGTCTGTGTAAAAGCAAAGGCTGATGCAGTAATGGACCTCAGCACCGCGGGCGATCTGGACAGGATAAGGGCGGCAATAATCAAGAATTCCCCTCTTATAGTCGGAACGGTCCCTATCTATCAGGCGATGGTGGAGGCCGGCTCGGTCAAAGACCTCACGGCCGAACACATATTTGAGGCAGTAGAAAAACATGCTTCCGGCGGGGTCGACTTTGTTACTGTTCATTGCGGGGTCAATAGAAGGATCTCAGAGATAGTAAAAAAGAAGAAAAGAGTTACCGGCATTGTTAGCAGGGGAGGAGCGTTCTTGTTTGCCTGGATGCAGTATCACAAAAAAGAGAACCCTCTTTTTGAGCAGTACGACAGGCTGCTCTACATACTCAAAAAATACAATGTCGTTCTGAGCCTTGGGGACGGGCTCCGCCCGGGCTCGATACACGATTCAGGTGACGCAGCGCAGATAGGGGAACTGAAGGTCCTGGGCAGCCTTGCTGAAAGAGCAAGACAAAAAGGGGTCCAGGTGATAATAGAAGGTCCCGGGCATGTTCCCATCAACCAAATAGTTGAACAAATGAAAATGGAAAAAAAGATCTGCGGGGGGGCGCCGTTCTATGTGCTGGGGCCTCTTCCCACCGATATAGCCGCAGGCTATGACCACATTACTTCGGCTATCGGCGGGGCTCTTGCTGCCGCGGCGGGCGCGGATTTTCTCTGCTATGTGACCCCGGCGGAACATTTGGGTCTTCCGACGGTCGAGGATGTAAGGGAAGGGATCATAGTATCAAGAATAGCGGCGCATATCGGGGACATTGCTAAAAGGGTGCCGGGGACCGCTGACCGGGACATGGAAATGTCAAAGGCGAGAAAAGAACTGAATTGGAAAAAGCAGATGATGCTATCCATCGATCCGGAAAAGTTCAGGAAAATGTATGCCTCACGCTCCCCCCATAACAGGAAAAAAGTCTGCACAATGTGCGGCAAATACTGCGCTATGGATGTGATGGACAGGGCGGTCAGGGGTTAGCGTTTGGGCCTCACCGCTTTTGTTCTATTGATTATCTTTTATTAACATTGCCTCTCCTAAAAGGAGAGGGATTCTGGCGGATGGGCCTAAGTCCCTCTCCCTATGGGAAAGGAGATAAATTGTATATACTACCGATCCAAGTGAGGCGAAGGGTATTATAACCGATGAAGGAAATCAAAAAGAAATTCGCAAGATATTTAAGGAAAGCCGAGACGATTGCGGAGAGAATAGCATGGTCCCATCTAAAAAACAGAAGATTTAACGGCTTAAAATTTCGAAGGCAGCATGTCGCAGAAGGTTTTATCCCGGACTTCTTATGCAAAGAAATAAAACTGATTCTTGAGCTGGATGGTTCATTTCATGACAATAGAAAAGAATATGATCTTGAAAGACAGTCTATCTTAAGGTCCAAAGGTTATCGTGTTGTTCGAATGCGAAATAATGAAGTCAGCAGATACAGAAAAATATTTCACAATAGACTTCAAAAAAAGATCGAGCTTCTAAGCCAGGATTCCTCTCCCTCTGGGAGAGGGGCACAGTTATAGGATATAGGGAATCAAATGCGGTGAGGGTCATTATCTCAGCACTTCCTGATATAAATCCTCGTACTGCCTCGCGGAATCGTCCCACAAAAACCGCGTGTCCAGCGCCCTTTGGAGCAGTTCTGTCCGGCGCTCCGGATCGCTGTAAGCAGCTAAAGCCCTTGTTGTTGCATTGATCAGGGCTTGCGCGCTGTATTCTTCAAATACAAAACCGTTGCCTCTTTGGCCGTCTTGATCTATGTCAAATATGGTGTCTGCCAGCCCTCCGGTCCTGCGCACTATCGGGATGGCAAGATGGGCAAGCGCTTCCATCTGTACCAGCCCGCACGGCTCCCATCTTGAAGGAACATATATGAAGTCCGATCCGCCAAGTATCAAACTTGTTGCTTTGTAGTCAAATTTGTTGACAAAATGAAAAAACCTAGGATAGGAACTTTGGATCTTGCGAAACCTTGCCTCAAGCGCTTTGTCGCCGGTCCCCGTAAGGACAAAACTAATGTCATTGGCTATGAGACGTTCCAAAGCCTCTGCGACAAGGTCAAAACCTTTTTGGGACGGGTCTATCCTGCCTATGACCCCTATCAGCGGCCTGCCGGGATCTCTGTCGAGCCCGAACTCTTTAAGAGCTATTTCCTTTGCTAAATGCTTGCTGCGCAGGTGGACCATTAAGTCCGAAGGGTCTCCGTCGGATTCTACATAAGAAGACAGATGCGGATTGGTCAAAAGCGATTTGTTCTCGTAATCATGGCCGTTAAGGATTCCGGCAAAAGGCCTTGTTCGGGAAATAGCCATAAGGAACATTTGGAATGATTCCCTGTGCGGAAGGTTGGGATCGGGGTAATCAGAGACTATTTCCCCGGCATAATTGGGGCTGACGGTGCTTACTCCGTCCGCAAAACGCAGACCCCCGACAAGCGCGTTAACGTTCTGAAAATATTCGAGTCCCTCGCCGGGTCTGCCCGGATCGAACAGCCATTCGGGCAGTCCTAATGTCCGGAGGATCCTCGGGCCTTCTTCAGGACCGTGCATGCTGGCATTGTGCATGGTCAAAACCGTTCTTATTGAACCGTAACCAGGATAATCAGAAAAAGAAGTCCTTAGCATCACGGGAAGCAGAGCAGACGACCAGTCGTGGCAGTGGATGATATCCGGATGCCAGTCCACTTTCCTTGGGATCTCCAAAGCGGCTTTGCAGAAGAAGCCGAACCTTTCCATGTTGTTAAAATAATCCTGATGCCCGTCACCGTAAACTCCGGGCCTGCCGAAGTAGCTGTTATAATCAATAAAGTAGAAATCAAGTCCCGAAGCATCGGTATGTTCTATAACATCTGCCCATCTATTGATGCCGAATATCGGCGCATCAACAGAGAACCTAGCATTGCGTTCTATGTTAAGAGCAGACTTCTGGGCTATCTTGCTGTAATATGGCGTGCAAAACCTTACATCATGGCCCCTGTTCTTTAGTGAAAAAGCAAGTTCCCCAGCGGCAATGCCCATTCCCCCGGTCTTGTACAGGGGGCTTTCGGCGCAAACAAAAAGTACTCTTGTCATGTGTGTTCTAATGTCTTTCCCGGCAGCGAACGCCGTACAACTATTTATCGGCAAAAAAGGCCTGTGATTTCAGAAATGCTATAATCTTTGCATGGAGCTTTCAAAAATTGGGGAGTTGGGGCTTATAGAAAGGGTCAAGGATCAAGCTTGCGGCGAGCGGAGTCGAGCCGGGGCAAGGGGCAAGGGTCAAGGAGTTCTTGCCGGAATAGGCGATGATGCGGCTGTTCTAAGGCTGTCAAAAGGAAAACTTCTTGTTGCTGCTGCGGATACGCTAGTGGAAAAGATCCACTTTGATCTTTCTTACTATTCTTATTTTGACCTTGGTTGGAAATCGCTTGCGGTAAATCTGTCCGACATCGCCGCTATGGGGGCTGATCCCAAATGGGCCCTTGTGTCTATAGGGCTGCCTAAGAGAACAAAAGTCAAGAATATCATCAGGTTCTATAAAGGAATGAAAGCTCTGGGGGGCAAATACGGGGTCAGTATTGTCGGAGGAGATACCGTATCATCGCCGAACAGGCTTTATGTCAGCATTACCCTGCTGGGCGAGGTCCTTAGAAAGCGGATGGTCCTTAGGAAAGGCGCAAAAGAGGGGGACTTGATACTGGCAACAGGCTCACTGGGAGGGGCTTTTCCCGGCAGGAACATTAAGCATCTCCGTCCTGAGCCAAGGGTCAGGGAAGGACGCATTATCGCGAACGGCGGAGCGACCTCCATGATAGATTCAAGCGACGGGCTTTCCCGCTCGCTGGCCGAGTTGTGCAAGGCCTCTGGAAAGGGGGGGCTGCTGTTCGAGGGCCTAATCCCCAGGGCAAAGAAAGCCTCCCTTAAAGAAGCTCTTCACGGAGGCGAAGATTATGAACTTGTCTTTACTTGCCCAAAGCGCAGGGCAGGTGCGATAATAAGAAAACTGGCAGGGCTGTCAAAAGCATCGGTTATCGGCAGGATAACCAATAACCGGGGCAGGCTTGTTCTGTCCTGTGCCGACGGAAAAGAGAAGGAACTTGAAATACGAAGCTTCAAGCATTTCTAGGCTGATCAACAAAAAACGGCTTGTCAAAAGGTTTTTGGACCTTGTCAGGATAAAAAGCGTTTCAAAGTCCGAAAAGCAGGCCGGAGAGTATGTGAGAAAGCAGATGGCTTCAATGGGGATCAAATGCAGAAGCGACCGGGCAGGCATAAGGATGGGAGGCGATTGCGGCAATATCTTTGTTTTCCTCAAGGGAAATGTCAAGGGGGCCTCGAAGGTACTCCTTAACGCGCATATTGACACGGTCACGCACGAGGGCTCTGTTAAGCCTGTGGTAAGGAACGGGATCATCCGCAGCGACGGCTCCACCATACTTGGAGCGGACTGCAAGGCTTCGGTTGCTGCGATACTGGAAGCGGTGCTGGTCGTCAAAAAGAAAGCTATCCCGCACGGGGATATAGGCCTTCTGTTCACGGTAGCGGAAGAAATAGGCATATGCGGGGCAAAGTGCTGCGCTCCTTCATTCTTGCGAGCGGACTATGGATTTGTTTTTGACGGAGGGCAGGTCGACCAGATAATAAACAGAGCTCCGTCGCAGGTCTCCTTTGAAGCGCAGATCACGGGCAGGGCGGCGCATGCGGGAACGCACCCCGAGGACGGAATTAATGCGATCAAGGTAGCTGCAGAGGCCATTTCAAAAATGAAACTCGGCAGGATAGACAGCGAAACCACTTCTAATATCGGCATCATCTCAGGAGGCGCAGCCAGGAACATTGTTGCAGAAACCGTGCGTATCACGGGAGAAGCAAGAAGCCGCAACAGGGCAAAGCTGAAGAGGCAGATGAGTAAAATAACCGACATCCTGACATCAACCTGTAAAAAACATAAAGCCTCTTTGAGGCTCAAAGTCGAGCCTTCGTACGAACTGTTTGAGGTCAAACGCAGTTCTGAGGCGGTAAAGCTTGCGGAGAAAGCCGTCAAAATGATCGGCCTTAGTCCCAGGCTGTCCGCCACCGGGGGCGGAAGCGACGCGAATGTGTTCAACGAACAGGGCCTGCCGAGCGTGATAATGGGAGTGGGATTCCATAACATCCACACTTCCAAAGAGTTCATCAGGGTGGAAGACCTGGTTAAGGGCGCCGAGCTGGCGCTGTCCCTTATCCTGGCCGCTGCTTCAAAAAAATGAGCTTAACAAACATAGAGAGCAGCATAAAAGATTTTTTGGCATTCCTTAAGATAGAAAAAGGATATTCCCCAAATACTGCTGCCGCATACAAAAGGGACCTTGAGGACCTCAAAAGATTCGGCCTGAGCCCGAAAGGCATCAGCCAGTTCATCCAGTCTCTCAGCAAAAGAGGGTACGCGGCTTCTTCTATAATGAGAAAAACCGCGGCGGTAAAATCTTTCTGTCATTTTCTTTTAGGGGAAGGACTGATGGACCTTGATCCAAGCCAGGACATGATAATGCCTAAAATACCTAAAAAGCTTCCCAAGGCGCTTTCGGTATCTGATGCATCCGCGCTGGCCGAGTTCTCGGATAAGAAAGACAGGTACAGTTTACGCGACAGGGCGATGATAGAGATGCTGTACGGCTGCGGCCTTAGGGCCAGCGAGCTGGTGGACCTTGACCTTAACTCGGTCAATTTTGAATCCGGATTTGTCAAGTGCCTTGGCAAAGGCGGAAAAGAAAGGATAGTTCCTGCAGGGGCAGGCGCCTTAACGGTCCTTAGGCAATACATAAAAACCTCCAGACCCAGGCTGCTGAAGAAGAGAAAGAGCGAAGCGCTATTTTTGGACCGCTGCGGCAAACGGCTGACCCGGCAGGGCCTCTGGTTGCTCATAAAAAAACATGTCAGGCAGACCGGGGTAAGGCAGAGCGCCTCGCCGCATACTCTGCGGCACAGCTTTGCCACGCATCTGCTCGAAGGAGGGGCCGACCTCAGGTCTGTCCAGGAGATGCTGGGACATGCTAATATAACAACGACGCAGATCTACACCAGCGTCAGCAGGGAAAGGCTCAAAAAAGTGTATAAAGAAAGCCATCCGAGGGCGTAAAATGGATGTTCTTGTAATACGGCTGCTGATGTCCCCGATCTTTTTATTTGCTCTGATAATCCACGAGATGGCGCACGGTTTTGCCGCTGACAGGCTTAAGGACCCCACTGCCAGGACTTCCGGAAGGCTTTCCTTTAATCCTCTTGCGCACTTGGACCCTTTAGGCGCTCTATCCTTTATTGCTTTCGGCTTTGGGTGGGCCAAGCCAGTTCCCATAACACCGTACTTTTTTGAGGACCCCAAAAAAGACACGGCCATAGTAGGGCTGGCCGGTCCCGCGGTCAATCTTTTTGCGGCATGGATCTTTTCTCTGCTCTTTAGATACTTCAGTTTTGACCTGGACCTGCTCAGATTTGTTTTTTTTAACACTGTCTGGATAAATGTCATGTTCGCGGTATTCAATCTTATTCCGATCCCGCCGCTTGACGGATCAAGGCTTTTGAGGGCTTTCCTTCCCAGGGAGGGCGCGGCTTTTCTTGACAGCATCGAACCTTACGGGATCTTCATAGTACTTTTTATTTTGATGATGCCGGGAAGTTACCAGCTGCTTAACCAGCTCATCCGCCTCGTTTTCGGCCTATTTTTATAGATACATGAACTATGCGGCATCGGTCGGGTATTTAGAATCCTTCTGGAAATTCGGCATCAAACCCGGCCTTGTCAGGATAAATACCCTTCTAAAAAACATTGGAGAACCTAATAAGGACCTTGTTTGCATTCATGTAGCAGGCACCAACGGGAAAGGCTCTGTCTGTGCGATGACGGCCTCTATCCTCAAGGAGTGCGGCTTTAAAGTTGGCCTGTATACTTCCCCACATCTTGTTGATTATACGGAAAGGTTCAAGATCAACGGGAAAAGTATTTCCGGAGCAAACTTCGCCAAATACTGTACAAGAATAAGATCGGTATTGCGCTCTTACCCTGCCAAAAAGGAAAAACCTACCGAATTTGAGCTCCTAACAGCATTGGCTTTCAAGTATTTCTCGGACGAGAAAGTAGATCTCGCTGTCATCGAAACAGGCCTTGGAGGAAGGCTTGATTCCACTAATGTCATAATTCCGGAAGTTTGCGCCATAACCAATATAGATTTCGACCATACACAGCTGCTGGGCAGGACAATAAGGTCGGTGGCACAGGAAAAAGCGGGAATAATAAAAAAAGGTGTGGAAGTTGTCGTGCCCAGGTCTCTGAACAATAAAGCCATTAAAGAAATAAGTAAGATCTGCACCTTAAAAAATAGCCCTCTTATCTTTGCTGGCAGGGCAGCGGGAAGACCGGGGGCAAGCATCAGACTAAAAGGTTTTTTTCAGAAAGATAACGCTGGGGTGGCGCTTGGAATAATAGCAGCGTTGAGGAAAAAAGGCTGGGCCATTAAAGAACAAGGCATCATAAAGGGGTTAAGGAATACCAACTGGCCGGCAAGATTACAGCAAGTAAGCAACAGCCCCACGATCCTTGTGGATGCAGGGCACAATCCCTCGGGCCTTAAGGCCGTTGCACAAGAAGCAGCAAAAAGTAAGAAGGCGATCTTTGTTCTTGGAATGCTCTCTCACAAGGACCATGAGGGAGGGGTAAAGGCTGTGGCTCCTTATGCAAAAGCCATCATTGCCTGCGGGGTAGATCATCCCGGCTGTCTTGATCCGGTCGTTATAGAAAGAGCTGCGCTGCGCGCAGGAGTTGTTTCAAGGTCGTTTCGCACTTTAAGGTCCGGTCTGGATTTTGCTCTGGGTTCTTCAAGGAAGAACGACATCATCTGTGTGGCGGGATCACATGTGACCGCTGGAGCGGCGCTAAAGTATTTCGGGTGTCCGCCTCGTTGACGCGGACCCCCTTATATTGTAAAATTGACCTGACAGCATAAGCCAAACATGATAGAAAACGAGAATAAAGGCCTGGAAGAATTTGATGACGATGAGATAGGCATAGGACGCAATATAAAAAGAAGGTCGTCCGGGTCCTCAGCCTTAAAGGGCTTATTCTTCGGACTGGTGCTTGTTCTGCTCGTTGTCGGAAGTTTCTGGGCAAGTTTCATGATAGGTAAAAGGCTCCTTCTTCCGGGTAAGCCGGTTGGAGGGATCCAAGAGGAAAACACTCGTACGGTAGCAGTTCCGCTTCCCGATAAAAAGCCTTTGCCTGCAGAAAAGGAGGAAATAGACTACCCTAATCTGGGGCGGCCCCTCAAAGAGGCCAGACCTGCTCAGGTCATAAGGAAAAAGGTCATAGTCCCCGAAGTTAAGAAAGAGCTCCCGGCCCCTGTAGAGGCCAAGCCGGTTCCAGAAAGCGGAGTTTACTACAAGGTTGAAGCAGGGATAGCCCCGTCAAGGGAAAAGGCCATAGAAAAGATGAAGGCTTTGGAAGAGGCGGGGTTTGAGGTGTTCGCCCGTGAGATAGCTTCCGGTTCGTGGAGGGTGCAGGCAGGGGCTTTTAAAACAAGGGATAAAGCTGAAAAAGTGGCGGCAGAACTGTCTGCAAAAGGTTTTTCGGCAAAGGTCATTAAGGAATAAGAAAGGAAGAGAAATGGGAATCTATGACTATGTGTTCGGGCATTTTTCGAGGGATATAGGGATCGATCTTGGGACCGCAACGACGCTGGTATTTGCAAAAGGAGAGGGGATCATTCTCTGCGAACCTTCTGTGGTCGCTATCAATAAAGATACAGGAAAGGTGCTTGCCATCGGCAACGAGGCAAAAGGAATGCTGGGAAGGACCCCTGCCAATATTATCGCCGTAAGACCTCTGCGCGACGGGGTTATCGCGGATTTTGAGGTCACCGAAATGATGCTGCGGCATTTTATTACCAAGAGCCATAACAGGAGCGCTTTTGTCCGTCCCAGGATAGTTGTCGGCGTTCCTTCCGGGATAACCGGGGTAGAGCGCAGGGCAGTGATAGATGCTGCTATGCATGCGGGAGCAAGAGAAGCCTATCTGATAGAAGAGCCGATGGCTGCCGCAATAGGTGCCGGACTTCCGGTGTCAGAGCCGGTCGGCAGCATGATAGTTGATATCGGAGGAGGCACTACCGAAGTGGCGGTCCTTGCACTGGGAGGCATAGTAGTATCAAAATCTATCAGGGTGGCCGGAGATGAAATGGACGAGGCCATTGTTGCTCACTGCAGGAAGAACTATAACCTTCTTATCGGGGAAAGGACCGCGGAGCAGATCAAGATCGACATAGGTTCCGCCTATCCTCTGGGAGAGGAAAGGACCGTGGAAGTTCGCGGAAGGGATCTTGTGTCTGGCCTTCCAAAGACCATAACACTTACTTCGGCCGAAATAAGGGATGCTCTGGCAGAGCCTGTTTCGACCGTTGTGGACGCGGTAAGAATGACGCTGGAAAAAACCCCTCCGGAGCTGGCAGCCGATGTTATGGACCGCGGGATAGTTATGGCGGGTGGGGGTTCTCTTTTAAGAGGCCTTGATAAGCATTTGAGCCAGGAAACAGATATGTCGGTTTATGTGGTGGACGATCCGCTCTCTTGCGTTGCTTACGGAACCGGAAAGGTCCTTGAGGAAATAGATGTCCTCAAAAAGGTCCTGATAACCACCAAGAAAAACTGGCAGTAGCGGGCCGATTATATGCGCCAACCAATGAACAGAAGGCCTTTTGTTCTTCTGCTGTTTCTGCTGCTGGCTTTTGGTTTTCTTATGAATACGCCTCAACTGTCCCAGTCACCTCCGGCAACAGCGGTCAGAAGCGCAGGGGCATTCATATTCTCCCCGATAATATCGGCAGCCGGGATCCTGCTAGATTCCCCTAAAACCGCGATCAAGAACATCTCAGCGCTTAGGGAGGCGCAAAAGCACAACGATCTTCTAAGAGAGCGCCTCAGGACGCTTGCGGCAAAAGCTATTTCTTATGATGAACTTGTTAAGGAGAACAGCGGCCTTAGGAAAATGCTTCAATTCAGTTCTTCCAATCCTTACAAGAGGTCTATGATAACGGGGCAGGTCGTGGGGAGAAGCGGCAGCCAGTGGTTCAATTTGGTCATTGTGGACAAGGGCAGCGCTGACGGAGTTAAAAAGGACCTTGCGGTTATCTCGACTGACGGGCTTGTCGGAAAAACTACGGAAGTGTCCAAGCATTACTCAAAGGTGGCCCTGATATCTGACCCTGACTCAAGCGTGTCAGCTTATCTATCCTCTGGCGGTATAATGGGGGTCGCATCCGGGATGTTTTCGGAAGTGTTGGAACTAAAATATGTCACCAGCGCCGCTTCTGTTGAAGTTAATGATAAAGTCGTTACCTCTGGTATTTCGGACATCTTTCCCAAGGGAATACCGGTGGGGACCGTGATAAAGGCCGAGAAGCAGGATTTTGCGCTTTTTCAACACATTCTGGTCAGGACCGCGGCGGACCTTTCAAAACTTGACAAGGTCTTTATTTTAAGATGAATCTCAGTTATCTAAGATTTGCGGTGTTCTCTCTCATTCTGCTGGCCGCCCAGGGAGCAGTCTTCTCCAGGATATCCGTTCTTGGCGCTTTCCCCGACCTTCTGCTTGCGTTTTCGGTGGTTTGCGGACTTATGGGCGGAGCTTCTGCCGGTCTTGCCGCGGGCTTGTTTTTGGGCCTGTTGCAGGATACCGTCTACGGCACCGGTTTCATGTTCCTTCTGGGACTTGGTTTTGCAGGTCTGATATCGGGATCTATCAAAGGAGCCGTGATAAGGGATGAGTTTGGTGTGTCGATCGGCATCTCATTTGTTTCAATGCTGCTTTTTCATCTTTTCTACGGCCTTATATTCCGATTTTTCGGTCAGGGCGACCCGCCATTTTTTAGAACAGTTCTTTTGATCTCACCTTTGATCAATCTGTTGCTGATGCCCGTTCTGATAGAAGCCTACAGAAAGGTTTTTCGTGATGGATAAATTTCCCGGGCTTGATCCTTATGTAAAAATATTCAGGGTTGTTCTACTGCTGCTATTTCTTGTTCTTGCGCTGAGGCTTTGGTACCTGCAATCGGTCAAGAACCAGGCCTATCTTAGGCTTGCACAACTGAACGCGGCGCACACGATGCCGGTTATTGCTCCGCGCGGTATCATCTATGACAGGTATGGAAAGGTACTTGTGGGCAACAGGGCGGTTTTTTCCGCTTATCTTGTCCAGAGCGAGATCAGGGACAGGGATTACCTGCTTAACAGAACTTCGACCCTGCTAAAAGTTCCAAAAGATCATCTGGTTAAGCTCCTCAAGGCAAAAAAGGCCCGTCCGTTCGATCCTATCCTGGTCAAAGACGACCTGTCTCTTGATACTGTAGCCAGGATAGAGGAGCAGAAACTGCAGCTGTCAGGCCTCATCGTCAACACAAAACCGGTCAGGGTCTATCCCGGCAAATCTCTTGCCGCTCATGTCCTAGGATATATCGGAGAGGTGACCGCACAGGACATAGAAAGATCCGGTTCTATAAACATACGCAGCGGGGACCTTATTGGCAAGACAGGCGTTGAGAAGATCTACGACCAGTATCTGCGCGGTATAAACGGAGGACAGCGTATGGAGATAGAGTCCTACGGGAAACCAACCTCCATACGCGGCTATTCGGACAGCCAGCCAGGGAAAAATCTTACGCTGACGATAGACCTGGAACTTCAAAAAGCCTGCGAGGCGAGCCTTGGGCAGAAACCGGGAGCGGTAATAGTGATCGACCCTAACAACGGAGAGGTCCTGGCTCTAGCTTCTTATCCTAATTACGATCCCAACATCTTTTCTCTGCCGGTGGACCCAAAAGTCTGGACCGCTCTCCAGAAAAGGGCCCAGCCCTTCCTTAACAGGGGGATCGCAGCTTATCCCGCTGGTTCGGTCTTTAAATCCGTTACTCTATCCGCTGCGCTGGAAAAAGGCTTTTCAAGCGTGTCGGAGGTCTTTAATTGTCCGGGGTTCTATAAGCTTGGGGCAAGAACGGCAAAATGCTGGAAAACCTCAGGACACGGAAGGCTCAACCTTTTGGAGGGACTTGTCCAGTCGTGCAATGTCGTTTTTTACGGTCTTGGGAAAGAGATCGGTCCGGAGATCCTGAGGGATTTTGCTTCTTCCTACGGTCTTGGGCACAAAACCGGGATAGACCTTCCTGCCGAGGCCGCGGGGCTGGTGCCCGATCCCCAGTGGAAAAAAAGAGTCCTGAAAGAATCCTGGTACCCCGGAGATTCCATTAATTACGGGATAGGACAGGGGTTTTTGTGGGTCACCCCCATTCAGATGGCCAATCTTTATGCTTCCATAGCCAACGGAAAGGACCGGTTTGAGCCCCACCTGATCCTTTCCATAAGGGACAGGACAGGGGAGGAAGAGTTTTCGTACAAGCCCAAGATCATAGGTTCAGTGCCCGTGTCCGAAAAAAACCTGTCCCATATCCGCAAGGCTTTGCGCGATGTCGTTTTACGGGGAACAGCCAGGTCCGTGCAAATAGCCTCATTTGAGGCCGCCGGCAAGACAGGCACAGCAGAAAATCCGGCCGGGGCCGCTCATGCCTGGTTCGTGTGCTACGCTCCTTACAAAGAGCCCCGGATAGTTGTTGCGGCATTTGTGGAGCACGGCGGACACGGCGACACTGTGACCGCGCAAATAGCAAAAGACGTCCTTAACTGGTATCATAAGTACAGGGTTGAGGGCGAAAAGGAAAAAGAGGATGCTGGCAAAGAGAATAATCCCCTGTCTTGATGTAAAAGAAGGCCGCGTGGTAAAAGGCGTCAACTTTGTTGACCTTGTTGATGCCGGAGATCCGGTTGAGCTCGCAAAGTTCTACGACATTGAAGGCGCGGACGAATTGGTGTTCCTGGACATTACCGCCTCTTTCGACAAGCGCTCCATCATGATAGATGTAGTCAAAAAAGTGGCGGAGCAGGTGTTTATTCCTTTTACCGTCGGGGGAGGGATATATGATCTTGATGCCATCCGCCAGATCCTTTCTTCCGGCGCCGACAAAGTTTCGATAAACACCGCGGCCGTAAAAGACCCGGAGCTCATAAAAAAAGCCGCTGAAAAATTCGGCAGCCAGTGCATTGTTGTGGCAATTGACTCAAAAAATAACGGCGCCTTCTTTGAGGTCTATACGCACGGAGGCCGCACGCCGACCGGCCTTGATGCGGTAAAGTGGGCTAAGCGGGTGGAAGAACTGGGGGCGGGAGAGATCCTTTTGACAAGTATGGACCGGGACGGTACCAATATAGGCTATGATCTTGCAGTTACTTCAAAGATATCGGCTTCTGTCGGCATTCCGGTCATTGCATCGGGAGGCGCGGGCAGCAGCTCCCATATCCTGGAGGCCTTTACTAAAGGAGGATCTGATGCCGCTTTGCTTGCCTCCACTCTCCATTATGGAAAACTCAGGATAGCGGATATCAAAGCCTTTTTGTCCCTCAGCGGGATCCCGGTAAGGAACTGAAATGGACCTAAAAAAATACCTGGAAGAAAAAAAAGACCTGATAGATCCCGGACTTAAAGCCCGCCTGCCAAAAGACGATGGTCTGCTTTCGCAGGCAATGAGGTATTTGGCGCTTGCCCCAGGCAAAAGATTGAGAGCGGTACTTGTTATGGCATCGGCCGAAAGCGTAAAGAAAGAAGCGTCGGCTGTTATAGACGCAGCCTGCGCCGTAGAGATGGCGCACACTTTTTCGCTTATTCATGATGACCTTCCGTGCATGGACGACGACGATCTCCGCAGAGGGCTTCCCACCAGTCATAAGAAGTTCGGAGAGGCTGTTGCCGTCCTGGCCGGGGATTCGCTCTTGGCGCTGGCTTTTGAAACGCTCGGCAAAAGTAAAGCGGCCCCTGCGGCCGTGAACAGGGCCCTTGTTGAATTTGCCGCTGCCCTTGGATGCAGGGGCATGGCTCTTGGCCAGACGATGGATATCTTAAGCGAGGGGAAACAGATATCGCTTGAAGAGCTTTGCATGATACACGCAAGAAAAACGGGGGACCTTATCAGCACTTCCTGCATGCTGGGAGCAGTCCTTTCGGAGGCTTCCGAAAATGATATAAGAGTTCTTTCGGAATACGGCTGGCATATCGGCATGGCCTTCCAGATCAAAGATGATATACTTGATATCGAAGGCTCAAGCGAATCGATCGGCAAGCCTCAGGGGAGCGACCTGAAAAAGAAAAAAGCCACATTCCCGTCGCTCATAGGACTGGAAAACTCCAAAAAAGCCCTTGCCGATCACATAACGGCTGCAATGGACTGTCTGAAAGGCTTTGGAGACCAGGCCAAACCGCTGAGGCTCCTGGCAGTTTATACAGGGACAAGAACAAAATGACAGTACGGGGAGGTTTGTATGCAAATAGTCGCAGAACTGCTTAAGAACTTTCCTTTGGTATCCGCTGTGTCAGCGATGGTCCTTGGGCAGGCTTTCAAGATCATTTACTACTATTTCATTGACAGAAAGATTGATATCAAGCATTTTTTTGAGGCCGGAGGAATGCCTTCCGCCCATTCCGCCATGGTATCCGCCCTGGTCTTTTCGGTCGGCATCAGGTCGGGGTGGAGCTCTCCCGCGCTGGCTATCGCATTTGCTTTTGCATGTATCGTCATCTATGACGCGGTGGGGGTGCGCAGGGCTACCGGAAAACAGTCCATGCTGATCAAGCGCATCCTTGACGACATGAACAAGACAGACAGGATAAACGGGGAAAACCTGCACGAATTCATGGGCCACAACCCGCTGGAAGTTACAGTGGGAATTGCGTTCGGACTTCTTGTTGCTGCCTGCCTGTATCTGGGGGTTTACAGATTTGTTTATTGATGAACTTGACCTTCCTTCGGCGCTAAAAAAACTCACGGGGCCCGAGCTTGAAAAGGCCGCCGGCGAGATAAGGAGCGTCATAATTGATTCCGTCTCAAAAAACGGAGGGCATCTCGCGTCCTCTCTGGGAGCGGTCGAGCTTGCCATTGCCATCCACACGGTCTTTGATTCTCCAAAGGACAAAGTGGTATGGGATGTGGGGCATCAGGCATACGCTCATAAGATACTTACAGGCAGGCTTAAGGAGTTTGGCTCTCTGCGGCAATACGGCGGGATAAGCGGTTTTCCGTCCCGTGAAGAAAGCCCTCACGATCTCTTTACTACGGGGCATGCCTCAACAGCGATCTCGTCTGCCATTGGGCTGGCCAAGGCACGGGACCTCAATAGAGAGGGGCATAAGGTGGTTGCGGTGATTGGCGACGGCTCCCTTTCCGGCGGCCTAAGTCTTGAGGCCATCAACAATGCCATGAACCTTAACAGCAATCTTGTCGTGGTCTTGAACGACAATGATATGTCCATCTCCAAGAATGTCGGCGCCCTTTCGGAGTATTTTACCAAGACCAGGATGAACCCCCTTTACACAAAGACAAAAGAACGGGTCGAGGACATGGTAAAAAAGATCCCCAAGTTCGGCATGCCGTTGTACAAACTTGCCAACCGGCTCAAGGAAAGGCTAAAGCACTTTATCGTTGACTTTAAGACAGAGGTGATAGTGGAGGAACTCGGCTTTAGTTATCTTGGTCCCATAGACGGCCACAACATTACTCTTTTGATGAGCGCCCTTTCTTTTGCAAAGGAATTGAAAAAGCCGATAATGGTCCATGTCCTGACCAAAAAAGGGAAAGGTTATTCTTTTGCAGAGAAGGACCCTACGGCCTTTCACGGCGTTCCGGGATTTGATATTGCCACGGGAAAAGTGTCCGGGTCGTCCCGGTCCAGGAGCTATACGCAGGTTTTTGGGGATGTCATGCTCCGCCTCGGGGAAGAGAAATCGAATATAGTTGCTGTTACCGCCGCCATGCTGGACGGCACCGGGCTGGATGACTTTGCCAGGGAATTCCCGGAAAGATTTTTTGATGTCGGAATAGCCGAGGAGCACAGTGTTATCTTTGCGGCTGGTCTGGCAAAAGGGGGGCTGCGCCCCGTGTGCGCTATCTATTCTACTTTTTTGCAGCGCTCATACGACCAGCTTTTCCATGATGTTTGCCTTCAAAACCTGCCCGTGGTTTTTTGCCTGGACAGGGCCGGGATAGTGGGGGATGACGGGCCTACTCACAACGGCGTCTTTGATATCGCATATCTCAGGCATCTGCCCAATATGACGGTGATGGCGCCCATGAATGGGACTGAACTGGAAAGAATGCTCCGTTTTGCTATCCAACACGACGGACCGATCTCTATAAGATATCCGAGGGCTGCCGCGGATAACCGCGAAAACATAGACGGGACAGAGATAAAGATGGGGAAAGGGGAGGTCGTTTATAAACCCTCACCCCTAACCCCTCTCCCAAAGGGAGAGGGGAAGAAGATCCTGATAGTTGCAATAGGGTCGATGGTTGTTCCATCAATTGAGTCGGCAAAACAGTTGGAAAGTAATGATCATTCGGTTTCTGTGATAAACGCGAGATTTGTCAAGCCGCTCGACAAGGATCTGATATTGGCTGAAGCCCGCAAAGCGGACCTGGTCGTTACCGTTGAAGAAGGCTGTCTTATGGGCGGTTTTGGCTCGGCGGTTATGGAGCTTTTTGAGGGGCACGGAATAACAAGACCGCTTAAAAGGATAGGTTTTCCGGATAAATTCATAGAAGCAGGCAAAAGGGACTTTATACTTGACCGGTACGGCCTCAACGCTTCCGGAATAGCAAAAACTGTTTCGATCTTTTCTAAGGCAAAACCCTAGTCAGGCCATCTCCAATTACCTGGATTCGATTCATAGTTAGTCCAGAAGCTGTTCGATATCGAAGAAGCATTGAGTTGAGTTCTTATCATGTCCTCGGTATTGCCGTCAGGCTTGTATTTCCAGAAAGTGGCAGTGAATTCTTCGCTAAATTTGTGCGCGTAATGGGCCGCGAGGCTGTCAACAAAAACAATGACCCTTCCGTAAAAATTAAGTGCGGAGGCCGGATTCGCCTCGTTTGCAGCTTGGCAAAGGCAGTTGTAGAAAGCCGGCGCCTTGTGCCCTCCGGTTATGGAAAATATATGAAGGTCGGCGCTCCTTGAATCTGTTTCCTCTGTGCCGTTGCCCAAAATAAGGTCCCTCAGCCCCATAGTAATAACGTTGGTCGGCATTCTGCCTGTGACCACTCTTGCTCTGTCGATCTCGGTGTCCAGACCCGTCATGAAGCGGTTCCATGTTTCATCTCCAATGTAATGCTGGAACTGCTCCGGCATATTTTCGCCTTTTCTCCAGTCCTCGCGCAGCTGCTTGGCTTTAATAAAAACGGATTCTCTTTCACTTATTCCATAGGCGGCGGCGATGTTCCTGAACATCGGGCTCATCTGAGGCGCTCCGGGAGGCGTGGTGTCGTTGCCGTTCTGGAGCTTTGTGCTGTCGGCGATGCCAAAAAAGCCTGTCGGGTCTAAAAAGCCGGTGTAATCATTAAAAGCGTCATGGAACGGATAGGAGCCGATCCCGTGATTGCCGGTAACCGAAGGGAAAATCTCTTTTAACAATATCCTCCTCCAGGCTCTTGCGACTTCAATGCCCGGAGCGTCAAAACCGAATGGAGGGAATCTGAAGTCCGCTTCGGTAAAACCGGCGCCCTGAAGGAACAGCCTGTGGATGTCCCCGTATGAAATGGGATTAAGCCGTCCGTTCAAAAATGCTTCTCTGCTGCCGACTTCTTCCTGCAGCATTCTCCATATGGACAGGAGAAAACCGTATTCATCCAGGCAGGTAAATAGAAGGCCCCGGTCCAGAGGCAGTGCAGATCCCAGTGTGCTCCTTGCCAGGTCAGGATTTCCAAGCAAAAGCCTCGGTGGATCCCAGGTGCCTCCGGTGGCAAGAATAGCCGAATCTTTTCCTTCGGGATGCGGCCTGTAGGAGTTTAGGGCGGTAGCCATCGTCAAGGCTGACAGATAAGTAACATAGTTATTGTTCGGCACTTCAACTATTTTAATGCCCGGCAGGCATGCCAGGTCAAACATTTGTTCGCTGCTTCTGATAACGGACCTGTTGGGGCTTTCCGGTATCATCCTCGGTGCGTAGTTTAGAGTTACATCTCCTATCCTCATTCTGGTGCCAAAAGGATACACTTCTCTTGCCCCCAGGGTCCTGGGGTTGCTTGCAGGCAGCCTGTAATATGTTTCAATGGGGCTCATTAGTTTCCTCCTAAAAATTGTTCCGACATTAATTTATCGGTTGTTTTTTTCGAAAATTTCAAATTGTGAAATTATTTTGTGATTTTTTCGAAAATAGATCGGAGAACAAAATGGCAACGATAGAAAACCGAAGCACGATCCGCATCAGGCCGCAGGTCGCGGAACTATCCCGGAGACTCCCGGAGCTTGAACCCGCATCGATAATAAAGTTCGCAAGAGGATCTCATATCCTTGACCGGTACAGACCTATCCTTAATAATGCCGGGCTTCAGCTTTTTGAAAGGGTAAGCAAAGGTTCTCTGTCAGTTCCTTTTATTGAGGATATTATCCCGGAATTGCCCTCGACTGCTGTGCCTAGGCTGGAATTATACAGGCACCCTTTTGAGACGGTAAGCGGAAGGGCTTATGAAAATTTTATCAAGAGTTTAGAAGGGAACAGCGGCTATCCGGGTTTATGGATGGGGATCCTAGACCTGGCCACGGGTTGTTACCATCAGTGCATAATGTGCGGAGCCGATTCTTCAATATCAGCGCGTTTTATGACTTACCCTTCGTTTCTCAAACTCCTGACCCTGCTGCCAGAATATGCCGCGCCAGGATTGATCCTGTACGATGCAAGCGACCCTCTGTTGTGGAGGGATACAGAACATGACGCAGACTTTGGAGATTTGATGAGCTGTGCAAAACATCAGGGTTATGAGCTGTTTCCCAGGAGCACAAACGGGATCATAACAGGTGACCCCTTCAGCACGGAAGCCGCAAGAAAACTGGGGGAAGCCGGACTTTCAATTGGCCTTTCTATCCACCTTTATCAAAGGAAGAATCTTGAGGATGGTCCCGAAATTGAGCTCGAAATGCTGGCAAATCGTTATGCCGAAACCATTAACCTGCTAAGGTCCGTAAGGATAAAATTGAGGAGTGCAGGAAGTCCGGAACATGTCAGAAGTTTTTTTCTGGACAGAGTGCTCCCAAAACTGGATCCCGAACTAAGGGCTTTTTATGATGATCCAAAAAACTTTAGCCTGGAACGAGTTTATGTTGATGGAAGAGCTGCTGAGGAACCATCGTTCGAAAGGGGGCTACGGCATTCGATCTCAGTTCCGCGCGATAAAGCGGAAGGCTGGGTGGAAGACAATCCCGCAGTCTATTCAACGGTTGATGCTTTAGGAAATTGCTTTTTATCGGTATTTCCTCCGGACAGGTCTTCCGCGCACCTTGTGCGGCAGTCCCTTGTTAAGGAGTTGTTCCCTTCCCGAGATGAAGAAGGCTTCAAAAGGCTTCTCCTAAAGGTCATATATGTTCTGCGAAATGATCGGACGCTTCACAACCGCAGGGACCTGACCTTAAAGTTCTGGGAAGAATACGCGGACTGTTTTGACCCTGTGGGATTCCTCGGCTTGTTCTCCGGGATAGGGAGCCTTGCAGGATTTACAGGAGAACTCCTTTCCGAAGCTTACGATATGATCGGGCCTCTCGGAGTGGTTTCTCCTGCATTCTACTATGATTGGACCATCGGAGATCTATGTAGAAAACTGGGCAATACGAATTTAAACGATGTTAGCCGTGCAGAGGATGGTTTCTTCCGCTATTTGAGCAATTTGAGGTGCCGTTACAATGGGAGACGAGATGAATCAGGTTTTTTAGGCAGCTTTGACGAAGGCCGCTGGGCCCTCGAAAGCATGAGTTTTGAGGCTTTGTCGCCGCTTCCAACGATCTCGGCTTTTGAGTTCGATCCGTCCCTTCCTGCTCCAAAAATGCGATTCCCTTTGCCCTTCAGAGCTCAAACCGGCCTGTAAAGTTTCTCGACTAAGGGGCTATTTCCATGATAAAATCCTCTCATGCTCTCAGATATTGAAATAGCGTCAAAGTCAAGGACAAAGCCGATAGAAAAGGTGGCCTCCTCCTGCGGGCTCAAAAAAGAGGAGCTGGAGTTCTACGGGACCTGCAAGGCAAAGATAAAACTTTCGGCGCTGGAAAAAAGAAAGAGCGTCAGGGACGGGAAATTGGTCCTGGTCACTGCAATTACTCCAACCCCTTTTGGAGAAGGAAAGACCACGGTAACGATAGGCCTCGCACAGGCCCTAAAAAAACTTGGCAAAAAAGCGTTCGTTTGCATAAGAGAGCCTTCGCTTGGCCCGACTCTCGGCCTTAAGGGAGGGGCGGCCGGAGGAGGCTACAGCCAGGTCCTGCCGATGGAGGATATCAACCTGCATTTTACCGGGGATATGCACATGGTTAGCGCCGCGCACAATCTTCTTGCTGCTTTGACAGATAATCACATCTTCCACGGGAATGCGCTCAATATCGATCCGGAAAGGATCATCTGGAACAGAGTTATGGATATGAATGACCGGGCGCTTAGGGATATCTCCATAAGATACAGGGGCGTTGACAGGCGCTCTTCATTTGACATTACGGCTGCTTCCGAGGTCATGGCAGCGCTCTGCCTGTCACTTGACCTCGAGCATTTAAGGGCAAATCTGAAGAAGATGGTCGTGGCAATGACAAAGGACGGCAGATCGATTACCGCAGGTGATCTAAAGGCTGAAGGCTCGATGGCTATCCTGTTAAAAGAAGCGATAAAGCCCAACCTGGTCCAGACGATAGAAGGCTGCCCGGCTTTTGTCCATGGCGGGCCGTTCGCTAATATAGCGCACGGCTGCAGCAGCCTTGTTGCCACAAAACTCGCGCTCAAACTTTCCGACTATGTTATTACCGAAGCGGGGTTCGGTTCGGACCTCGGGGCAGAAAAATTCTTTGACATAAAATGCAGGGCCGGGGGTCTTGTTCCTTCTGCTGCCGTTCTTGTTGTAACGGCAAAAGCCCTTAAGTGGCAGGGCGGAGTGGAAAAGGACAAGTTCAACCCTTCGACTGCGCTCAGGGCAAGGGACGAGGACAAGGAAGCGCTAAAAAGAGGTTTTGACAATCTTAGGGCGCATATAGATGCTCTGCGGAATTTTAATGTCCCTATAGTCGTTGCTGTGAACAGATTTGCGTATGATTCTGCCGAGGAATTAAAGATGATAGATGATGAATGCAATTCAACAGGCATCAGATGCAGCATATGCGATGTCAGGGAAAACGGCGGGCGGGGAGGGGTGGAGCTTGCAAAAACCATCATAAAAACGGTAGAGACCGAAGGTTCCGGTTTGAAATATCTTTATGACCTTAACGATCCTGTTGAAGACAAGCTGTCAAAGATAGCGGCAAAGATCTACGGAGCCGATGGAGTTGACTTTTTGGACAGCGCAAAACAGCAGCTTGAGCTGATTAAGCAAAGCGGAGGAGCCTCCCTTCCCGTTTGTGTGGCCAAGACGCAGTTCTCCCTTTCGGACGATCACACAAGGCTCGGGCGGCCTAAAGGCTTCCGCCTCACGGTCAAAAACATAAAACCGGCTTACGGAGCCGGGTTCATCGTAGCTTATACCGGTGATATAATGACGATGCCGGGCCTGCCCCAGCATCCGGCGGCCGAGAGGATCGACCTTGACGGGAACGGGAACATAAAGGAGTTGTTTTAACATGAGCAGAAAAAAGATAGAAAAGGCAGTAAAAGACATTCTTTCCGCTATAGGGGAAGACCCTTCAAGAGAGGGACTGCAAAAGACCCCCGAGCGTGTCGCAAGAATGTACGCGGAACTTTTTTCCGGGGTATTAAAAGACCCCGGCAAAGAACTTTCTGTCTTTCACAACGAAGCCCACGAAGAAATGGTCATGGTAAAGGATATTCCTTTTTACTCTATGTGCGAACACCATTTTATCCCGTTCATCGGCAAGGCCCATATAGTTTATATCCCGCGCAAGGGGCGTGTGACGGGGCTGTCAAAACTGGTAAGAGTGGTAGAGGCTTTTGCAAAAAGGCCGCAGGTCCAGGAAAGGCTCACCTCCCAGATAGCGGACCTCCTCATGGACAAACTTTCGCCTCACGGGGTTTTTGTCATAATCGAGGCAGAGCACCTCTGCATGTCAATGAGAGGCGTGAAAAAACCCGGGACCACCACCACTACTTCGGCTGTCCGTGGCATCTTCAGGAAAAACGCTTCCACCAGGGCCGAGGCCCTGGCACTGCTAAAGAAATAATATGCTAATTTACCCGAGCCTAAAGGCTCGGCTCCAGTTCTCATTCTTAGGAGCCGACGCTTTAGCGTCGGGACGGATATAGAATGCTTAAACCTCTAAGAATTCTCGTATTTATAATGATTTTCCTGCTGTGGCGCGGAAATTGCTTGTGGGCAAGTATTCCGGACGGGCAGGAGATCAAGGCAATGTGGGTAACAAGGTTTCAGCTGGATTCCAAAGAAAAGATAGACAGATTCGTTACTAAAGCAAAAGAGAACGGCTTTAACATGCTTTTTGTCCAGGTTTTGGGCAGGGGAGAGGCTTATTACAGGTCCTCAATTCTCCCGACGGTGGAGACAGGCTTTGACCCGCTTGCTGAGACTGTTGAAAAATCCCGCAGGCAAGGCATCAAGGTCCATGCCTGGCTTAACGCCTATTATGTGTGGTCTTCGCCCGAGGCCCCTTCACAGTTGAACCATGTCGTTAACGCAAAACCTCACTGGCTGCTGCCAAAAACCTCGAATATGCTGTTCCTTAATCCTGCCAACAAAGGCGTTCAGGACCATTTGTACAGCGTTTATTTGGAAGTGGCGCGCAATTATGATGTTGACGGCATTCACTTTGACTACATAAGGTATCCGGACCACAGTTTTGTGTACGACAAAAAGAATCCGGCCTATCCAATAGCCGCAAAAAGAAGAGCCGATGATGTGACCGGCCTGGTAAAAAGGATCTATCAGGAGGTTAAAAAGCTTAAGCCCGGCATTGCCGTGTCCGCAGCGGTCTATCCCGATATTTTTAACGCCTCCACGGACAAGGGGCAGGACTGGAGAAAGTGGCAGAAGGACGGCATCATAGATTTTACCGTTCCCATGATCTATTCACGGGACCCTGTCAGGGTACTTGACCTGATCCTGCTCAACGCTTCTGTTTCTTCCAAAAACTCAGTGGTTTTGGGCCTGGGGGCTTTCAATAATCCGGCAGATGTCATTTCTGACCATATCAAGACGTATAAATACTATAAACGGTTCTATAAGTCTCTCAAGGGTTTTTCTCTGTTCTCTTATGATTCCCTCAGCGACTCCCCGGGCTATTTTGAGAAGATAAGGAAAGATGTCCTCTGATCTTAAGTACTGGGTATGTCTTTCTTCCATTCCCGGGCTCGGGGCTTCACGGATAAAACTTCTTTTTGAACATTTCGGTAGTATTTCAGCGATATGGGGCGCTTCTTTTGACGAACTGGTATCCATAGAAGGGATCGGCGCCGTAACTGCCCGCTCATTGATCGCAGGCAGAAAGAGCGCTGAGCAACCGACACTTCCTCAGGATATAAATGCCGTCTGCCTTGGCGATCCTGATTATCCGTCCAATCTATTCAATATCTGGGACCCGCCGCCCGTGCTTTACTTTTGCGGCAACCTTGAAGCAAATGACAAGTGCTCCGTGGCAGTTGTCGGGTCAAGAAGTCTATCTCCTTACGGCGAAAAGATGACCAAAAAACTGGCAGGCGGACTGGCCGAGCTCGGCATAACCGTTGTTTCCGGTCTTGCTCTGGGAATAGACAGCTGCGCCCATAAGAGCGCGCTTGAGGCGGCAGGCAGGACCCTTGCAGTTCTCGGGACCGGGCTTGACGAGATCTATCCTTTCCGCAACAGCGGATTGGCAGACAGGATAAAGACCAAAGGCGCTCTTGTTTGCGAGCACTATAGAGTGGAAGGTGTGGAAAAGTGGAACTTTCCGCGCAGGAACAGGATAATTTCGGGACTCTGTCTTGGCACCCTGGTCGTTGAGGGCTCCTGTGACAGCGGCTCACTTATTACTGCCGGATTTGCCCTCGAGCAGAACAGGGAGGTCTTTGCCGTCCCAGGAGAGGCGGGAAGGACCTTGAGCCGCGGGCCCAACTCGCTTATCAAGCGAGGGGCAAAACTGGTCGAAGAGGTCGAGGACATCCTGGAAGAACTTAACCTGAAAAGACCCAAAGATGGACAGAAGTCAATAACCCGCATAAATACGGAAGGCATGTCCCGGGAGCAGCTCAGGGTCCTTAACTGTCTGGAAAGCGGGACAAAGCATATTGATGAGCTTGCTGTAATTGCCGGGATTTCCTGTGGAGAGCTTGCCACCGCCCTTATTCCCATGGTGGTTAAAGGAATGGTGAGCGAACTTCCGGGGAAGTATTATTGCGCAAGATAGCAGGCGGCCATGCTATAATTTTTTTAAAGCAACGGCCAGGAGGTTATAAATGATCTATTTAAGCGAATTATACGCTTCAGAGCTTATAGGAGGCCCGGTCATCGACAGGTTCGAAGAAAAGATAGGCCGTGTAGACGATATTGTGATCGAGTCCCAGGACCAGTTCCCAAAAGTGACCGGCCTGGTGCTGAAGTCAACAGGCGGCAGGCACAAAAAAGTCCTGCTGCTTCAGGAGATCAATCTGATAGGCAGAAAATTTATTTCTACCCGCGCGGGGATTAAAGAGACCCCTTTTGCCGAGCTGAGAGAGGGAAGCGTCCTTGTCAAAAGAGACCTTATGGACAAGCAGATAGTGGACATACACGGCTCCAAGGTGGTAAGGGTAAACGACCTTAAGATCGCAAAGGTAGGGGAAGACGCCCGTTTAATCGCGGCGGATGTCGGGCTTAAGGGCGTTCTTCGCCGGCTCAGGCTGGAGCAGCCGGTCTCTTTCCTCCTTTCCTTTTTCAATATCAAGATGAAGGAATATCTGATAGGTTGGAATTATGTCGAACCTCTACAAACGGACCTTGCCAGGATAAAACTGGTCGTTCCCTACAAGGGGATGTCGGAACTGCACCCGTCGGACATAGCCAGCATAATCAGCCAGGTGCACACGGACGAAAAGACAGCGATCTTTGAATCTCTTTCTACTGATACGGCGGCCGAAGCCCTGCACGAACTGGAGCCCAGGATCCAGGCCTTCCTGATAGGAGTGCTGGACACCAAGAAAGCCCTCGCCATTCTTGAGAAGATGCCTTCCGATGAAGCCGCCGATGTTCTGGGTGATCTCCCGGAAGAAAAGACCGAAGAATT
>CAYUCV010000004.1:26145-38455 GCA_964443545.1 uncultured bacterium
TCAAAATACAATCTCCTGGCTGTTCCCGTGGTCGACAAGCTCAATAGGATACTTGGGATAATAACTGTGGACGATGTGCTCGATTACATAATCCCGCCGCTGGCAAGAAAGAAAAGGCTCTCCGTCGGCTGATAATTGTTTTGCACATAAAAAAACCCCGGTCCTAGCCCGGGGTTTTTATGTGTCTGTGGTTATCGATCAAGCTTTCTTCATGAGCTTTCTTGACTTGATGATGCTCCAGAGTTTCTTGGTCATGTCCGTCACCTGAATAGGTGAGCTGCCGAATACTTTCTCAAGAGTATCGCTCTGTCCTTTAAAATGCACTCTGATCTTCGAAAGTCCGCCTCTTGCCTTTGCCATCTGTGTTCACCTCCCTTGCAATTCTTACTCTGAAAATTAACTGTGTTTGCCAATCTTCAGATGTATTGATATAATTATAGAGCATATTTACAGCCTGTCAACAGGTTTTTAGAGTAAGAGGGCAACATGTTCAAAAAGATACTGATAGCCAACCGGGGAGAAATAGCTCTGCGCGTGATCCGCGCCTGCAGGGAAATGGACATAAAAAGCGTGGCGGTGTACAGCGAAGCCGATAGGGACTGCCTGCACGCAAAGGCCGCGGACGAGGCCTTCTGCATTGGCCCCGCCCAGCCAGCAAAAAGCTATCTCAACATTCCGGCCATAATTTCTGTGGCAGAAGTGTCCGGCGCCGAAGCCGTGCATCCCGGCTACGGGTTTCTGGCCGAAAATTCTAAGTTCGTGGATGTCTGCGAATCCCACGGCATCAAGTTCATAGGTCCCTCTATCGCTTCCATGGAGGCGATGGGGGACAAGGCCACCGCCAAGCAGACAGCAAAGCTTGCCGGTGTTCCAACCGTCCCGGGTTCCGAAGGAATTGTAAACGACGAAAAAGAAGCGCTCCAGATAGCAAAGAACATCGGTTTCCCGGTCCTCATAAAAGCAACTGCCGGTGGCGGGGGCAAGGGGATGCGTGTGGCAAAGACCGCGGACGAATTCCCTTCGCTGATGAAAACGGCGCAGACCGAGGCTGGCGCGGCGTTCGGCAATCCCCAGGTCTATATAGAAAAGTTCATAGAGCGGCCAAAGCATGTTGAGATACAAATAATGGCCGACAATTACGGCAATGTTATCTATCTGGGGGAAAGGGATTGCTCGGTCCAGCGCAGGCACCAGAAGCTTGTAGAGGAGGCGCCGTGCTCCGCCCTGAGCGAAAAGTTGAGGAAAAAGATGGGAGAGGCCGCGGTCAAGATGTCCAAAGCGGCAAAATACAGCGGCGCAGGCACTATAGAGTTCCTTCTTGATGCGGAAGGACGTTTCTATTTTATGGAAATGAACACCCGCGTTCAGGTGGAGCATCCGGTGTCCGAGATGATCACCTCAACTGACATTATAAAAGAACAGATCTATGTTGCCGGCGGAGGAAAACTGCGGTTCAGGCAAAAAGATATAAAACTGTCGGGCCACTCGATAGAATGCAGAATAAACGCGGAGGACCCCGAAAGGAACTTTATGCCGAGCCCGGGCGAGTTAAAGACCTATCTTCCCTCTGGGGGGCCTGGCGTGCGCGTTGACAGCCACGCTTATCAGGGATATAGAATTCCCCCATACTATGATTCACTGGTCGCAAAACTGATAGTCTGGGCGCCGACCCGCCAGGAGGCTATCAGCAGGATGAGCAGGGCTCTTGACGAATTTGTCGTGGCAGGGATAAAAACAACGATAGCCTTCCACAAAAAGGTCATGGAAAACGATAATTTTAAAAGAGGCGAGATCTATACCGATTTTATAGACACCAATCTTATCCTCTGATATGGGCAAAAGAACAACAGCGCGCCGGCTGGCAATGCAGGCACTTTATCAGATAGAACTCTCTGGTGCTTCACCCGAAGAGGCCATCCTAAGCGTTTCAAGCCAGGAGACTTTTCCCCCCGACACAATGGAGCGGGCAAAAGCGCTTCTCAGCGGAGTCGTCAGCCAAAAAGCGGCAATCGACCGCAGCATAGCTTCTAACCTGGAGGAGTGGACCATAGAAAGGCTTGGAGCGGTGGACAGGAACATCCTGCGCGTCTGCGTCTGGGAGCTTGAACACGAGAGGGCCGAACCCGGCGCAGTAGTGATGAATGAGGCCGTGGAACTGGCAAAAAAATACGGCGGGGAAGAATCCAAAAAATTCATAAACGGCGTCCTTGCTTCTGTGGCAAAGAAGCTCAAATTGTGATAAAATTAGCTCAAAATGTTCACAGGGATCGTTGAAGAAATAGGTTCCGTAAAAAGCGCCAGGTTTGTCAGCGGACTTTTGAAGCTGGAGATAACCTCAAAAGAGCTTTCCAGAGAGCTGAAACCCGGGGAAAGCGTCTGCGTTAACGGGGCCTGCCTTACAGTGACGGGGGCAAAAGGCCCCTCATTTTTTGTGGACATAACAAAAGAAACCTATTCAAAGACCAATCTGGGGGCCCTCAAGGCGTCAGATCCGGTAAATCTTGAAAGAGCTCTTAAGGTCTCTGACAGGCTTTCCGGCCATCTGGTGTCCGGGCATGTGGATTCAACCGGCACAATTAAAGGCATCTCAAGGGCTTTTGATGCGGTAAAGTTCACCATTGTTTATCCGCTTTCCATGTCCAGGTATATCATCGGCAAAGGCTCCGTTACAGTTGACGGCATAAGCCTTACCGTTTCGGGGCTGGTCAGGGATTCTTTTACGGTGAACGCCATTCCTTTTACTCTTAAGGGTTCGACCCTTGGCAGGAAAAAGATAGGGGACAGGGTAAACCTTGAATTTGACATGATAGGCAAATACACGGAAAAAATGATAGCCGGAAAAGGATTTGTGTCATGCAATTGAAATTTGACTCAATAGAAGAAGCGCTAAAAGAAATAAAAGCCGGCAGAATGGTGATCGTGGTCGATGACAAAGACCGCGAGAACGAGGGCGACCTTGTCATGGCTGCGCAGACAGCGACCGAAGAAGCGGTTAACTTCATGATCTCAAAAGGCAAGGGCCTTGTCTGCGCTCCTCTTAGCCCGGAAAAACTAAAAAAGCTCAAGATCGAAGAGATGGTCAGCGAAAATACTGAGGCCAACAAGACCGCCTTTACTGTGTCTGTGGACGCAAGCCGCTTTCACGGGATCAGCACGGGGATCTCTGCAGCCGACAGGGCCGTCACTTTGAAGGTGCTTGCAGATCCCGCTTCAAGACCGGTCGACCTTGTGAAGCCCGGACATATCTTCCCGCTCAAAGCAAGGGCCGGAGGCGTGCTCAAGAGGGCAGGGCATACCGAGGCAGCGGTGGACCTGGTCAGGATCAGCGGCATGGAAGAGGCCGCCGTAATTTGCGAAATAATCAGGCCCGACGGAAAAATGGCAAGACAAAAAGACCTGATGGAGTTTTCGGCGCAGCACTCTCTTAAGATTGTGACGATAGCCGACCTTATCAAATACAGGCTTAAGAACGAAAAACTGGTCAAAAGGACCAGCAGATCAAAACTTCCCACCAGGTTCGGACAGTTCACCGTCTACGGATATGAAGACACTCTTTCCGGGGCGCATCATCTCGCGCTTGTAAAAGGGTCGGTCCGCGGCAAGAACAATGTTCTGGTAAGGGTCCATTCGGAGTGCCTGACCGGGGATGTGTTCGGCAGCTGCAGGTGCGACTGCGGCGCCCAGCTGGAGCGATCCCTAAAGATGATCCAAAAAGAAGGTTCGGGAGTGCTGCTTTATATGAGGCAGGAAGGCCGCGGCATAGGGCTGCTTAACAAGCTCAAGGCATATGAGCTTCAGGACGGCGGCGCGGACACTGTAGAGGCAAACGAGCTTCTCGGCTTTGAAGCCGATCTGCGCGATTACGGAACAGGCGCCCAGATATTGTGCGACCTCGGGCTTTCGACGATACGGCTGCTCACCAACAATCCCAGGAAGATCGTAGGGATAGAAGGATATGGTCTTACTGTGGTTGAAAGGCTTCCTATCGAAGTGGAACCAAACGAACATAACGAGAGATATCTTAAGACCAAATCCCAGAAGCTCGGGCACATACTGCTGCTGCACGACAATTTGAAAGAACTTCCGAAGATCTTTGAAGAAGGGAGAAAAGGATGAAGACAAAAGAAGGGCTTCTTGACGGGAAAGGGCTGAAGGTTACGATCATTGCGGGCAGGTTCAATGACTCGGTCACAAAAGGGCTGCTGTCGGGAGCGATGGACTGCCTTTTGAGGCACGGCGTTCTAGAATCGGATGTTACATTGGTCTGGACACCGGGGGCCTTCGAAATGCCCCTGATAGCCAAAAAAGCGGCACAGTCCGCCAAAAAGCCTTCCGCGATCATATGTTTGGGCGCAGTGATCAGGGGGGGTACGCCTCATTTCGATTATGTTGCGGCGGAAGTGTCCAAAGGGATAGCAAGTGTTTCGCTTGAGACCGAAGTCCCGGTTATCTTTGGCGTCCTTACCACGGACAATCTGGAGCAGGCGCTGGAGCGCTCCGGGGCAAAGTCCGGCAACAAGGGCTGGACCGCCGCGCTGGCGGCCATTGAAACGGCTAATCTGATCAAACAGATCTAGAGGGGAGCAAAGAATTGGCAAGAGTCTATTATGAAAATGTGACCAAGAGGTTCGGGGATGTTGAGGCTGTAAAGAACATGACCCTGGAAGTGAAGGACAAGGAGTTCCTTGTTCTTGTGGGACCTTCTGGCTGCGGAAAGACCACGGCCTTAAGAATGGCTGCCGGACTTGAGGAAGTGTCGGAAGGCAAGCTTTACATAGGCAACAGGGTCATAAACGATATGGCGCCTAAGGACAGGGACATAGCCATGATCTTTCAGAGCTATGCGCTATATCCTCATATGAGCGTCTACGACAACATGGCTTTTGGTCTCAAACTGAGAAAAGTCCCGAAAAAAGAGATAGACCGGCGGGTGAACGAGGCCGCTAACATCCTGGGCCTTGAGAACATGCTCAAGAGGCTTCCCAAGCAGCTCTCCGGAGGCCAGAGACAGAGAGTGGCTGTCGGAAGGGCTATTGTAAGAGAGCCGGCCGTGTTCCTTATGGACGAGCCTTTGAGCAACCTGGACGCAAAGCTGAGGGTCCAGATGAGGGCGGAACTCCAGAACATCTACAACAGGCTGCAGGCCACCATCATCTATGTTACCCACGATCAGGTAGAGGCTATGACGCTTGGCAAGAGGATCGCCGTGATCCTCAACGGCCAGCTCCAGCAGGTGGATGCTCCGCTGGAAGTATACGGAAAGCCAAAGAACAAATTCGTTGCCGGTTTCATCGGCAGCCCGTCCATGAACTTTGTCAGCGGCAAGATCGACAAGGCGGGAGACCACCTTTTCTTCGATTCTCAGGACTTTAAGCTGGTGCTTCCAAAAGATTACGACAAATATGTCAGGCCCAGCATAGGCAAAGAAGTGGTGCTCGGGATAAGGCCAGAAGACATTCTCAACCATGAACTTAGGGATTCAAATTTCCAATGCCAGCTGGAAGGAAAAGTTGATTACAGGGAACTTATGGGGTCCGAAACATATCTTTACCTTAAGGTGGGCAAAACGCCTCTTGTCACAAGAGCGGATGCCATGTGCGATGCTTCGCCCGGGAGCGTCTATTGCATTTACATAAATCTGCATAAGATACATCTGTTTGACGCCGCCATGAATAACGCGATCCTGTAAATGAAAAGCAGAAGTCTTCCGGAAGAGTTCAGAAGAAAGTCCGCTCCCGGCATCGACAGGATGAGCGAAGTTGACCTGGTGCGGCATTTTACCCTGCTAAGCAGGAAGAATTTCGGCGTCGATAACGGCTTTTATCCCCTTGGCTCATGCACCATGAAGTACAATCCCAAGATCAACGAGGACATGGCTGCCCTGGAAGGTTTTACCCAACTGCATCCGCTGGAGAGCGAGGGCTCTGTCCAGGGGATGTTGAGACTGCTCCATGAGCTTGAAAGCTATCTCTGCTCCATCTTTGGCTTTGACGCTTTTTGCCTGAGCCCTCTTGCCGGCGCTCACGGAGAGCTGACCGCTCTGTTTGTGGCAAAAGCCTATTTTGAGTCCCTCGGCCAGACGCAGCGCAAAAAGGTCATCATCCCGGACTCTGCGCACGGGACCAATCCGGCCAGCTGTTCAATTGCCGGTCTAGAAGTGGTTTCTGTCAGATCGGATGCGGACGGGGGGATAGACCTGGCCGATCTTGAGAAGCTGCTTGACGATAATGTTGCCGTACTCATGCTGACAAATCCCAACACGCTGGGATTGTTTGACCGTAATATTTGCAATATAGCAGAGCTGCTTCACTTTAAGGGCGCACTTTTCTATATGGACGGGGCCAATGCCAATGCCCTGCTCGGCAAAGTCAGGCCTTCGGACCTGGGTTTTGATATGTGCCATATCAATTTGCACAAAACCTTTTCCACTCCGCACGGAGGCGGCGGTCCAGGTGCCGGCCCCATAGGGGTCACAAAAAAACTTGAGCCGTTCCTGCCAGGGAGCAGGATAGTAAAACAGGGGGACAGGTTCAGGATGTGCCCTCCGGGCAAAAGATCTATAGGAAGTGTTTCCACTTTTTACGGCAATGTCGCTGTGATGATAAAAGCGTATTCTTACATCAGAGGCCTCGGGGCAAAAGGGCTGCGGCAAGTTTCGGAGAATGCAGTATTGAATGCAAACTACATAAAAGAAAGACTGAAGCAGCATTATTATCTTCCTTATGAGAGGACCTGCCAGCATGAGTTCGTGATATCGGCAAAATGGCAGAAGGAAAAATACGGGGTTAGGGCCCTTGATATTGCCAAGCGGCTGCTGGACTTCGGGTTCCATCCGCCTACCATCTATTTTCCTCTAATTGTCGAGGAAGCCATGATGATAGAGCCGACCGAAACAGAGAGCAAAAAAACACTGGACTCTTTTATTGATGCAATGATAAAGATCGCTCAGGAATGCAAAGACGATCCCGAGCTGGTCAAAACGGCTCCCCATACAACTTTGATCGGCCGCCTCAACGAGGTCAAAGCGGCCAAAGATCTTGACCTGTGCCAAAAATAGATATCCCCTGGAAAGTCCTGCTTGATAAGCCCCGCATGGGAGCAAAGAACATGAAGATCGATCTTGAGATGTTCAAGAACTGCACTGCTCCCGTACTAAGGATCTATTCCTGGACGAACAGATGCATTTCATACGGCTGCCTTCAAAAAATTGACAGAATAATTGATGTTGACAAAGCAGTTGGTGACGCATGGGAGATAGTAAAAAGACCGACCGGCGGAGGAGTGGTCTATCATCTGCCGGGCGAACTTACATACTGTGCGGTCTGTCCGGTGGAGTTGCTTCCCAAAGGGATAAAGGGAGCGTACTACTATATTTCTGAAATTATTGTGAAAGCACTGAATAGTTTGGGCATAGACGCAAAAATAGGGAACCGCAGACCGTTTACCGCAGACCGTATACCGCAGGCCGACCCCCGGTCCCCGGTTCCCGGTTCCCCTCAAAATGAACTGTGCTTTTCAAGTACGAGAGAATACGAAATTACCGCTGGCGGTAAAAAACTGGTTGGCAGCGCTCAGAAGAGAGGTAAAAAAGCTGTGCTTCAGCAGGGTACGGTGCAGCTGTCCGGGTCGGGCTTGAAATGCATCCCCTCATATGATGAAATTGCATCTGCGGTAAGAACGGCATTTGAGTGTAATATTGAAGGAAGCCCTCTTTTATAAAAAGCTTGACAATTTGCAGGTTGAGTGTCTTCTTTGCCCGCACAACTGTCTTATAGCCGATGGAAAGGCCGGACGCTGCGGCGCAAGGCTTAACACCTCCGGCTCTTTGATGAGCCTGGTCTACGGGCAGGTGTCTTCTGAAGCCGTTGACCCTATAGAAAAGAAACCCCTCTTCCATTTTTACCCGGGAAGCCTTGTTTATTCCCTGGGAACTTTGGGCTGCAATATGAGATGCTCTCATTGCCAGAACTGGCAGATATCACGAGCAAGGATCGGCGCGGAAGAAACAGTCAGGGCGACCAGGTATCTTTCCCCGCAAGGCGCGGTAAAGAACGCCCTCAACAGTGAGTGTGAAGGGATAGCCTTTACCTATAATGAGCCCACGGTCTGGTTCGAATATACCCTTGATGTTTCAAGACTTGCAAAGGAGAGCGGCCTTTATACTGTTTATGTGACCAACGGCTACATTAACATCGAACCGCTGGACCTTATTGCGCCGTATCTTGATGCGTTCAGGGTGGATATCAAAGCGCTGGACGATGTGTTCTACAGTGAAGTTGCCGGAGTGCCTTCGGTTAAACCTGTTCTTGAAAGCGCTTTGCGCGCAAAGAACAAATGGAGCATGCATGTAGAAGCGGTCACCAATATAATCCCCGGAAAGAACGATGACCCGGGTGCCCTGCGCGGTCTGGCAAGATGGGTAAGAAAAGAACTCGGCAAAGACACTCCCTGGCATGTGACAAGATTTTTGCCGTGCCTGGAGCTTTCCGGTCTTCCTTCTACTCCCGTTGAAACCCTCGAAATGGCGCAGGAAATAGGCCTTCAGGAAGGGCTGGAGTATGTTTATATAGGGAATGTGCCGCTGCATTCGGGCGCAAATACTTACTGTCCGGGCTGCGGAGAGCTTATAATCGAGCGCGGAGGCCTTGTTCTTGCAAGGTATGAACTTGAAAGAGGGAACTGCAGATTTTGCGGAAAAAAGGTAGTGGTCAGGCAGTAGGGGACTTTTTTAGAAGGCTTTTAAGCAGGAACGGGGTTATGAATGTCGTGGCCATTACCACTATCACAAGCGAAGAGAACAGCTGCGCGTTTATTATGCCCTTGGTAAGCCCCATGCCGGCAAAGATAAGCCCTACTTCACCTCTGGGGATCATTCCGGCGCCTATTACAAGCCTGTTGATCCCTTTTTGAAAGACCGTGTAACCCGAAAGCAGTTTGCCTGCGACCGCAACTATCAGCAAGGCGGCCGCTATGGCGAGAACGGGCTGATTGGCCGCAACAAATGGGTCGAAAAGTTTTATGTTGACCAGGGAACCCATAAGGACAAAAAAGATCGGGACAAAGATGTCGGATACGGGCTTAAGCTGTTCTTCCAGATGCGTCTTGCTTTCCGTTACCGAAAGTATGAGTCCTGCCGCAAAAGCCCCTACTATCGGGGCAAGACCGATCCTGTCGGCAAAGAAAGAAAGGAGCATGCAGAACGAGAACGAAACCGCTATCACCATGCCTCGGACCTGCATCGTTCTTAAGAGCCTTATCAGATAAGGCGCAAGCAGCGCCCCTATGGCAAGGCTAGAGACCAAGAAAAGTACCGCAGCAGCAGTGATGTACTCTATATTAATAAGTGAAATGGTCCCGGATGCGACCAGTTTTGTTACCACCGCCAGGATCACAAGGCCTATTACATCATCTATGACAGCGGCTCCCAGCACTATTTTTGCTTCCTTTGTGTGGCATCTGTCAAGGTCGGAAAAAACCCTTGCCGTTATTCCAACCGAAGTGGCGGTAAGGGTGGCGCCGACAAAGATCGAATGTATGCTGTCAAGCCCGAGGAACTGACATACCCCATAACCGAGCACAAAAGGAAGAACAACGCCGGCCACAGCCACCAAAAATGCCCAGATGCCGACCTTCAAGAAATCGAACAGATTGGAAGAAACCCCCACTTCAAACAGAAGAAGTATGGCTCCCAACTGTGCCAGGTCGTGAAGGATCTCCGTTTCCCTTACCAGCCCCAGCACGCTTGCTCCTATGATTATCCCCCCGAGAAGCTCTCCCACAACGGGGCTCTGTCCAAGTCTTTGTGCGAGCTCTCCAAAGAGCTTGGCCGTGATTATTATCACAAAAAGAGATAAAAGAAGTTCCGCGATACCCGAGTGCATCTCAGGATCCCTTTGGCTTTAGGACGCCGGCGGATACGATGAGCTTAAAGGCCTCGTCAGTTTTCATGTCGAGCGGAATAACCTCTGCCTCAGGCACCATTATCAGAAAACCCGTGGCAGGGGTCGGGGTGTTCGGGACAAAGATGCAGAGCAGTTTTTGTCCTCCGGTCTTTGTCTCTATCTCACCGGAGGCTTGAGCGGTAATGAACCCGACCGAATAGATCCCTTTTCTCGGATACTCGACCAGACAGGCTTTGTTGAGTCCCTTTGAGCCCTTTGACTGGAACAGGGCTTCATTTACCTGCTTGGCGGATGAATAAATGCTTTTTACTATGGGAACTTTGCAGATAAAAGCCTCAAAAAGCCTCAGTATTTTTTCTCCCAGTATATAATCCGCAAAATAACCGGTCAAAAGTATCAGGGACAGGGTAGCCAAAAATCCTACGCCCGGCAGAGGTCTTCCGAAAAAGACCGATATAATGCCTCCAAGTATCCCGTCCATGAAAGAAAAGAGAAAAGCAAGCAGCCAGATAGTGATGAACAAAGGAAGCAGAACAAAGAGGCCGTTAAAAAAATATTTGCTTATAAGCGACCACATAATTCTTTCTCCTTAAAGTTTGCCAGGTGAATTATATCACAGGTGTGTTATAATTTTCTAAATCAGGGAAGGAGACCAAAATGACACAGGCATATATTTTGATAGAAGCCGCTTCTGGCAAAGCGATAGACCTCGTAAATACAGCCAAAGCGCTTCCGGGGGTCCTTCAGGTCCACCTGGTTACCGGGCCCTATGATGTAATAGCCTTTGCCGAGGCGCAGGACCTTAAGGCTCTGGGGGACATGATAGTGAAAAAAATACAGGCAACCGGCTGTGTTTCCAGAACGCTTACCTGTATAACCGCCGATTAGGCCTAGGAAGAAAGCTTGTTGATCGCGTTTATATAAGCCTTTGCGGAAGCCACGATGATATCGGTGTCGGAGCCGTGCCCCGAGTAGATATTGGTGCCTTCTTGTATCCTAACAGAAACCTCTCCAAGAGCGTCCGTTCCTCCGGTAATAGCCTGTATGACATAATCCACGAGCTTGACCGGCTTCTTTACGAGTTTATCTATCACTCTGTAAACAGCATCCACCGGGCCATAACCCTGGCCTTTGCCTTTTAAAGGCATGTCTTTGTATATCAGCGTTACTTCGGCTGTCGGTTTCTGCCTTGTTCCGGAAGTCACCTTAAGCAGATCAAGCTTATAGGTCTCCGGTGTCACATAGACCTCGTCGGTTATAAGGGACTCTATGTCCTTGTCCGAGATCTCCTTTTTCTTATCTGCCAGCGCTTTAAATGCCTGGAACGCCTTTTCAAGAGCGCTCTCACTAAGGTCTTCATAACCAAGTTCCCTGATCTTTTTAACAAAGGCGTTCCTGCCGGAGTGCTTTCCGAGCACGAGTTTGCTTTCGGTTATCCCCACATCTTTAGGGTCGATGATCTCATATGTGGTTCGGTCCCTCATGACCCCGGCCTGATGTATACCTGCTTCGTGCGAGAATGCATTTGCTCCTACAATGGCCTTGTTGGCCTGGACTATCATTCCCGTAAGATTGCTCACAAGTCTGCTTGTGCGGTAGATCTCTTTCGTGTTGATAGAGGTTTCCGCTTTAAAAACATCTTTTCTCGTTTTAATGGCCATCACTATTTCTTCCAGCGAAGCATTGCCCGCGCGCTCTCCGAGCCCGTTCATGGAGCACTCCACCTGAGATGCGCCGTTCTGAAGTGCGGCAAGCGAATTTGCTACGCCAAGACCAAGATCATTATGGCAGTGCACGCTTACAACGGCTTTCGATATGTTCGGGACATTCTTCATTATCCCGGCTATCAATTCGCCGAACACGCTGGGAATAGAATATCCAGTGGTATCGGGTATGTTGATGGTGGAAGCCCCGGCTTCTATCGCGGCTTCTATTATACGATAGAGGAAAGCCGGTTCCGAGCGGGCAGCGTCCTCACAGGAGAACTCCACATCATCCACAAGGCTCTTTGCGTACCTTACCATTTCAACCGCTTGATTGAAGACCTCGTCAGGGCTCATGCGGAGCTTTTTTTCCATATGGATGGGGGAGGTCCCGATAAAAGTGTGTATCCTGTGCCTGGGTGCAAATTTTACCGCCTCATAGGCCGCTTTGATATCCTCTTTCTTGGTCCTGGCTAGAGAGCAGATCACCGGGCCTTGCACATTCTGGGCTATCTTTGCCACAGAATCAAAATCTCCGGGGGACGCGATGGCAAACCCTGCCTCAATGATGTCAACCCCGAGTTTTTCCAGTTGGCGCGCTATCTCAAGTTTTTCGGCCGTGTTTAGGCTGCAGCCGGGGGCCTGCTCCCCGTCGCGAAGCGTAGTGTCGAATATCAATATTTTTCTGACCATGGTTATGACATT
>CAYUCV010000004.1:38555-54892 GCA_964443545.1 uncultured bacterium
TACCTTCCGCCGATGGAAAGCGATGAGATCAACAGGCTGGGCGAGCCGCAGTTGGAGGCAAAAGGGGAAAAGGTCAGGTCCGAGCCAACCTCTTCTATGGCATGCAGCAATTCAAGCAGGTTCCCTGCTATTGTAATTCCCCTTACGGGAAAGGTCCTTTGTCCGTTCTCTATCATGAACCCGGAAGCTCCCACCGAAAAATCTCCGCTTATGGGATTGACCGAGTGCATTGCCATCACTTTTGTGATGAGAAGGCCTCTGGTAAGCTTTGACAGCAGTTTGTTTTGAGAGTTTTTTCCCGGGCTGATATAGAAGTTGGTCGTGCCTATTGATGGGAGAGACTTGAAAGAGCTGCGGCAGGCGCTCGAAGTAGTTTTAACTTTGTCCTTTAAAGCTGTGTAATGGTCGTATAGATAGGTCTGCAGAACACCTTCCCTTACCACCGTGTTGATCTTGGACGGGCTGCCTTCCCCGTCAAACGGCGCCGAATTCAATCCGTTCTTGAGCAAAGCGTTGTCCGTTATGCTTACACAGGCAGAGGCGATCTTTTTTTCTAGTTTTCCAGCGAACGCGGATTTTCCTTTTTGCACCGATTCGGCAAAGGCCATGGCAGAAACGGCTTCAAGGAATTCTGCGGCCACAAGAGGGGACATTACCGCTGGGAGTTTTGCCGAATCTATCAACTCCCCTCCCAAAAGGCTTACCGCTTCAAGTCCGGCTTCTTTACCGGCATGCTCCGTGTCAAGTCTGTCCCAGTCCTTAGCAAAGGTGAAGCCAAGCCCTTCTTCCGCATGACCGTCCTTTTCGCAAATAGCTTCTACATAAACTCCGCAGCAGTTGCTTTTGTAATTGCAGTTTATCCCATTTGAATTAACTATGGTTATCTCCGTTTCAGAGTCAACATAAGAGACAGAGCCGGTCTTGGTTATGAGGGGGCTTGCGCTGTACGCGGCTTCTTCAGCCGATAGGGCGGCCCTTATTTTTTCTTCCAGTGCCTTTTTCTCTATCGCAGTATCGAACAGTCTCATTTCTTCAAGCGGTGAGCCGGGACATGTAAATCCGGAAAAAGGGTCTTGAGGCATGAAGGCACTGCTGGATGCGGCCTGTCCAATAAGGGCTTTAAGGTTATCGGAGTTGGAAAAAGAAAAACCCGTCCTTTTTTCCTTGACAACACGGGCTGCACATCCCGTTACATCACCGCTTTCTATTGACTCAACTTTTTTGTCCTGGATATTGATGCGCAGGCTTTTGTTGCGGCTTATGTAAAGCTCGCACTCAAGTCCCGAAGAGGCGATCTCCTTTTGCGCCCGGCGGCGGAGGTCCATGTCCTAATCAGCCTGGACCGCAGTGATCGCTGCGACATTCACTATGTCGTCAACACTGCAGCCTCTTGAGAGGTCGTTTATCGCTTTTGCGCAGCCCTGAAAGAGCGGACCCAGCGCCATGGCTCCGGCAAGGCGTTCCGTAAGTTTATAGGCTATGTTGCCGGCTCCAAGATCGGGAAATATCAGGACATTGGCCCTGCCTGCTATTTTGCTGTCAGGAGCTTTCTTTTTTCCTATTGCCGGTATCAACGCCGCATCCGCCTGCAATTCACCGTCTATTTGAAGCCCGGGTTCTTTTTCCTGGGCAAGTTTTGTAGCCGCTGCCACTTTGTCAACCGATCTTGCTCTTCCGCTGCCTTTTGTCGAAAAGGAAAGCATTGCTATCCGGGGTTCTTTTCCCATTAGTTTTCTGAACGATGCGGCGGTCGAAACAGCGATATCTGCAAGCTGCTTTTCGTCCGGTTCGGGGACAACCCCGCAATCCGCGTAGAAAAGAACACCACCCGGAACGACTGACCGGTCTTTAAGAACCATCGCAAAAAAGCTGGATAGTATGGAAATGCCCGGCTTAAGTCCCGCCGAATAAACAGCTGCCTTTATAGTATGCCCTGTTTCGTGGCTGGCCCCCGATACCATCCCGTCGGAATCTCCTTCGGCAAGCATCATAGCGCCAAAAAAGGGGAAGTCTTTCTTTAAAAGGTCCTTTGCTTCCTCGAACGAGACAGGGTGTTTGCGCTTTTCCATGTTCTTGACATAGATCTCCGCGTACCTGTCCAGTTTTGGGTGTTTGTCGGGGTCCGCTATTTCGGAAGCCGAAATGTCTATTGAATTTTCTACAGTATTTCTATGTATTTCTACCGTATTTCCTACAAGTATCACCTTTGCAAGTTTGCTTTTTGAGATGAGTTCCGCGGCCTTTAGCACCCTGAGGTCTTCGGTTTCCGGAAGTATTATTCTTTTTTCCAGTTTTTTGGCTTTTGTCCAGATGTTCTCGAGGAATTCCATGACAAGCCCAATATATCAGAACTTCATGAGCTCTTCAACCTGTTCGAACGCGCGCAGACCCTTTACGGCAAGGATGTCCATCAAATGTGTCCATAACCCGTAGGTCACCTCGCAGTCTCCCATTGCCCTGTGGGCGGAGGGCGCCGCGATGCCCAGATGTCCGGCGATGTTTCCAAGTTTGTAGTTCTTGAGCCCCGGAATGAGTTTTCTTGCCAGTTTAAGGGTGCAGACGATACGGTTCTCCAGTTTCTTTTTTAAATGCCTGTCGATGTGGTGGCTAAGAAATGGAATGTCGAAATCACTGTTGTGGGCAACCAGCACATGGCCTCCGGAAAAAACAAGAAAATCTTCGAGCGCCTGCTCAATAGACGGCTTCCCCTTGAGCATCTTATCGTCGATCCCGGTTATTTGAATTATGTTGGGAGGAAGGTCCTTCGGACAGCTTATGAGCGTCTGCCATACATCCTTGGCTGTTTTGCCTTCTGTCTTTATGGCTCCTATCTCTATTATCTCGGATGTCTTTGGCTCAAGCCCGGTTGTTTCTATGTCCACTATCACATACGGTATCTTATCGATCTCTTTCTGCCTGCGCAGGCGGGACAGAAAAGGAAAATCCTTTTCCAGTTTTAGGAACTCCCCGTCCTTTAAGAGATCTGACATAATTCGTATTTCCTGCTTCCCAGGCCTATCTGCTGGGCGTAATCAAGTTGAGAGGTGTACTCGATCTGCGGCCAGGTCTTTTTGATAATGTCTGTCCCGGCTTTTTTATTGACAAGATCAATGCTGGCCTGGTCTATTGCCACGGGATCAAACGAGGCCAGAACGCCTATGTCTTCAACTATGGGAGCATCGTTAAAGTTCCAGCAGTCGCAGTTGGGCGAAACATCGATGATGTAATTCATGTAGGCGCAGTTTTTGCCTTTGACCGCTCCGGCAAAATATTCAGCGATCTTTTCCTGAACGGATCTTGAAGAACCGCTCCACTCCATAGAAATGGCGGAAAAATTACAGGTGACTATGCATTCGGCACATCCTATGCACTTGCTGCTGTCTATAACAGCCTTTCCTCCGGACATTTTGATAGCATTTACAGGGCACCACTTTGTGCAGAGCTCGCAGCCGGTACATTTTTCGCTGTCAACTCCAGGATGAACATCGGCGTGCATCTGCTGTTTTCCGGCTCTTGAACCCAGCCCCATTCCCACATTCTTGATGGCTCCGCCAAACCCGGTCAATTCGTGGCCCTTAAAATGGGACAGCGCAAACATTGTGCCAGCCTGAAGGACTTCGGAAGCTATCTTGACTTTTTTAAAATGTTTGAGTCCGACCTCTACCTCGGTAAAACTTTTTCCGGTTAACCCGTCCGCTATAATGACCGGGGCAAAATCAAAGCCGTGCGCCTTTGCGGTGGCAAGGTGGTCCACAGAATTTCCCCGGGTGCCTTTGTAAAGCGTGTTGGCATCGGTCAAGAAAGGTTTTCCTTTAATCGAGGTTATCTTTTCAACAATAGGGGAGATATTTCCTGGCTTCACATAGGCCTTGTTCCCGGTTTCTCCAAAGTGGACTTTTACCGCCACAAGTTCGTCCGGCTTTATCAGCGCATTAAAGCCCGCCGCCTCAAATAGCCGCTTCAGGCTGCTGCTGCTGATCTTGTTTGCGGCAATAAAATGGACTTTGGATGGCATAAACCCTTTCTGTCCCTTTGGGACATCTTCCCCTGACAAGGGGAGACCGTTAAACCAATATTTCTCCCCCTGATAAGGGGGAGATTAAGAGGGGGTTCATTTCAAAATATCCTTCTGTCTTTTTCTATCGGTATCCTTTTGTTGGCCTCGTCCACTGTTGTTAGGTCTATCTGTGCGGTTAGCACTTCTTCCCTGTGGGAAGCTTTTTCTATTATCTTGCCGAACGGATCATAAATAACCGATTCGCCCGGATACTCGTATATCCTATCCTTGCCGATCCTATTGCAACCCGCCATAAAACAATGGTTCTCTATTGCCCGCGCTTTAAGCAGGGTAAGCCAGTGGTCAACTCTTTTTGATGGGAACTGCGCGGGGACAAAGACCAGTTTTGCCCCTTTTTCCCAGTATTTTCTCGAAAGCTCGGGAAATCTGATGTCATAGCATATCTCGGAAGCCGTTATTACTCCCCCAGTGTCAAAAACAGGCATGTTCCTGCCGTGGTCAAAGTGTTCATGCTCTCCCGTTGGCGAAAAGATGTGTATCTTGCGGTAAGCTCCGCTCGGTTTTCCTGACGGGTCAAATACAAAAGCCGTGTTATAAACCTTGCCCCCGTCATTTTCGGGGATGGAGCCTCCAAAGACCCAGGCGCCGCTTCTTTTTGCCCAACCGCTGAGAAAATCCAAAGTTTCTTTCTGCCAGGCTTTTGAGATGGCAGGAAGGTCATCGTAGGCAAAACCGGTGGACCACATTTCGGGAAGGCAGATAAACTCGGACCTCCTCTGGGCTGCTTTCTCGAACAGTTTTGCGGCCCGGTCCAGGTTGTGTTGCGGATCGGCCGTCTTTATGTCCATTTGCAGGAGAGAGATCACCCGTTTTTTCATTTTTAATTTTGTCCCGACGCTGAAGCGCCCGCCTGCCAAGCCTTCCCGGCTCGGCGGGATGGCGGGCAGGTCGGCTCCATTGGGAAGCGAACACGGAGCCGAACCTTCAGGTTCGGGTCCTTTATATTGATGTTCATTGTGTAAGGGACTTTACCTTTCGAACGCAGTCAAGCGCGTTCTTTACCTCTATCATATCCTGCCAGGTCAGCCATTTGGGAGAACCTTTTTCTTTTGACGGGTTCCTAAGCAGGTATGACGGGTGAAATATCGGCATCACAGAAATATCTGTTCCTTCGAGTTTGGTCCAATTGCCCCTTATTTTTGACATCGGCATTTCGTTCTTAAGCACGACCTTGCAGGCAGGAGACCCCGTCAGGATCAGTATTTTGGGGTTCACATATTTTATCTGAGCCTCAAGGTAGGGATAGCAGGCGTCGGTTTCTTCTCTTAAGGGAGCCCTGTTCTCGGGAGGCCTGCATTTTACGATATTTGTGATATAGACCTCATTGTTCCTGTTAATGCCGACGGACTCAAAGATCTTTGTCAGTAGCTGGCCGGCTCTTCCGACAAAAGGAAGACCCTGCTCGTCCTCATCGGCTCCGGGACCTTCGCCTATCAACATGAGGTCGCAAGGGACGGGACCTGAAGAGAACACTACTTTATTGCGTTTTTTGGAAAGATCGCACTTTTGGCAGGAAAAACATTCTTCTCTTATCTTTTGGTAGGCGGCAAGGTCCATTTGTAAAAAATATAGCACTAATAGGCAGAAATTTCCACCTGAATTTTACGATGTATAAATAGAGGGGGCAGGGTTGCTTAGACCCTGTCATATGATCATGATGCTCCGCATATATGCTTTAGAATCGCGAACTCGCAAAAGAGGCAGGCTTCTTGGCTCTGTCTCCTACGAGAGGATGCTGCTTAAGGTCGCAGCCTCTCACCCGGTCGTTAAGCTTTTGGTGCAGCGTTCTTTAAAGAGAATGCGGGGAGCAAAGGCTTCCTTAAGGACTAAAAGAACAAGAATGGTCAGGCTTCATACCCCGCGGTTCGTTGAAGTCCTCGGCATAGAATGCTGGAAAAAAGGGTTGATGATAGAGATCGAGCGCTGATCTTCGTTCCCCGTGCTATAATTTCCCTATAATGGCGGTCAAATTATTCGATACCACTTTGCGCGACGGCGCCCAGACCGAGGGGATCTCTTTTTCGGTCGAGGACAAGGTAAAGATAACAAAACTTCTGGATTCTCTGGGCATACACTATATTGAGGGAGGCTGGCCCGGTTCAAATCCCAAAGACATTGCCTATTTTGAAAAGATCAAAGAAGTCCCGCTGAAGAATTCCACTATAGTTGCCTTTAGCAGCACAAGGCGGCCGGGTGTTTTAGTTGAGGCGGACAAGAATATCGAGACTCTCATAAACGCCGGAACAAAGGCAGTTTCCATCTTCGGCAAGAGCTGGGATTTTCATGTCGTGGATGCACTAAAGACCACGCTGGAAGAAAACCTCTCCATGATATACGACACGGTGGCTTACCTAAAGGGCAAAGGCAAAGAGGTGTTCTATGACGCCGAACATTTTTTTGACGGTTATAAGGCAAATCCCGAATATGCTCTTAAGACGCTGCTGCAGGCGGAAAAAGCAGGAGCGGATGTCCTTTGCCTGTGCGACACCAACGGCGGCACCCTGGCTTTTGAAACCCAAAAAATAATCACCGAGGTCAAAAAGCATGTGACAAAGCCGCTGGGGATCCATGCGCATAACGATTCTGAGTGCGCGGTGTCGGTTTCCGGGATGGCCGTTTACTGCGGCTGTACCTATGTGCAGGGCACTATCAACGGCTACGGGGAAAGATGCGGCAATGCCAATCTGTGCTCCATAATCCCGATAATAAAACTTAAAATAAAGGACGACTGCATATCGGACGCCAGCCTTGCAAGACTGACGGAGGTGGCCCGCCACATAAGCGAAATAGCCAATCTGCCTCTTCCGCCGCACCAGCCTTTTGTGGGCAGGTCCGCCTTCGCTCACAAGGGCGGCATCCATGTGAGCGCTGTGCTGAAACATCCGGAAACTTATGAACATATAAAGCCCGAGCTGGTGGGCAACGGCCGCAGAGCAACTATCTCGGAGCTGTCGGGAGCCAGCAATCTGATGTTCAAGGCCAGGGATTTTGATGTAGATCTTAAAAAGGATTCTCCCCATGTAAAGAACCTGCTTGCAAAGCTTAAGCAGATGGAGCACGGCGGCTATCAGTTCGAAGAAGGGGAAGCTTCTTTTGAGCTGCTCTTAAAAAAAGAACTGGGCCTTTTCAAACTTCCTTTTGAATGGCACAAATTTGATGTGCGCTCCGTCAAGGAAAAGAACAGGAAGATGTGCGTTGAGGCAAGGGTCGAGATAAAGATAGGAAGGAAAAAGATAAGGGCAAAGGGGCAGGGCAACGGGCCAGTCAATGCACTTGATGAGGCGGTGCGCGGCACTTTGATGGACAACTTCCCTGCCGTCAAAAGAATGAAACTTACCGATTACAAAGTCAGGGTACTTGACAGCTCCGACGGAACCGCGGCAAAGGTGAGGGTCCTGATAGAGTCTTCCGATGATAAAAGCTCCTGGGGGACTGTCGGAGTTTCCTCAAATGTGATCGAGGCCAGCTGGCTTGCCCTGATAGACAGCATAGAATACTGTCTTATGAAAGAAGGTGTGCAGTGAACCTTCCTGTGTCGGCAAGGATAAAAGATAACGGGATTTTGGAGATAGGAGGCTGCGATGCGGCAGAGCTTGCCGCTGAGTTCGGCACCCCTCTTTATGTGATCGACGAATCTACCGTTGTTAAAAAATGCCGTCAATATAACGATTCACTTAAAAAACATTATCCTGACTCACTGGTCATCTTTGCCTGTAAGGCTTTTTGCGCGGCGGGTATACTCAAACTGGTCCACGAACAGGGGTTAGGTGTTGATGTCTCCACCTCCGGGGAGCTCTATACCGCGCTAAAAGGCTCCTGCGATACGAATAAATTATTCTTTCACGGCAACAACAAATCTGTTTCCGAGATAGCCTTTGGCATTAAGTCCGGAGTCGGGACTTTTATCGCGGACAATACCGATGAGATAAGGATGATAAGCGATGAAGCTCTAAGACAGGGATCAGAAGTAAAAGTGATGCTCCGCATAAATCCCGGTGTTGAGGCCCATACGCATGACTATATAAGAACGGGCATGACGGATTCAAAGTTTGGCATATCAAAGGAAGACGCCCTCAAAGCCGTGAGCCTGCTGAAAAGCCTCAAAGGCCTTGAATTTGCAGGACTTCATTCCCACATCGGTTCTCAGATCTTTGAAAAACAATCCTTCTGCGCCGAAATAGATGTTCTTGCCGAACTGGCGTCCCAGATCAAAAAGTCCCTGGGGCTGGACTGCGCCAGTCTCGACCTTGGAGGCGGTATCGGGATAAGATACACTTCCCAGGATGAGGATCCCTGCATCGAGGACTTTGTGGAATGCATGGCTGTAAGGTTAAAGGAGAACTGCCGAAGGCATAAATTGAAAGAACCGCGGCTGATACTTGAGCCCGGAAGGTCAATAATAGCAGAGGCGGGAGTGACCCTCTACGAAGCAGGGGCGGTCAAGGAAATACCCGGGATAAGAAAGTATGTCCTTGTTGACGGGGGTATGGCCGATAACCCCAGGCCCATTCTTTATCAGGCAAAATATGAGGCCGTTGTTGCCGGCAAGGCCTCTCAAAAGCCGCAGGAAACATATACGATAGCGGGAAAGGCCTGCGAATCAGGCGACATCCTTATAAAAGACATAAAACTTCCTAAAATAGAAAGAGGCGACATCATCGCGGTCCTTTGCACAGGAGCCTACAATTACTCTATGGCCAGCAATTACAACAGGCTGCCTCGCCCCGCGGTCGTAGCGGTCAGGGACGGGCGCCCCAGGCTAATTGTGAAGAGAGAAACCAACGAAGACCTGGCGAGGAACGACCTGTGACAATGCCATTCGGGATCTCGCTTATAGACCTCATCGATATCATCATTGTGTCGGTCATACTGTACCAGATCTTTGTTTGGCTTAAAGGAACGGCCGGCATGCAGCTTCTCCGCGGGCTTCTGATAATCTTTGTCGTCTATTTCCTTGCCCAGCAGCTGGGCCTGCGCACACTTAACTGGCTCATGGAAAGATTTGTGACCATCATTCTTATCGTCATTATAATAGTGTTCCAGCCCGAACTGCGCAGGGCGCTTGAGAGGATAGGGCGGGGCCGCTTCCTTTCCAGGTTCGGTATCTCTCTTGGGACCAAGGGCAGCGCTGTGGTGCGACAACTTATCGATGCCGTAGAAAAATGCGCGCAGGAAAAGATCGGCGCTCTGATTGTTCTCGAAAGGAACACGGGTCTCAACGAATTCCTGGAGTCCGGCATAAAAATAGATGCCCCGGTCAGCGAAGAGCTCCTCATTACTATACTTACCCCCCAGACCCCGCTGCACGACGGCGCGATCATTATACAGGGCGACAGGATCGCGGCAGCTGGCTGTCTTCTTCCGCTTTCGGAAAGCAGGCTTATAGACAGGCGTCTGGGTACCCGTCATCGGGCTGCGGTGGGAATGAGCGAACAGTCCGATTCTCTTGTCATCGTTGTCTCCGAAAGGACGGGGACTATCTCCGTAGCGGAGAACGGCTATCTACAGAGGTTCCTCAGCAAGGAACTGCTGGAAGAAAGGCTCTTTGACCTTTACAAAACCGATTCCCACAGGTCCAAATTCGCTTTCTGGAAAAAGAAGGAATAAAATGCCCCGCTTTCCTGCTTCCGGTCTTCTTCAAAAGAAAAGCGCCGGTGAAAAGATCACCTGCCTTACCGCCTACGACGCTTTTACCTCAAATGTGCTTGAGGACGCCGGACTGGATATCATACTGGTAGGTGATTCTCTCGGGAATGTTGTACTGGGCTATCCGGATACCAGGCAGGTTACGATAGAGGACATGATAAGGCACACCGCCGCGGTGAGGCGCGGAGCTCGAAATTCTTTCATAACAGCGGACCTTCCTTACTTTACGGTCTCTTCCGGAACTGACCAGATAAAGAAAGATTCACTCAGTCTGATAAACCAAGCCGGGGCAGATGCCGTAAAGATCGAGGGAGTCTTTGATCTTGAAGCAATAAAAGAGCTGGCTGCTTTAGGCATCAATGTTATGGGCCATTTGGGCTATCTTCCGCAGAGCTGCAGCCGTCCCGCTTTAACTGGCCGAGACGCAGAAAGCGCAAAAAAACTTGGTGAAGAAGCGCTACTCCTGCAGCAGGCGGGAGTTTTTGCGATCGTGCTGGAACTGGTTGAAGAGAACACGGCCTCTGCTATATCAAAAAGCCTTAACATTCCGACGATAGGGATCGGATCGGGCAAAGACTGTGACGGCCAGGTGCTGGTGACCAATGATATTGCCGGCCTTACTTTCGGGAAGGTCCCTGGGTTCGCAAAAAAATATGATGATCTGGGCAACCGCCTTAAAGCCTGCGTTAAGAGTTTTGTCAGCGATGTAAAGCGGTCATCTTGAACTGGGCGCGCAGGTAAAATCCCTTACAAAGTCTTTCAGGTATTTCTTGATGTTATCGAGGTCCGCCGTGTAATAAATGAACTTCCCCGCTTTTACACACGATACAAAACCGGCCCTTTTAAGAAGCGACAGGTGGTATGATACCGTTGCCTGGCTCGCAAAAAGGCGGCTGTTTATCTCCTGAACGCACAATTCCTTTCCCATTATCAGTTCTAGTATCCTGAGCCGCTCGGGATTTCCCAGGACCTCAAGATAAGCGCCGTATTTTTGGCTGAGCAGGTTCAATCCGGTCTCCTTTTATGCGCCGAGGATATCGTTTAAGATCCTTACGGACTCTTTAAGTGCAGAAAGGGCGTCCTGCGGGCTGAGGTTGTCGATCATCTGTCCTGCCGGTTTTGAAGGGTCTGCCATGAGCGGCTCCAACTGCTTTTTTTCTATCTTGATCTGAACGGATTTGAGCACATCATCAAAGGCCTTTTCAGGTTTTTGCGTTGGCGAGGACCTGAGAGATGAAAAGTAGTCCTGCAGGAACTTTTCCTTGGGAACTCTTATGTCTTCGTATACCATTGTTTTTTTCTCCTCAGTATTCTTATCGCGCCAAACCCTCCTCAACTTGCATAGACCCGTGCATAAATGTAAAATGGAAGTCGAAGTGCCCTCGTAGCCCCTCGACAGGCTCGGGGCTTAGTGTTGTTTAGTTGAAGGGTGCGTTGATTGTGGCGCACTGAGCGAACGAAGTGAGTCGAAGTGCCCTCGTAGCTCAATTGGATAGAGCAACGGTTTCCTAAACCGGAGATTGTGAGTTCAAATCTCGCCGAGGGCAGGAATTTTTATGGGCAATAATATTATCCTGATCGGCTTTATGGCCACGGGAAAGACCGCGGTGGGAAAAGCGCTTGCAAAAAAGCTGGGATTCAAGTATGTTTCGACCGACGACCTAGCAGAAAAAACCGCGGGCATGAAGATACCCGAGATCTTTAATAGATACGGGGAAAAACGCTTTAGAGCTATCGAAGCAAAAGTCCTAAGGTCTCTAAGGAAAAGTAGGGATTGCGTGATCTCCTGCGGGGGAGGTCTTGTAATAAGCGCCGGCAATAGAAAAGCCCTCAAAAAGCTTGGTACGGTGGTCCTGCTCAAAGCTTCTCCTTCTGTCATAAATTCCAGGCTTGGCAGGCTCAGGAACAGGCCTATCCTGAACATAAAGAGCCGGAAGGAGAGGCTTAGCCAGATCAGGAGTCTTCTCAAAAAGCGGACAGGGTATTACGAAAAAACAAAAGACTTTGCCGTTGATACGACGGCTCTTACTCCTTTAAGGACCGCTGTCGTCATATTGAGAAAATCATCTCTTTACATATGAATGCTAAGGTGGTATCTTAATAATCAGTCTACAATGCGGAATTTGATAAGAATATATAGCGTTGTTTTAGCTCTACTGCTCCTTGGATCTGTCCAGGAGGTTTTTGCCGCCGAGGCCATCGACATCGGAGCCGGCGCAAGGTCCATAGGCATGGGCCGGGCTTACAACGCCGTCACAGCGGACGGCTATTCGCTGTTTGCCAATCCGGCCGGCATAGCGGGGCTTAACTCCATCCAGGTCGTGAGCATGTACGGCGAATTAAGCGGGGATGTTGCCTATACCCAACTGGGCGCCGAATTCCCGACTCAATACGGAGTGTTCGGTATAGGATATGCGGGCAGCAAGGCCGGAGAGATCGTTGTAAGCACCGTAGATGCCAGCGGCAGGATAGTTCCTTTCACCACCTTCAATTACGGGAATGACCTCTACCTCTTCAGTTATGGCAATAGATATAAGGACAGGCTTGACTACGGTATCACGCTAAAATCTTTCAGGAAGGGCAGCAGCCAGATACAGGGAGGCGAGGGTACCGGCATGAACGCCGATGCCGGCCTCACTTATCAAATAGACAAAAGATTAAGGTTAGGGCTTTCGCTGCGCAATATTATGATGGGGGATATGGGCGCTATCAAATGGGGCAACGGATATGTGGAAGCCCTGCCGCTGGAGCTCAAACTGGGACTTGCGCTCCAGCCTAGAGAGGACATCCTGTGCCTGTTCGATGTCAACTCAAAATCCGAATACCCTTCGGACGCCAAGGCCGGCATAGAGTGGAGCATTAACAAGAATTTTTCCCTAAGGGCCGGGGCCGAGCAGCTGGCGGCCAGCGATTACTCGCGGTATATCAATTACAGCGCTGGCGTCGGGATCAATTACGGCAGCATAAAATTCGATTACGCGTACTACTACGATACGATACTGTCTTATAATTCCAGACACTTTGTTTCATTTGCCGTGAGAGACATCGGTAAGAGGCCGGAAGCCGCAAAGCCCGCGCTTGAGGACAAGAAAACTGTTGCCGTGGCAGTAAAAAAGATCCCCATTTCCGATGTGCCGGATTCCCACTGGGCCAGCAATGCGGTCCAGTATGTTGTCAACAGAAGATACCTTTCCCTTTATCCGGACGGCCTGTTCAGGCCGGATAAGGATGTTATCAGAGCGGACCTAGCGACCGTCCTTCTTAAATTAAGATACGGAGCGATGCCAAAGGCCTCCGACGAGATCACATTCAAGGATGTCCCTAACAACTATTGGGCAAAGGGTGCCATAGGAAAAGCCGCGGCGCTTGACCTTATGAAAGGATATCCTGACGGCACATTCAAGCCCAACGGCAAAGTTTCTCTTATGGATGCCATTATTGCCTGTGCAAGGATAGGGGGCCTTAGTTCTAAAGCGGCCAACACTCCTTCGTATACAAATATCGCGCCCAACCATTTTGCTTATGAGCAGATCAAGGCGACAAAGGCGGCCGGGCTCCTTGATTTTGTAACAAGCCCATCTCTTCCGACCGAAAGGCCGCTTACCAGGGCACAGCTTGCCTGGATGCTTTACAAACTCGGGAACTGAGCTTTTTCTTCATTCAAGAATGATCCGGAACAGGTCTGTCTCCTGTGTTATAATCTTTTCATGAACAAGACCAAAGTCAGACTTAAGGAAGCATCCTACCAAGTGCTCATCTGCGACGGGGAAATGAGCTCTCTCGGAAGGGCTTTGAGGGGAGCAGGGGCCTCCACAAGAATAATTGCAATAACCGATCATAATGTCGGCAGACTGTACGGGCAGGTCCTGCGGCACAGTCTGCGCAGTTCCGGCTTTAAGCCGGAAGTGCTGGTCATTCCGCCCGGGGAAAAGCAGAAATCCCTTAAGAACGCGGAAAAACTCTATCACGCGCTGACTTCTTTAAAAGCGGCCAAAGACACTACTATCATTAGTTTTGGCGGAGGAGTAGTGGGCGACCTTGCCGGCTTTGTGGCCGCCACATACATGAGGGGAATAAGGCTGGTACATATTCCCACCACGCTGCTTGCTATGGTGGATTCCAGCATGGGGGGCAAGACCGGTGTCAATCTTGACGAAGGAAAGAACCTTGTGGGTTCCTTTTATCAGCCCTCCCTTGTGTTCTGCGATGTCTCGCACATCCTTACTCTTCCCGAAAAAGAAATGAGGAACGGGCTTGCGGAAGTGATAAAATATGGCATCATAAAAGATCCCCAGCTGTTCGCTCTTCTGGAAAAACATGTTAAAGGGCTTAAGAACCCCAGGCTCGACCGTCCAAAGGACTTTAAGGGCCTTATGCACCTCTGGGTCAGGATCATCGAGCGCTCCGCATCAATAAAGGCCAGGATAGTGGAACTGGACGAAAAGGAACAAAAAGGCCCCAGGATGCTCCTCAACTTTGGCCACACCATAGGACATGCGCTTGAGGCACTTATGGGCTACACCGGGATCTCCCACGGCGAGGCCGTAGCGGTAGGTATGGCGGCCGCCTCCAGAGCCGCCTTAAGGCTCAGGATGATCAAAGCCGGCGAACTTGCGCGCATCGTTTCTCTGATAGAGGCAGTAAATCTACCTTCCAGGATCTCCAAAAATCTGAAAGCCGACGATATTATCGCAAAACTTTTGCTGGACAAAAAAGTCCGCAACGGAAAGGTGAACTTTGTACTCCCGCGCTCCATCGGTTCTGCCGTGGTCCGCAACGACATCCCCGTAAGGACGATAAAAGAAGCACTTAAAGAGACCGGAGCAAGATAATGGACCTTAAGGCTCAGATAGAGGCATTTGGCCGCAATTCGAGCGACTTTATCGGCAGAGAAGACCTTCTGGAAAAACTCAAGGAGGATCGCCCTCTTAAGGTAAAATGGGGCGCCGATCCGTCCGCCAGCGACCTCCATCTGGGACATACCGTAGTTCTGCGCAGGCTCAGGCTCTTTCAGGAATTCGGGCACAGGGTGGTCTTTATAATAGGCGATTTTACCGGCATGATAGGAGATCCTTCCGGCAAATCAGAGACCAGGAAGCCTCTTTCAAGGGAAGAAGTGATGAAGAACGCCGAAACTTATAAAGCGCAGGTGTTCAAGGTCCTTGACCCAAAGAAGACGGAGGTTGTGCTTAACAGCGCCTGGCTTTCAAAACTGGACCTTCCACAAATAATGAAACTGCTTTCTCAGTATACTGTGGCAAGAATGCTTGAGCGAGCCGACTTTAAGGAGAGGTTCAAGACCAATAAAGAGATAAGCATAATAGAATTCCTGTATCCTTTGATGCAGGGTTATGATTCGGTGAGGATAGATGCGGATGTTGAACTGGGCGGACATGACCAGATCTTTAATCTGCTTGTGGGCAGGGAACTTCAAAAGGCTTACGGAAAAAAGCAGCAGGCTATCATCACCCTTCCGCTTCTCGAAGGCACCGACGGCAAGATGAAGATGAGCAAGAGCCTTGGCAACTACATCGGTATCAACGAGCCCCCCAAAGAGATCTATGGAAAGACCATGTCCATCCCTGATGAACTCATGATCAAGTATTTTGAACTGCTGACAGATCTGCCGCATGAGAAGATGGAGGAGTTGGACAAAGGATTAAAGAGCGGGAAGGTCCATCCCAAAAAAGCCAAGAGCGATCTTGCAAAGCTCCTGGTCGAGCAGTTCCACGGGAAAAATGCGGCGCAGGAGGCCGAGAAGGAATTTGAAGAGGTGTTCAAGAACAACGAACTCCCTTCGGATATACCGGTCCGCAAAGTTAGCCTTGATGGCGGCCAGCTTCTGATCACAAAAGTGCTTGTTGATGCGGGGCTTCTCCCTTCGCTTGGCGAAGCAAAGAGGATGATAAAGGGTGGCGGAGTAAAACTTGACGGAGTAAAAGTTGGTTCGCAGGACCAGGCGTTATCAAAAAAGGGAAGCTTTGTGCTGAGCATAGGCAGGCGCAAGCATGTGAAGGTGATATGCGAGTAGGTCTCGGATATGATGTCCACAGGCTGGTCAAGGGACGAGACCTTGTTCTTGGCGGAGTAAACATCCCTTTTGACCGCGGGCTCAAGGGCTATTCCGATGCAGATGTTCTTCTGCACGCGGTTATAGACGCGCTCCTGGGAGCCGTTTCAAAAGGTGACATCGGAAAACACTTTCCTCCGGGCGATCCAAGGTTCAAGGATATCTCCAGCCTTCTTCTCCTTAAGACCGCAGGAAAGATCCTCAAAAAAGGGCGCATAAAAATAAACAATATCGATACTGTGATAATAGCAGAAAGGCCGAAGCTTTCTTCCTACACGGCCAGGATGGAAAAGAAGATAGCCGCCTGTCTTAAAATTGCGGCTTCAAAGGTCTGCGTCAAGGCCAAAACTGCCGAGGGACTTGGAGATACGGGTAAAGGCAGGGCGATAGAGGCCTTTGCCGTCTGCCTTGTGGACACAGCAAAATGAATCCCTCACTCCGAATGGCGCTGCTGGTGTTTGTACTTCTGTTTGCCGCAGCCCCCCGACCGCACTCCGAAGAGCCAAAACACAAGGTGGAAGCAGCCAGGTTCTTTTCGGCCGG
>CAYUCV010000005.1:0-9895 GCA_964443545.1 uncultured bacterium
TACGCTTATCTGGGGGATCTCAGAAGAGGATTTACACACTAATCTTGACAGGACCTAATTGTTGAAAGCGTGTAAGATCATCTTCTGCGGGATACTGGCTTCGCTTGTGTTTGTCGCGCTGGCGCAATATGCGGGTGCTTTTTCTATCCAGACCGGGTACTATGTGGGCACCGGCTTCCCAAAGTCCGTAACAGGAGTTGGATTTAGGCCGGACTTTATCATCATTAAGTCGGACACTACCGCGGGGCGCGCCATCTGGACAAGCTCGGCCATGCCGGCGGGACAATCGGCCAATTTTGAAACAGCGGCGCAAAACTTTTACGGAGCTGTCACTTCCATCGATATTGACGGATTTTCGATAGGCACTGATGTCACGGTCAATACTGCCAATGTCCGCTATACCTGGACGGCTTTTGGAGGCAGCGGCAGTTCGGACTTCAAGGTCGGCTCATACACGGGGGACGGCACAGACAGCCGCGACTTAAATATAGGTATTGATCAGCCGGATTTTGTGATCGTCAAGAGGGACGGGGCTTCTCTGGCGGTATGGAACTCTTCGGCGGTAGAAGCCGCAGATTCAACGCATTACTTTACGACCGCTGTGCCTGCTGCCGACAGGATACAGGCCTTTACCTCAACGGGTTTTCAGCTCGGGAGCAATGTTGAAGTTAATGTGGCCGGGGATACCTACTACTATGTCGCTTTCAAAGCCTCCGCAGGTTCTATGAAGGTGGGGAGATATACGGGGACCGGGGTCGGGCACTCGGAGGGCGGGATTGGTTTTAAGCCTGACTTTGTTTTTATCAGGCATGCTACGAATGTTGTGCCGGTATTCAGCACCAATGTCAATTACGGGGACGAGTCCAAATATTTTAACGCCGCGGCAAATCCCAGGGCCTGTATCTCCACTCTTGAGGCGGACGGTTTTTTTGTGGGAAGCGCGGCCAATGTAAATACGAACGCCGTGGTATATCATTATGCGGCTTTTACGGGGGTCCCGGCGCCGTCGCCCACGGGCAGTTTTAAGATGGTGACGGGTTCTTATACGGGCAACGGCACAAGCCAGTCGATAACCGGTCTCGGGTTTTCCCCGTCCCTGCTGATGATAAAGAGCGATTCTACGGGAGTTGCCGCGTTCACCCATACCTCGATGGGCGTCAACTCTACGGCCTGTTTTTCTACCGCAACTGGCAATTTTGCTGAGGGAGTGACCGCTCTCAACAGCGACGGGTTCTCTGTGGGATCAAGCACTGTAGTGAATGCTCTGGGCGTGGTCAACAGGTATACCGCCTTTTACGGCGCCCCCTCCTCCAATTTTTATGTGGGGGCCTATACAGGGAACGGCCAGGATAACCGCTCGATAACGGGCCTAGGCTTTGAGCCGGACCTTGTGGTGGTAAAGAGTTACGGGGCAGGTTTCGGGGTCTTTAGGACATCGTCGGCCACCGATGAATATTCCTCATATTTTTCGGCTACAGCCGATACCAACACCAGGATAAAGGCGCTTGAAAGCGACGGCTTCCGTATAGGGACACATGCGGAGGTCAATACTGCCGCAACACTGTATTTCTTCTTTGCCTTTAAGAATACGGCCGGGGAATTCAAAGTAGGGGAGTACGACGGCGACGGGGAAAGCACCCGCTCTATAACAGGTCTGGGCTTCAGGCCCGGGATGGCCTGGATCAAACGGCGCGAAGCAAGCGCGGGAATCCTAAGGAATTCTACCGTCATGCCGGCGCCCGAACAATCGCAGTATTTTACCGGGGCTGCAAATGCCCTTAACAGGATCAAATCTCTTCAGAGCGACGGATTTCAGGTGGGCAACGCCAACGAGGCGAACTCGACCACTGCATCTGTTTATAGATATGCCGCCTGGAAAGGCACATCAAAGAGCGTTGGCTTTCATGTAGAGCCTGTTTCCAGCGAAGCGGGAGCTTCTATAGCGCCTTCGGTCATTGTTAAAGTGCTTGATGACCTTGGCAATATCGATCTTTCCGACAATTCCACCTCTGTGACTCTGGCGATAGGCACTAACCCCGGAGGCGGAACGCTTTCTGGTACCACTGTCAGAACGGTTTCGTCCGGGCTGGCGACATTTGCTGCGATAAGCATAGATAAGACAGGTTCCGGGTACACTCTTGCCGCTTCGGCGTCGGGGCTTACAGGAGCAGCCTCCAATTCTTTTGCAATAACCCCTTCTTCTCCTGCGGCGCTGAATTTTGTGACCAGGATAACCTCTACTGCTGCAGGCGCGCTTATTACCCCGGAAGTTACAGTAAAAGACGCGCAGGGTAACCTTGTCACAACAGCCACTAATGAGGTAACGGTGTCAATAGCAAGCAATCCGGGTTCCTCAACGCTGTCCGGCACAGCGGTTAAAAGCGCTGCGGCTGGGATAGCCACTTTTGAAAGCCTGTCTTTGAATAAGACTGGAGCCGGCTATACCTTACAGGTCTCTTCTTCCGGTCTGACTTCTGCCACATCAGAGGCTTTTGACATAACCAACTCTTCGGCTTCTAAACTGGTCTTCTCTTCCCAGCCGCAGACATCGGAAGCAGGAGCTCTTATGACAGCGCCTGTGGTGCAAGTTCAGGACCCGTACGGCAACATTGTTGCCTCGGACAATACCACCACTGTTACGATCGCTATCCAGGACAATCCCTCTTCCGGAACACTGTCCGGTACTTTGACCAGGACTGCCACGGCGGGCGCGGCTTCTTTTACCGAGCTTTCGGTAGACAGGATGGGTTCGGGGTACAGCCTGGCAGCCTCGGCGCCTTATCTTACAGGAACAGTATCCTCGGCCTTTGATGTTACGACGGAGAGCACAGCTCCTTATGTAAGCGCGGTCTCCCCGTCGGACGAGGCAAAGGGAGTTGAGCTTGACAGCAAGATCAATATTAGGTTCTCCAAACCGATGGACCGATCAACTGTTGAAAATTCTTTTGTCCTTAAAGCGGTAAAGGATTACAGGGGCGAAACTATTGACACGACTTTGCCTGCTGCTTTTTCCTGGACTTCTGACAGCGCCCTTGAGGTGACCCCGGGCAGCGCCCTTAACAACAATTACACTTACCGGTCCACAATCTCCAAAGAGGCAAAGAGCAAGACAGGACTGAATTTTGCCGAAGATGTATCTTACAGCTTTTCGGCTGTTTCCAGCAAGACAAGGACCAACGTTTTTCTTGCCACGGACGATAAGACCAAGCTCACTGTTCCGGCGGATGCTTTGGACCAGGATTTCTATGCGAGAATAAGCATGGATCCCCAGACCAGCCCGATCTATACCAATACTTCCAAGATCACTGCCGCGTCGGCAAAGTTGAGCGCGGAGCAGGGGGCTCCCAAGACCCTGGTGGACAATTCCCTTAGAGAATTCGTGCTTTTTGATTCTCTTAACAGGAGGATAACGGCAGGGCTGAGTTCCGAAGCAACTGTACAGATACCATATGTTGACTCAAACGACGACGGGATAGTGGACGGGACTGGCATAAGGGCTTCCGCGCTGCGCCTGTCCAGGCTGGACGAGACCAACGGCCTCTGGGTCCTTTATCCCGGATCCGTGGTGGATGCAGCCAATAAAACAGTTGCCGCATCGGTGAATTCTCTTTCAACTTTTTCGCTTGTGGCTTTAACTTCGGACCTCAGCGGGGTATTTGTTTTTCCAAATCCCTTCAAGCCGGCTTCCGGCCACACTCAGATCACTTTCAGCAGCATTGCCACAGATTGCACCATAAGGATCTTCACTATCAAAGGAGAACTGGTAAGGACCATAACGGTGTCCGGCGGCAACGGCCAGTATGTTTGGGACGTCAAGAACGATGCGGGAGAGAACGTAATGTCAGGGCTTTACGTTTATCTTGTCAACAGCTCGACCGACTCTAAGACCGGGAAGCTGGTGATAATAAGATGAAGAAATACACCGCACCCATAACAAGGATCGCTGTGTTTGCGCTGGCAGTGTTGCTGACAGCGCCATTATTCTCCGCTCCTTCCCTTGCAGGGACAGGCGGTTCCTACGGGCTGGAGTTCTTAAAGCTGTACGGCGGCAGCAGGCCTCTTGCAATGGGCGAGGCTTACACTGCGGTGGCTGACGATACCTCCTCCATCATATTTAACCCGGCGGGCCTTAATTTTGTGAACGCCTTTCAAATCCAGGCGATGTCAAACCAGTGGTTTTCGGGCATCAGCCAGAGAATGGCTCTTGCCGCATTCCCGATAGGCTTTGGGGTACTGGGAATCGGCTATACCGATCTTAATTCCGGGGATATACTGGGCTACAGCAATACGGGCACGGCAGAGGCGGTCTTTTCGACGGCGTCAAATGCGGTAATAGTTTCATACGCGTCAAAATTCAGGGAAGACTTGTTTTACGGCGTTTCGATAAAAGGGATCTCGGAAAAGCTGGAAAGCTTTACCGGCTCATCCTTTGGCGCCGACCTGGGCATCAAGTATATAATGAACAGCGACCTGCATCTTGGGGCTTCGGTACTGAACCTTGGTCCGGGGCTTAGGTTTGATCAGGAAACGACCCCTTTGCCCATCACGATAAGGGGCGGCGCTTCTTACAATGCTAAAGTATTTGAAAAGGACCTCAAACTGGCCGCGGATGTTGTCCTGTATTCCGACAGCAATAAGTTCAATCTTGGCGCAGAATATAAACCTCACGAGATACTTGCGTTGCGGGCAGGGCTTTACGGGCGTAATCTGCGTGCAGGTGCAGGCCTGACCACTAAACCTGTAGTGATAGATTACTCTTTTGCCCCGGATGCGAATTTGGGAGCGACCCATCAGATCAGCCTTACCTTTTTCCTGCAGGGGGAGGATCCCATCAAAAAGTCCATTGTCGAGAACCTGGCGCAGGCAAAAGCATATTACAAGGCCAGCGATTACTCTAATGCCATTGTCAAATATGAAAGGGTCCTTCAACTGGAACCGCTTAACGAAGAAGCAAAGAGCGGTCTCGTAAAATCGCAGCAGGAACTAAACCTTACCACATACAGGTTCATTGCCCTTCGCCAGAAAACAGAAATGGAAGAGTTCACAAAAGAAATGCTCCAGAAGGGCAAGGCTTTTATGGGCCAGGGCAGATATTCTGATGCAGTTATCGTATATTCTGAGATATTGAAGGTTGATCCTACAAATATGGAGGTTCTGCGGCAGCAGGACCAGGCAAGGGCCAGACTGCAGGAAAGGCTGAATACCAAGAACAAACTGGAATCAAAGGAAGATGTGGCTGAGGCCATGAAGCATATCTCCCTGTCCCAGTTTGAGGCCGCCAGAGAGAAGCTCGCCAGCGCCCTGTCAAAGGACCCCGAGAACAGGCAGGCGATAGACCTTATGTCCAAGATAAAGTTTCTTGAAAAAAATTAGGAGAAAGATATTATGGGTGCTTTTTCTCTCAGATTGAGGCAGGGCGCGACAGCAATGCTGCTGCTGTCCGTTCTATGCTCCGTCTGCTTTGCTACAAGTGTTAGCGACCTTTATGATGAAGCAAGCGGCAAATATCTTATCGGAGATATCAGCGGCGCTCTTTCCACCTTGCAAAAGGTCCTGATAATTGAACCCAACAACTCAAGAGCTATCGGGCTTATGAGGCAGATAAAAAAAGACACTTCGGGAACTGCCGAACAGCCGGCTCCCAAAGCCGAATCTCCCGCGTCAGTGTCCCCTCCAGTAACACGGGAGCGTCCCGCAAGAGAAATCCCGGCGGCAAGGCCTGTTGACAGACCTTCGGCAAAAACCGCGAAGCAGAACGAGATTACTTTGGCGGCACAGTCCGCTCTTGCGGCAGCCAGAGGATATATCTCTGCCGGCCAGTATGAGGAGGCAAGGGGAGAGCTGAACACGGTCCTAAGGCTTATGCCCGGGCACAAGGAGGCCACGGCAAAGCTGCAGGAAATAGATGCTGTAATAAAACAGAAACTGAGCACAAGGACAGCCCAGTGGAACATGCTCTTTTATCTGGCCATAGCCTTTGGTGTTTTGTCTTTATCTGGTTTTATCCTCTACTATCTGGCATCCAGCACCGACTTCTTGGCCGGTTTTGCCAAAAAGTTCAAGAAAAAAGCCCATATGTGCCCGGAATGCGGCAAAAAGAACCCGTCCAGGGCAGAGTTCTGCATCTATTGCGGCACCAGGATGAAGGTAACTCTGCTGACGGGAAAGCAGGCGGAGTGGTTTGCCAAATTTAACTGGAAAAAGAACCCGTTCAGTCTCAGCGTTATCCCCGATACATTTTCGGGGCATAAGGCGGAGATAGCTATGATAATGCAGAAGATCAATTCGAAAGCGGGCCATGTGCTTATTGTCGGAGGCCTTGGTACAGGAAAGAGCACTCTTCTAAGGTATATCGAAACCAACCTGCAGGACCCGTTCAATCCCATTTATATAATGAGGCCGCCCGAGCAGAACGGCGACGCTATCAATCTGATAGCCTCAACTCTGGCGGGGAAAACCAACAGGACCCATAAGTATTCGCTTATGGACCTGCAGGCGCTTTGCGAAAAGCACAAGGACAAAGTGCTCATAATACTTGTTGACGAGGCTCACGAATGCAACGAGGATTTTGAACAATTTCTCAGGTCGCTGGGGGATTTCCAGAACGTGTATCTTGTTTTTGCCGGCATCTCGCAGACAAGGGAAAAATTCAAGAGGGACATGCCCGCCCTGTTTGACAGGATAGTGGATACTATCTGGCTGGGTTCTCTTAACCAGGAGGAAGTCAAAGAACTTATTCAAAAGAGGATCATCGATGCAGGAGGAGCAGGCATCACGCCGTTCACAGGGGCCGCGATATACGAAATATACAGTTTGAGCTCAGGCATACCAAGGGGAGTTCTCAAGATCTGCGACTGGATCATTACTGAGGCAGTGGAAAAGAACTATACCATGATAGACAAAGACCAGGTATCGCTGTACAAGGCTTCCCTTGCATCAGGAGGAGTGGAAAAGGCAATCGAAGCCAAAAAAGTGTCAGATTCTCCGGAACCTCAGCAGGAGCCGGGCAAGCCTGTTCTTTCTGTTGCTCCTTCTGGGGTGGAACAGGCGGGAGCAAAATGACGGACATACTGATAGTTGATGACGATAAAGAGCTGTCTTGCCTTTTGCAGGAATACCTGAAGTCCGTCAATTACTCCAGCGAGGTGGTCAACAGCGGAGAAGAAGCGCTCACGGTTTTGAGCAAAACGATGCCCCTCATGGTCCTTCTGGATATAATGCTTCCGATTGTGGACGGATACGAGGTGTGCAGAAAGATAAGAGCGGACGAAAAGACCAGGCTGCTTCCCGTTGTTTTTATGACGGCGCTTGATGTGCCCAGGCTTATAGAAAAATGCTACAAAGCAGGGGGAAATGACGTTGTCATGAAACCTCTGGACCATACGGACCTGCTAGGCAAGATAAAAAAGTATATCCCTGCCAACAACTAGATCTTTCCAAAAAACACCATTCCAAGATATACTGCCGCTACTATTATTATGCCTGATACCGAGATAAGGGCGATCATGTTCAAAATAGGGCTGTTTACATGCTTTCCCATCAGCCCTTTCTTGTTGGCCAGAAGCAGAATAAAAACCAGCAATACAGGCGTTATTAGCCCTGCCACTACCTGAGCGGTGATGACCAGCGGAAATATCGGGATCCCCGGGATAAGGATGAACAAAGCCCCCAGAACTATTAGAGAAGTGAAGATCCTGTAGAATGCCGGAGCATCTTCGGGGTTTTTGTTCAATCCATTTTCAAAGCCGAATGCTTCGCACATGGCATATGCCGTTGTAAGCGGAAGAAGAAAAGAAGTGAGGATCGCAGCGGCCAGAAGACCTACGGCAAACAGCACAAAAGCAAAATCCCCCGCCAGAGGGCGCAGCGCCATGGCGGCGTCCGAAATGTCGTTTATCATTATCCCGTTCTTAAAGAGCGTGGCAGCGCAGGCCGTAATGATAAAGAACGATATGGCGTAGTCGGAAAGGAAAGAACTAAGCCAAACCTCCCACCTCACAAAATTAATGTGCTTTTTGGTCAGACCCTTGTCAACTATCATGGATTGCAGAAAAAAGAGCATCCAGGGAGCTATGGTCGTTCCTACAAATGCTACCATTAGCATCAGGTAATCCCTGTTGGCCTGCACGGAAGGGATAAAGGTGTGTTTTATCACGGATCCCCAGTCGGGTTGTGCCAGTATCGCCGATCCTATATAGCTGAGCACGACCATCGAAATAACAAGCAGGCCCCGTTCAACTATCTTGTAGGTGCCCTTGTGGACGAGATACCATATTGCAAGTGTCATCATCGGGACGAACAGATATCTTGAAATGCCGAACATCTCGATGCCGCCGGCAAGCCCCCCAAAGTTTGAGATGGTAGTTGCGGTGTTGGCCAGAAAAAGGCAGAGAGCCGAAAAAGCCGCCCATTTGAGCCCGAAATTCTCCCTGATCAAGTCCATCAACCCCTTGCCTGTCACCACTCCCATTCTGGCGCACATGTCAAGCACCACCGTAAGCGCCACCGTTATCATTAGCAGGACCCACAAAAAACTGTATCCAAAATGGGCCCCTGCGGCTGAATTGCTGGCTATGCCGCCGACATCATTGTCGCCTATGGCCGTTAAAAGCCCCGGCCCGATAAGCGAAAAGAACAGAAATATCCTTGCAAGTTTCAAAAAACATCCTCCAAACGAGATCTTGCTTCCTTACTTTTTATACGCGAGGCTGCTGTCATAGGCCTCATCCCATTGAAAGGCCTCATAATTTGAATCATCTGCATAAGAGCCGGTAGGATAAGTCCCGTCAAAAGCGACCCAGGCCCCGTTAAGATAGACCTCAGCTCGAAAGTGCTTATAGGTCTCTCTAATTTTTGGGAAAATGGTGTCGTAAGAGAAGTTAAGATTTCTAGCGGTGAGTTTTATGCTAAGGGTATTATATTCTGATGGAGAAAGGCCCCTGTCCCCGCCCGGGGTCCCCGACAGGTACTCTTTCCAGGCGGCTATTCTTACGGTAAGGCCGTAGCTTTCTGCAACAGAGGCAAAGACCGCAGCAAAATCCCAGCAGACCCCGTAGATCTTCTGTGTTCCTGCCTCTTCCAGCGTGCGCTCCAGGATCATTTCTGAAACCGGATATATGCCCGGCATTATAAAGTTCCACCTCATCGGATAGGACACATCCGCTTTAATGTCAGGGGTGGCATATTTCATCTTTTGTCCCTGCCAGGCAAGTATATTGCCCGCTGTTTCTGCCTCGTTGGTGCCTTCGAGCCCGGTTGCTGCGATCGAGCTCAGTTGTGCAGCGGTTAGGGCGTGATAGGGGGCGGATATCTCCAGCTTTCCGGCTGAAGGATCTATACTTGAACAGCCGGAAAACAGAGCCGCAGCCAGGAATAATGCCGCCAGAAAAGCAGTTTTCATGACAAAACCCATTTTATCACGACGCAATAGAGAAAGTGCGTTAGAATTAGTGTGTGAAGCGCTATTTTATAAAGACTTACGGCTGCCAGATGAACGAGAACGACTCGGAAAAACTGGCGGGAGCGCTGGAGGGGCTTGGGTTTTCCCCGACTTCTGATTACCGCCAGGCGGATGTCATCCTTGTCAACACCTGCTCCGTCAGGGATACCGCCGAAAGAAAAGCCGCAGGCTTTATACAGTTGTTAACGCATCTTAAGTCCAAAAAACCCGGCATTTTGATCGGGATAGTGGGCTGCATGGCGCAGCGCCTGGGGGATGACCTCCTAAAACAATACCGTTTTGTGGATTTTGTTCTGGGGCCCGGGGAGGAGACAGAATTGGGTGCGGTCATATCGGGTAGGTGCGGGTCGCGACCCGCACCTACGCACACATCTATTATAAAACGCAAGCCATCTGTCCGCGCCTGGATAAAGGTGATGGAGGGATGCGACAATT
>CAYUCV010000005.1:9995-28893 GCA_964443545.1 uncultured bacterium
AAACGCAAGCCATCTGTCCGCGCCTGGATAAAGGTGATGGAGGGATGCGACAATTTTTGTTCGTTCTGCATCGTTCCCTATGTCCGAGGAAGAGAAAAAAGCAGACCGGTTGAGGACGTGATAAGGGAGATAGAGGATCTTGATAAGAATAAGTTCAAAGAGATCGTGCTCCTGGGGCAGAACGTCAACTCTTATAGATATGGGTTTGCCGATCTGTTAAAGAAAGCAGCACAGGTAAAAGGCCTATTAAGGGTAAGGTTCATGACCTCCCATCCAAAGGACATGAACCCGGAAATAATAGAGGCCGTGGCACAGAATAAAAAGCTCTGTAAATCTTTTCATCTTCCTCTTCAAAGCGGAGATGACGAGGTTCTCAAAAGAATGAACAGAGGATACACACGGGAAGATTACAGGCGCCTTATCGGGGCTATACGAAATATCATCCCGGAAGCGAGCGTGACCTCGGATGTTATTGCGGGATTTCCGGAAGAGACTGAAGAGCAATTCCAAAACACTCTTGACCTCATAGAAGAACTTGAGCTGGACTCCGTCATAACGGCCGCCTATGACCCGCGTCCGGGAACCGCGGCCCAAAAGATGGACGGGCAGGTCCCTGCGCAGGAAAAAGGCAGAAGGCTTTCAAGGCTTATAGAAACAGTGGAAAGAACAGCCCTAAAAAGGAATAAGACGCTGGAAGGCAAAACGCTCGAAGTTCTTGTTGAAGAAAAAGGCTTTGGAAGGACCGATACGAACAAGATAGTGCGCTTTACCGGAGGCGCTCCCAAGATAGGGGAGCTTGTGATGGTCAGGATAGAGCGGGCCGCCTCGTGGGTGTTGAACGGATCACTTGATAACTGATATAATGAGACCGCCAAGGAGGAAATAATGACAAGCGCCAAGAACGATATGATGATGCTCTTTTCCGGGACCTCGACACCGCAGCTGGCCGGCGACATTGCGGACTACCTTGGGATCCACCTCGGAGAGCTGCTTATTTCCAAGTTCGCCTGCGGCGAAATATACTGCAGGATCAAGGACAATGTAAGGGGCCGGTCTGTCTTTATCGTTCAGACCGCTACACAGCAGGTTAACGAGGATATGATGGAGCTTTTTGTCCTGATAGACGCCTTTAAGAGGGCCTCTGCCAGGAGCATAACTGCAGTGGTGCCGCACCTTCCGTATGCGAGGCAGGACAGAAAAGCGGCGTCCCGAGAGCCGATCTCTGCCAAACTGATGGCAGACCTGCTTACGACAGCGGGAGTTGACAGGGTTATCACTCTGGACCTGCACTCGGACCAGATACAGGGGTTCTTTAACATTCCGGTGGACAACCTGACATCCCTGCCGCTTTTTGCCAACTATATCAAGAATAAGAACCTCAAGGACCCTGTCATTGTTGCACCCGATACAGGCAGGGCCAAGACCTCAAAAAAACTGGCGGACAGGATAGGGGCTCCGCTTGCAATAATACACAAGCAGCGTCCCGAGCACAACAAAGCCGAGGTTGTCCATGTGGTAGGAGACGTAAAAGGCAAAACGGCTGTAATAGTTGATGACATGATAGATACTGCCGGGACCGCGACCATGGGAGTTAAGGCCCTTATTGCTATGGGAGCGGAAAAAGATGTCTATATGATGGCAACGCATCCTTTGCTTTCGGGCCCCGCTGTGGAAAGACTTAGCAAAGCCGGGCTTAAAGAGGTGGTCGTAAGCGATTCTATCCCCGTGCCAAAAGAAAAGCAGTTCCCAGCGTTAAAAACACTTTCTATCGCGCCGCTTTTTGGCGAGACCATCAAGCGCGCCTACGATAATCTGTCTATAAGCAGTTTGTTCGACTAAAAAATGGGTAAAGTTGTCAAAATAGGTTTGCTTGGATTTGGCACCGTCGGCTGCGGCGTTGCCCAGGTCCTGTCAGATAACGCAGATATTATCAGCGACAGGGCGGGCTGCCGTATTGAGATAGGCAAAATAGCCGACCCGGACCTTGAGCGGCAGCGCAGCATCAAGGTCGACAAAAAACTTCTCACTGCTAATGCCCAGGATGTTATTAGCGACCCCTCAATAGGCATAATTGCCGAAGCCATAGGCGGAACAGATCCGGCGCTCAAGTACATACTGTCCGCCATAGAAGCCGGAAAGCATGTGGTGACCTCAAATAAAGAAGTTATCGCAAAACACCTCAGGCAGATCACCGAAGCAGCCCAAAAAAAGGGTGTCAAGGTGCTTTATGAAGCTTCTGTGGGAGGGGCTGTTCCGATACTGGCGGCGCTGAGAAGATCGCTTGCCGCAAATGAGATAACCGATGTCTACGGTATTGTGAACGGTACCACCAACTACATCCTTTCCAAGATGACGAGCGAAAAACGCGAGTTTGACGATGTGTTAAAAGAAGCGCAGAAGAAAGGATTTGCAGAGTCCGATCCCAAGAACGATATTGAGGGATATGACGCATCCTACAAGGCTGCCATTCTGGCAAGTCTGGCCTTTGGCGTTGAGGTGAACTGGCGGGAAGTTAAGTTCGAAGGCATCTCAAAGATCTCGCTGGAAGATATTAAATATGCTTCCGAGATAGGCTATGTAATAAAACTGCTTGCCATTGCAAAAAAGACCGGCGATGCGATAGAGGTCAGGGTGAATCCGGCCCTGGTCCCTGCTGATCATCCGCTGGCTTCGGTCAGCGACCAGTTCAACGCAATATATGTTAAAGGCAATGCCATGGGTGCATCCATGTTTTACGGAGAAGGGGCGGGGGCAAGGCCCACGGCATCCGCTATGATCTCGGATATGATCGAAATTTGCGACAGCGGCTCAAGGGCATATTACCCGGCGCTCAAAAAAACGCGCATAAAAAGCCTTGACGAAGCCTCTTCAAGATACTACATTAGATTAAAGGCAAAGGACATGCCGGGGGTCTTGGCAGCGGTCTCGGGTATCTTTGCCGAGAAAAAGGTCAGCATACAGGCGGCGCTGCAAAAAGAGACCGTCGGCAGCGTGGCGACCGTTGTGATAATAATACACACGGTTTTCGAAAAGGACTTCAGGCAGTCGATGGAGCTGATATCCGGGCTGCCCCATGTTATAGAGGTCTGCAATACAATAAGAGTGGGAATGGAGCAATAATATGATGGGAATAATGTCTCCGCTTATGAAAAGGGTGGTGGAGGAGGAATCTTCTTATCCGTCGCCGTCCGAAAAGGTCAAAGTGAGCAAGGCGATAGGAAGATACAAGCTGATGGAGGCCGTTGATAAATGGAAGGCCAACCTTGATGACATCAGGTTCGCGATAGCCGACCTTCTTTTGTCAAAGGCAACATCGCAGGATTACAGGGAAGCGCTGGGCTATTACAATCTCATAATCAAACGCACCAAGAACAAGGTCCTTAAGGCAAGGGCCGAGATAGGCAGGGCCGAGCTGGCGCTGATGGGGATAGACAAGATCGGACTTGATGCCGCGATAAAACTATGCAAGGACGGTGCAAAACTGCTCCGCCAGAACCTTTCCGATTTTTTTGTGAGCAAGGCAATAGCGGTTGAGGCGGAACTTCTGGTCAAAAAAGGCGGCAAAGCGGCAATAAGCCAGGCTTCAAAACTGTTCTCCAAGATAATAGGGAAAAGGAACGCGAGTTCATATTTTCGAGCAAGGTCCATGGTGGGCAAGGCTGAGCTCATATTGTATTTTGGCACCGATGTCCTGAGCAAGGGGATCAAGCTTTGCGACGAAGCGATAAAACTGCTTATGCAGAGGCCTTCCGATTATTTTAACCTCAAGGCCAGACTGATAAAAGCCGAACTGTTGCTCCGGCGCGGCAGCTCTTCCGACCTTATAAAAGCGGAAGATCTTTGCGAATCCGTGATCTCCTCTTCCCTGTCCCACAAAGACCTGATAGCCAGGGCCAAGCTGGTTTTGGCGGAACTTTCCAAAAAGGAAAGGGCCAAGGTCCTGTTCGAGGATGTCTTAAGCGAAGAGAATGTGGACCCTTACATCATAGAAAAAGCAAAACAGATACAGAAGGCCGTCAAAGAGAGGTTCAACTAGGCTACAGGGCGGCTTTTTTAAGTTCGGGCAGCATGGCCAGGGCGGCTTCTTCTCCAAGGCGGAGCAGTTTTTCGGATTTGTCCAGCTCAAGAGAGGTTATCTTTTCTTTTACAGGCCTTATCAATACATCGCAGGCCTGCTTTTGCCCCAGGATAAAAAGGTCAAGCGCCCTGTCAAAGATCTCCAGTACATTGTTAATGTTGTCCCCGTAATTTATGTCAGGTATCACATTTACTCCGATCACAATATCGGCGCCCATCTTCTTGACCACATCGCAGGGGAGATTGTTCTTTAGGCAGCCGTCAACCAGAAGGTCCTCCTCGTGCTTGACGGGTATATACATCCAGGGGAAGGTGCAGCTGGCCCTCACCGCTTTTTCTACAGGGCCCTTGTTCAAAATTAGCTGCTTTCCGGTCTTAAGGTCTGTTGTCACGGCGGCAAACGGGATCTCGAGGTCCGCAAAGGTCTTTTTCCCTATCTGGCTTACCACAAAGGATTCTATCTCCTCGCTGGAGACCAGGCCGGATTTAGAAAGGACTATCCTGAAAAAATGCTTCCATTTGATCTTGGTAGCTATCTCCAGCAATGTCGTTATATTGACCCCGCCGGCGTAAAGGGAGCCTATAAGGGCCCCAGCGCTGGTGCCTGCTATATAATGTACGGGTATTCTGTGATCGTGCAGTACCTTAAGGACCCCGATGTGGGCTATCCCTCTTGCGCCGCCTCCGGACAGGGCAAGCCCTATCTTCTTTTTTCTGAAAGGGTTAAACATATTGATATACTACCATAATTTGTCGTTTTCAGCCCTCATTCCGGATCCCGGAGTTCCTCAATTATCTTAAGTGCGGTCCGCGGGTCGACAAAACTGGCTGTCCCAACTGCTATGGCATTGGCACCCGCTTTAAAGAACTCCCTTGCGTCCAAAGCATTCATGATGCCCCCCATGCCTATGATAGGGGCTTTAACTTCTTTTCTGACCTGTGTTATCAACTTAAGCGCGGTCTCTTTTATGGCAGGCCCGGACAGTCCGGCCGTCAGCGTTTTCTTTGTCCCCGGGACCTCTACCGTGGTTTGGACCGTATTTATCATAGAGAAAATGTCCCCTCCTGCCTCAAGAGCTGCCCGGGCGATCATGGTTATGTCATCAACATTTGGTGATAGTTTTGCAATGATAGGCAGATGCGCGTCGCGACGCGCATGTACGACCGCAGATATCACATCTTTTGTTAGATTAGGGTCTTTTCCAAATACCATGCAGCCTTTTTGCACATTGGGGCAGGATATGTTCACCTCTATCGCATCAATTCCTTTTTCTTTGGCAAGAATACCCGTCACCCGGGCATATTCTTCCACTGTCTCGCCTGCGATATTGACTATCACAGCTGTGTCAAGCTTTCTCAAGAACGGCAGGTAGTTTTTGATGAAGTATTCAACCCCTTCGTTTTGAAGCCCGATAGAATTCACAAGGCCGTTCTCTATTTCTATCAGCCTCGGCTGGGGATTCCCTTCTCTTTTATTGAGCGTAACTGTCTTTGTTACAATGGCCCCGAGTTTGTTTAGGTCTACAAGGTCGGCAAATTCTATCCCGAACCCGAAAGTTCCCGATGCTACCATTACGGGATTCTTGAGCTTTAATCCTGCCAGGTCTATTCCCATATAAGGTCCTTTGCGTTGAACACCGGCCCGTCCTTGCACACCCTTTTGTTGCCGCTTACGGTCTTTACGGTACAGCCAAGGCAGGCCCCGATCCCGCAGGCCATATGTTCTTCCAGGGAAACCTGGCAGGGAATCCCTTCTTTAACGGCAATTTCTGAAACCGCTTTGATCATAGGTTTAGGACCGCAGGCATAGATCACAGTTTTCTTCTTATCAAAAGATGACAGATATGAGGAATATAGTGCCGAGACATTGCATTTTTCTCCGCAGGAGCCGTCATCGGTAGAAAGATAGAGTTTGGTCTTTAGTTTTGCCAGCTCGCTTTGGCAAAGCAAAAGGCTGTCTGTGGAAGCCCCCATAAAAAAATGGCTTTCGATACCAAGTTTTTTCAATTCCTCTTCAAGACAGTAAAGCGGCGCGGCTCCGCAGCCTCCGCCTATTAGCACAGCTATTTTACTCTTAACGATCGCGAACCCGTTGCCGAGTGGTCCGATCACATTGAGTAAGGGCACGCGGCCGCGTGCCCTTACATCGATCTTAGATAATAGCTCTGTTCCTTTCCCCACCACATGATAAATGACCTCAAAGCCATCTTTTTTTATGCTGTGGAGCGAGAACGGGCGCCTCAAAAGCGGAGAAACAGAATCCGACACTCTTATCTGGACGAATTGTCCGGGTTTTGATCCCGATGAGATATTTTTGCAGGTAAAAGTGATCTTGAAATGGTCGGGGGCTATCTTTATGTTCTCAACTATCCGGCAGTCTTCCTGGTAGATCATGTTTATGTAATTCTAACAAAAATCCGGCCCTCAGGGTAGCGCGAAATCCTTAAGGAGGCGGTCTTCCCAAATACTTGAATGTTCAGGTTAGGCTGCTGAAAATTCCTAATGATGCGGCTGACTGTGGATATACTTAAGTACCTTTACTTTTTCCATGGTAACAAGCCCCTCTTTTATGGCCTCATCAAGGAATGGGAGAAGAAGGTCTATCTTTTCCTGTACATCCACTATCTCAACTATCACCGGCAGGTCCTGCGACAGGTCCAGCAGTTTCATCGAGTGGATCCTGCTGTCCGCGCCAAAGCCCATGATCCCTCTCGTTACAGTTGCCCCGGCCAGCTGAAGTTCCCTGGCCTTAAAGACTATCTGTTCGTGAAGCGGCTTTCCGGAATATGTGTCGCTTTCCCCAAAAAAGATCCTCAGCAATATGCAGTCCTGCGGCAGTTTCATCTTTATTACCCCCTCATTAGATTAATGAAATATTTGCCGAACATAAAACCCGCTATAACAAGCACAAGCCCGAGAAGATTGTTCAAAAGCAGGTTCATAACCATTCCTTTAACTTCGCTGCTCCGTATCAGATTAAGGTTCTCTATCATAAAGGTTGAAAAGGTAGTGTAGCCTCCTATAAAACCTATAAAAACAAGGGCTCTCAGGTTAGGGGAAATGTTCATGACATCCGTCATTGCCCACAGTAGTCCTATTAAGAAAGAGCCGCTTAGGTTGACCACTGCTGTGCCGACCGGGAACCCCGATTGGACAAGCCTGCCGGAATATGAAGAAACGAGATATCTAAAAACTGTTCCTGCGCCGCCTCCGGCAAAAAGCAGCAGAAGTTTTGATGTTGTTCCTTGAAGCATGCTGTCCATATTATAACACCGGCCGCTGTCATGGTAAAATTAATTAGATAGGACTTTTTAAAGGGGGAACAATGGAAATATTTACTCAGGCCTGGCACGCGATGGGGCTGGACAGAGCGCTCGAAAAACTGGAGGTTGATGATGAGACAGGCCTTTCCGAAAAAGAGGCCTATCTAAGAAAAGAGAAGTTCGGGCCTAATGAGCTTATAAAAAAACGCGTCATAAGTCCGCTGGTGCGCTTTCTTCAGCAATTCAATCAACCCCTTATCTATGCTTTGCTGGCGGCGGGCTTTACGACGCTGTTCTTAAAGGAATTCATTGATTCTTCGGTCATTTTCGGTGTGGTCCTGGTCAATTCCATAGTCGGCTATATACAGGAGACCAAGGCCGTGGACGCGCTTTCGGCGCTGGCCAAGTCCATGAAGACCTATTCCACGGTGGTGCGGGACGGCTCTTCAAAAAAGACCGCTTCAAGAGAGCTGGTTCCCGGAGATATAGTGATGCTTGCCTCGGGCGACAAGGTCAGCGCGGACATGAGGCTTCTATACTCCAAGGGGCTCAAGGCAAACGAATCCGCTCTAACGGGAGAATCCCTTCCAGTTGAAAAGAATGCAGAGCCGCTGAGCGAAGCAACACCGCTGGCCGACAGGACAAACATGCTCTTTGCCTCTACCCTTATCACCAACGGTGCGGCAAAGGCCGTTGTGGTATCTACAGGCGACAAAACGGAGATAGGAAAGATCTCCCAGCTTGTGGAAAATGCCGAAGACATGCAGACGCCGCTCACAAAAAAGCTTGCCGATTTCAGCAAACAACTGCTTTACATTATCATGTTCTTTTCCGCCGCGACCTTTGTGATTGGGACTTTTGTCTACGGAAATCCCGCCGTTGACTCTTTTATGGCGGCAGTTGCCATAGCGGTAGGGGCTATCCCGGAAGGCCTTCCTGCGGCGATAACCATAATTCTTTCGATAGGCGTGGCCAGGATGGCCAAGCGCAAGGCCATAATCAGAAAACTCCCCGCGGTAGAGACCCTTGGAAGCACCACGATAATATGCTCCGACAAGACGGGGACACTTACAGAAAATAAGATGACAGTTCAAAAGCTCTTTGCCTCCGGCAGGTCCTACGGGCTCTCCGGGCAGGGCTATATCACTGCGGGTAGACTGACCGAGCAGGAAGGCGGAAAAGAAGCGGACCTTTCACAGAATTCGGCGCTAAAAGAGACTCTGCTTGCGGGATTGTTATGCAACGACTCCAGGATAGTTCACAGTGACGGGGTTTTTTCTGTAGAGGGTGATCCTACCGAGGCCGCACTTCTGGTCAGCGCGGAAAAAGCCGGACTTAACCGCTCGGATATGGAAAAACAGTTAAGAAGGATGGATGCCATTCCCTTTGAATCCGACAAACAGATAATGGCGACCCTACACGGTACAGAGGCGGCGCCCGTTGTATACATAAAAGGCTCCAACGAGGCAGTTCTAAAGAGATGCTCGTTCTTTTTGGACGTTTCCGGCAATATTGAGCGCATATCAGATGCCGAGGCCATCAACAGTGCCACGGAGGAATTTGCATCGGCGGGGCTGCGCGTTATTGCTTTTGCAAAAAAAGAAATGAAACCGGGCACTTCGGTCATTGGCTATGAGGATATTGAAGGCGAAGCGGTGTTCCTCGGGTTCCAGGCGATGATGGACCCCCCAAGGCAGGAAGCCATTGACGCCGTTTCTGTCTGCCACAACGCCGGGATAATGGTCAAAATGATCACCGGAGACCATGCCACAACAGCCAGGGCTATCGCTATTCAACTCGGCATAAAGGCTTTTCCTGAAGATGACCCCAAAAAGGAACTCATAGCGGTGACCGGAGCGGAGATGGAAAAATGGACGGAAGAGGATTACCGAAAAAAGACCATGGGCACCTCGGTCTTTGCCAGGGTCACTCCGGAGCAGAAACTAAAAATAGTCAAAGCTCTCCAGGACCAGAAACAGATAGTTGCCATGACGGGCGACGGAGTTAACGATGCTCCGGCCCTAAAGCAGTCCAATATAGGGGTTGCCATGGGGCTGGACGGCACCGAAGTTGCCAAAGAAGCCGCCGATGTGGTCTTGACCGATGATAATTTTGCCTCCATAAAAGCCGCTGTTGAAGAAGGCAGGGGAGTGTTCGACAACCTGCGCAAGTTCATTGTCTGGACCATTCCCACTAATGCCACCGAAGGCCTGGTGCTGATGGTGGCCATCATCTTCAATTTTGCGCTTCCCATCTCTCCTTTGCAGATACTGTGGATAAACATGATGACGGCCGTTTTTCTCGGCATGACGCTTGCCTTTGAGCCAAAAGAAGACAATATTATGCTGAAAAAGCCCAATGATCCCGACCTGCCTATTTTTGACGGAATACTGACCTTAAGGACCATCTATGTCAGTTTTCTTTTTATAGTAGGGATACTGGTCCTGTTCAAGCACCAGCTTATCCTGGGTACCGGAGTGGCGGCGGCGCAGACGATAGCGGCCAATGTCCTCGTTTTTGGCGAGATGTTCTATTTGTTCAACTGCAGGTCTTTTGAAAAATCCCTTTTTAGGATAGGGATATTATCCAACAAGATCGTTCTGATAGGAGTTGCCCTTATGATCGCGGTGCAGATGTTCTTTACCTATTCTCCCACCATGAACAGGCTGTTCGGGACAGAACCTCTGGGACTTATGTCCTGGCTTGCTATTGTGCTTTTTGGTGCGGGCATCTATGTCGTTGTTGAGACGGAGAAAAAAGCAAGGGCAGTTTTTGCTGCTAGACGCACGGCTCCTCTAAAATAATCCGGACGCACCCGTCGTAAGAAGGGTAACTATTACCCCGGATATCATGACGCCTGCCAGGATCAGGAATAGGGCCCTTTTTGCCGGTATCCCGAACAGGTATGCGGCAACCGACCCTGTCCATGCGCCGGTTACGGGAAGCGGCACAGCAATGAACATTATAAGGGCCAGCTCTCCCCAGGTTTCGTAGTGCCCGGTGAATTTTTTCCGGGTCCTTTCAAAAAGCCAATTAAAGAACGACCTTGCGCGGGGGCTCTTTTCGATTAAGAAGGAAGAAACCTTTTCGAGAGCAGCCAACAGAAAGATGACCGGCAGCATGTTGCCCGCCACGCTCCAGATATAGCTCTCTAAGGCCCCCATTCCGTGTACTGTAAGAGCAAGTGGTATAGAGGCCCTAAGCTCTCCCACCGGGGTCATAGCGGTCAAAAAGGTTGCCAGCTGTGGCGTAAGGTTCCCAAATAACATAGTGTCCATGCGCTTATTATATCATCGCAGGCGCTTTACCCGACCGATCTGTTCTATAATTATGATCAGCCATGAATTGTCCGCTCTGCCAAGGCCGGGCGCGCTCCTTTTTTGAAGGAAAGAACGGCCGGTACTATGCCTGTCCCCTGTGCAAAGGCATCTTTTTGGGAAGGGAGCACCTGCTTTCCTTAGATGAGGAAAAAAAGCGCTATCTTAAACATCAAAACCGCATCGAAGACAAGGATTATCAGAACTTCGTCAGTCCCATAGTAAAAGCGGTCAAGAAGTCTTTTCTGCCGGGAGCGGACGGGCTTGACTTTGGCTGCGGGAGGCAGTCCGTTATCAAGTATCTGCTGCAGCAGGACGGATATTCGGTGGCGCTTTATGACCCTTTATTCAAGGACAACAGAGAAATACTTTCAAAAAAGTATGACTATATAGCTTGCTGCGAAGTGATAGAGCACTTTCATGACCCGGCAAAAGAATTTAAGCTCCTGTTGTCCCTGCTTAAGCCCAAAGGAAAATTGTTCTGCATGACAGATCCTTGGGACAGCGAAAAAGAGTTCGCTTCCTGGTATTACAAGAACGATCCAACGCATGTCTTCTTTTATCAGCAGGCAACTGTGGCTTGCATAGCAGAAAAGTTCGGCTTTTCAGATCATAGAATAGAAGGCAGGCTGATAGAGCTATCCAAGTTATAGTTTAATAATGCTTCCCGCGCCGATGCGTATAAAGTCCTTGCCAAATTCCGCCTTAAGCGCTTTTGCCGCTTTTTCCCCTGTGCAGTGGCAGGGCGCGATCTGTCCGGGGAGCATTTTCTTTAGTTCTGCGGCAAGCTTTTTAAGCTCTTTATCCTTTTTGTCATACAGATGAAAACCTCCGAGCAAAAGGCTTGGCATGCCTTTACGTAAACTGCCGGCCTTTCTAAGTATCGTGCTCAGCCCGGGATGGGCGCACCCTGTAATAAGCGCATAACCTCCCGCAGTATCCACGATCAGGGACTGTTCCTTGATCTTTGTTCCCAACTCCCCGGTGGTCGAAATGCCTTTAAATATCTCTCTGGAAGCAGAACTCTCTTTCACATTTGCTCCGTTGTTCTTTATTTCCCCTTTGAACCTTTTTGAAAAAGAGGGCAGGACATGGACGGATACTGCGCTATTCTCCTTTAAAAGATCGAACAGTCCCCCCGTATGGTCCCAGTGGGAGTGGGACAGGACGATGCTGTCTATGTCCTTTGGGCTTATCCCTGCCTTTTTCATATTGGCCAACAGGGTTTTGCCGCAGCAGCCGGTGTCAAAAAGTACCATGTTTTTGCCGTTGTCTATAACGCAGGCAAAGCCGTAGCCCTTTCCATAACCTTTTACTAAAGCCTTATTGTCAAAAACAACTGTTATAGCGACCTTGCGTTTTAATGTTCCCATTATTGTCCTTTGGCCCTCCTTTGAAGCGGATGCCAACGGGAGCAGCAATATAAGCGCCGCGATCCCGGCAGCGATGCGACATCTTTTCAAAAAGTCACTACTTTATCGCTTTCTTTCACCAATTCGTACATATCTTTCATTGTACTCAGCGGACACATTTGTGAGCCTTCTTTCCCCCTTGACTGTATGCAGGTGCCGCAGGCAAGCATAACGCCTCCGTCCTTGACAAAGGCATCCGCCTGTTCTTTGGTGTTAAAACTCGAAGTGCTTATGCTTTCATACTCCACGCCTTTTCCCATCAAAAATACTTTTACCTGGTCTTTCTGTCCCAGGCAGAAATTCGCGTACCTGAACGCGTTCCAACAGGTTTCGCTGTCATTGACCGAGATGACTATTCCTATTTTCATTTGTTGACTCCTCCCGTATATTTTACTACTGAACTAACCTCTTTTGTTGGGATATATCTCATAAAGATCACTGTATGGCAAAGGCGTGAAATTGGGCATTATAACATTGGCGCCGCATTCAAGGGCCTCAAAGCGGTGGTCTTTTGCCGAAAGGCTGCCCACGGCCGTTGTTGCCGGGATATTAATATCCTTCATCACTATCCTTGTTGCTGACAGGGTCTTGAGCACGAGGTCTATATCCCCGGCAGGTTCGTTCTTTAAGGGCGTCTTTTTATGGGGGATAAAGGGCCCTGTGCCTATCATTTCAAACCCTGACCTGTAAAAGAACAGGATGTCTCGGGCAATGTCGAGCAGGGTCTGCTGCGGAAGTCCTACCATTGTGCCGCTGCCTGTCTCATATCCGAGCTCCTTAAGATCAGATAAGCATCTTTTTCTGTTTTCAAGGCTCATTCCGGGATGGAGCGCGTGATAAAGCTCCGGATTAGAGGTTTCTATCTTGAGGAGATACCTGTCGGCTCCCGAATCCTTCCACTTTTTACAACTGGAGCGGCTTTTTTCTCCGACAGAAAGGGTTACCGCCATATTGTCATGTGTTTTTTTTATCTTTCTTATTATCCAGGCCAGCCAATCATCGTCCAAACTGTCGGTTTCTCCGGATTGAAGAACTACGGTGCCAATACCGCTTAATGCTATCCTTTTAACTGAGGATAATATCTCTTTATCCTTCATGAAATAACGTTCAAGTTCCTTGTTGAGGCGGGATATTCCGCAGTAGGCGCAGCAGTTGTTGCAGATGTTGGAAAACTCTACAATGCCGCGGAACAGTATCCTGCGGCCCTTGTGTTTTATCCGGACCTTGTTCGCAGCGTCAAAAAGTGCCGTCTTTTCCGTGCGAAGCAGTTCTTCTATCTTTTCTGCCGAGTCATACATAACGGTCCCTTAGACCATTATCTATCTGTTCAAAAAACTTTGCCAACGCGCTTTTTTCTTGGTCCGGGAGTGCTCTTTCCGCCTCTTTGATCAACTTGTATCCTTTATGCTTTACGCTTTCCGAGGCAAAATCGTCTAGATATTCCTTTAATGTGATCAAAGCGTTCATGGTGCATTTACCTTTTATCGTTCCCGGTTTTGCCAGGCTCATAAAAACTTCCCCTGTCCTTGAAGACCTGTAGCAGGCCGCGCAGAAGCTGGGGATGAACTCATGGCCGATCAGGGCACCGATCACCTGGTCAAGGCTCCTGTTGTCGCCAAGAACAAACTGCGCCCCGCTTTCAAAGGATGACTCCTCGTAACCTCCGGGAGAGGTCCTTGAAGCGGCGCTCATTTGGGAAATACCCAGTTCAAGCAATTCGTCCCTAAGGCGGGGAGTTTCCCTGGTGGAAAGTATCATGCCTGTGTAGGGGACTGAAAGGCGTATTACGGAAACGACTTTTTTGAAATCAAGGTCGCTAACCTCGTAAACGGAACGAAAATCAACGCCTTCGGCAGGTTCTATTCTTGGAACGGAGATTGTGTGAGGCCCGACCCTATAAGATTTTTCCATGTGTTCTACATGCGAGAGCATTGCCAGCGTTTCATATCTATAGTCGTAAAGCCCGTATAACAGCCCGATCCCAATGTCGTCTATCCCGGCTTTAAAAGCCCTGTCAATTGCATCCAGGCGGTTGTCCGGGTCGCTTTTTGGGCCTCTAGGATGGACCATTTTATAAGTGGATTGGTGATATGTTTCTTGGAACAGCTGGAAAGTTCCTATGCCTGCGGCTTTTAATTTTCTGAACCCTTCGACAGGCAAAGGCGCGCAGTTAATGTTTACTCTTTTTATTTTGTGGTCTTTAAAACGGGCCGAATAAACAGCCTCGATCGCTTCAACATAATAGTCTTCATTTTTTTTCCTTGGAGGAGGGGCTTCTCCTGCCACCACCAGGATCCTTTTCTGCCCGTTCTTAAGGAGTATCCTTGTCTGTTCTTTGATCTCATCAGATGATAAATGGACCCTTTTAATAGACTTGTTGTCAGATCTAAAAGCGCAGTACAGGCAGTTGTTAACGCAGTAGTTGCTTATGTAGAGCGGGGCAAACAGCACTATCCTTTTACCATAGATCCTTTGTTTAACTTCCTTTGCGGTTTCAAACAGCCTTTTGAGCAGCCGGGGATCTGATACCGACAACAATTTTGAAGTGTCTTCAAGAGAAAGTCTTGTCAGAGAAAGGGATTTTTTTAGTATATCCTCCGCTTCTTTTTCGGACGCAGTGCCCGTCTTTTCTATCAGGTCAAATATCCTTTTTTCGTCAATATATTTCATTTGTTCCTTCCTTTCTTTGGTTAGCTAGCGGATCAAAAAAGGTCCCAGCATCCTGTCTAGGATGCCGAACATATGGCATATGCAGACACCGTAATTGGTGACAGCAACACCCGCATTTTTGCACTTTTCTATTCTTAAGAGCATTTCTTTTCTTGTTATCATGCAGGCTCCGCAATGTATGACAAGTCGGTATTTTGAAAGATCATCCGGGTAATCCCTTCCGCTGACGGTATCTATCCTGGGCTTAAATCCGAGGTGTTTGGCCAGCCACTTTGGAAGTTTTACTCTTCCGATGTCATCCTCAACCGGATGATGGCTGCAGGCTTCGGCTATCAGGATCCTGTCGGTCTCTTTTAAGCCGTCCAGAACTGCCGCGCCTCTGACCGATTCTTCAAGGTCTCCTTTGTATCTTGAAAAAAGAATGGAAAAGGTGGTGCATTTAACGGCTTTTGGCGTTTCTTTTGCTATTTTGTCTGCTACCTGAGAGTCGCAAACAGCTATTGCGGGCGGCTTTTTTAATGCTGCAAGCATTTTTTTATAACCGTTCTCTTTTACTGTAAGAGCGGCACACGTGTGGTCCAAAAGGTCCCTGATAACCTGTACTTGCGGAAGTATTATCCTGCCCTTGGGGGCTGCAAGATCTATCGGAACGATCAAAATGGCTAGGGACATTTTTGGAACCAGGTCCCCTATGATAGGGCGTGGCTTCAAAAAATCCTCCGGCAAGACCTTTATTAGCAGTTCTTTGAAACTGCTGATATACCTGTTCCTTTTACCCGATTCCGTACTTGAGCAGAGAAGTATGTCTGTCCCCTTTGTTTTTAAGATCTTTAAGAACTTTTCAGAAGGGGACCATCGGTCGGTCTTATTAACGACGATGATCGCAGGAGTATTCCTTTTTTTGAGCTCAAGGGCCAGGTGTTCTTCGTGTTTTCCCCAAATGGAGGGTTCGGTTATTATTAATCCGATATCCGCGCGGTCAAAGGTTTTTTTTGTTTTTTCAAGCCGCTTTTTGGAAAGCCGGCTTTTATCATCTATGCCTGCTGTATCAAGAAAGACAACTGGGCCGATCGGCAGCAGCTCCATGGTTTTTTCAACTGTGTCGGTTGTGGTGCCTGGTATGGCAGAAGTAACGGCAGTCTCCTGGCCAGCTACCATGTTAAGGAAACTGGACTTTCCGGTATTGGTCCGTCCAAATAGAGCTATCTGCAGCCTCACGGATTTTGGGGCGTCAATAGCGTTTGGGATTTCAGACGCAACTAATACAGGTTTTTCCATTGCGATGGCTCTTTACCTTTCCGGGTGCAGGGCTTGTTTTTATCGTTAGTCAGAGTCCCCGACGAAAAGCAGGATGTTTTCCACTATTTTTGTGAAAGCCTCGGCGGATCTGCTCTTTTTTCCAAAGGACATGAATGGAGTGCCTTTGTCCGCAAGCTCTACCAGTTCCATTTCAAAAGGCACCCTGCCAAGAAAGGGTATGCCAAGCTCTGCCGCGGCCTTTTCTCCGCCACCTTTCTTAAAGATGTCCAGTTCAGTTTTGCAGTGGGGACAGACAAACCCGCTCATATTTTCTATAATGCCGGCGATGGGGACCCTCAATTCTTTTGCAAAAGAAACGCTTTTTCTTGCGTCAAGCACGGCTACATCCTGCGGAGTGGTGACGATTATTGCGCCGGAAACGTTTGGAATAAGCTGACAGGCACTTAAAGGCTCATCTCCTGTACCCGGGGGCGAATCTATCACGAGATAGTCCAGGTCCCCCCAGTTGACATCCGCCAGGAATTGTCTGATGAGCCCTGCTTTCATCGGACCGCGCCAGATCATGGGAAGATCAGGGGAATTGCCCGTCAGCGCCAGGCTGACCGCTTTCAGGCCTTTTGATACCTCAACAGGCTGTATGCCGAACTCAAAACCGAAGATGGATTCTTTTTCTATCCCAAGCATTTTTGCGATATTGGGCCCATGTATATCTATATCCATCAGCCCCACACTCTTACCCTTCAGTGAGAGAGCATAAGACAGGTTGACCGAAACCGAAGTCTTTCCCACGCCTCCTTTGCCGCTCATTACTATGAGGGCGTGTTTGACCCTGGTCATTTTTTCTTTTATCCTTTTGTTTTGCTCGTTGAGTTTTGCCGTTGCCGCGTCCTGCATCAGTTGACCCCTTTCTTTATTTCTTCCCAAAGTTTTACCAGTGTTCCCTTAATGAGGTTTCCGCAGTATTCTACGGCAGGCTTGCCGCCCGCTACTGCTTCGACCACTGTTTTGTCAAAAGGGATCTTTCCTACTACCGGGACCCCTTTTTCTTTGCAGTATTCTTCTATTCTTGCGGACATATCGCTGTTGAGATCGAATTTATTGATCAGCAGTTTGGAAGGCACCTTAAAATGAAGAGCGGTGTCTATTACCCTTTGGGCATCGTGGAGTCCGGACAGGGACGGTTCTGTAACTACCAGCGCGCAGTCCACCCCCGACAAAGAAGCTATGACCGGACAGCCTATCCCCGGGGGGCCGTCGATGATCACATATTGCAGCCGATTCTTTTCTGCAAGATCTGCAGCGACCTTTCTTATTTTAGATACAAGTTTTCCGGAATTTTCCTCGGCTATGCCCAGCTTGGCATGGACAAAAAGCCCGTAGCGCGTTTCCGAAAGGAACCACTCTCCCGCCCGATTTTCTTCCATTTTTATGGCCTTTTTAGGACAGACAAGAGCGCAGAGGCCGCAGCCTTCGCAAGAGAACGGCTCCACCTCAATATCCCGGTTTATGGCGCCGAACCTGCATACGCGCGCGCACTCACCGCATTTGTTGCACATACTTTTGTCTATGACGGCGGTTGACCCGCTACGGAACTCGTGGCGCTCTTTGACCTTTGGGCCAAGCAGCAGATGCAGATTTGCTGCATCAACATCGCAGTCGACCATTATTTTGTTTTCAGCAAGAGCTGCCAGCGATCCTGAAACTACTGTTTTGCCAGTGCCTCCCTTACCGCTTATGACCACTATCTGTTTCATGAATTGAGCCTTTCCAAGAGTTCGACCGCTTTTGCGACAGTTTGTCTGCAGCTTACTCTTCTAAAAGTCCTGATCTCTTTGCATTTTAGAGAACCTGTGTAGGCAATAAATTCTTCTGTAAGTTCTTTCAGCCTGCCGTCATTACCGGTTCTTCTTAAAAGAGACAACGCGGCGTAAATGCTGCCGCAGTATCCGTCAGGAGCTTCGCCAAAGCCGCAGTCCCAAAAACCTTCTATATCAGAATTTGAGGTAAAGCCATCGTCCATAAAGGCTGCGGCAACGGACTGCGCGCAGTTTAAGCGCATTTTTCCGTTCAAACCGCGAAAGTATTCGACAGCTTTTTTAGCCTTCATTTTTTTTTCGTCTTTTCCTGCCAGCGTCTCTATTTTGTTAAAGACCTCTTTGAATTGCTCTTTGTACTGGGGCAGCGGTTCTATAAGCGGATTGCCGTTGGAATATGCTTCAGCTATTTCTTTCCTGAAGGGTATTTTCATCAGGACCGGGATATTCTGGCTTTTGCAGTAAGTTTCAACTTTGTCATTTCCCATATCGCACCGGTTGATTATTACTCCAACCGGTATCTTTAACTTGCGCATCGCCTCTACCGCCAGGATCAGGTCGTTCATGCCGAATGGAGTAGGTTCGGTGACCAAAAGGCAGAAATCGCTGTCTTTAACCGCGGCGATCACAGGGCATGAGGTTCCCGGAGGGGCATCGATGATCACAGTTGTCGAGATGTCCGAAAGTCTTTTAACCTGTCTTATGAGGGGAGGGGACATTGCTTCTCCTACATCCAGCCTCCCGTGAGCAAACACAACTCCGCTCTTTTTACCTGTTTGTATCTCTCCTATAGGTCTTTCAACCTCTCTGATGGCCTGCTGCGGACAGAACATGGTACAGGCTCCGCAACCATGACAAAGCTGCGGGAAAACCAAAACCCTGCCGGCGTTTGTCCGGCTTTTTGGCATGACGGCTATTGCGTTATACATGCAAACATCGGCACATTTTCCGCAAAGATCGCATTTGGTCTTGTCGACAACAGGTACTGGGATAGAAGCTTTTATACTGTTTCTTATCACGGGCTTCAGAAAAATGTGAGCATTCGGTTCTTCCACATCGCAGTCCAATAACTGCACATCATCAAG
>CAYUCV010000005.1:28993-54466 GCA_964443545.1 uncultured bacterium
ATGCTGCCGCTATAATGCAGGTTTTTTTTCGTGACCGAGGCTCTGTGTATTTTTGAGCCCAGCATTTGTTTTAGTATCATGCTTTGTCCTTAAGCAGGAGAACGGCGGCGGAAAGCACGGTCGTCCAGAGGCCTCGCTGGCCGATGGAACTCTGGACTATGTTAGTGGTCTTTACTATTTTGTCCGACAGCCTCCACTGCTCCTGCCTTTCGTCCCAGTTCGTGTTCTCGTCAAAAGGGATCCCAAGCGTGGTTGCCAGCATCTGAGCCGCGATGTCTTCCGCGTAATTGCCGCATTCTTCGTCCGTTTGTCCGAAAGAATGGTGTTCGCTAAGATAGCCGTAAGTATCGCTGTTTGCCGGAAGGGCTATCCCGACTGCGGAAGAAACAAGCCTATGAGGCTCATTTGTCTCATTTCTTGCCATTACGATAAAGGTTATCTGTCCGGGCTTTAACAGTTTTAAGCCGCTGTCCCTGGATATCAATTGGCAGTTGGGAGGAAAAATACTGGAAACCTGGACATAATTGACAGCCTGGATCCCTGCATCCCGCAATGCCATTTCAAAACTGACCAGTTTTTCCTTATGCCGTCCGACGCCTTTTGTCAGGAAGAGTTTATTTGGAACGTAAGTATTCAATTTACCGCTCCTTGCCGGAATGTTCGCTGACGGTAGGTCCGGCTGTTTCCTTTAGATCTTTTTCTTTGTATTTCTGGACTGCATTTCTTACAGTGCCCGAAGCCCCGGTAAACACCCGGATGTTTGAGGATGAAAGCGTTTGCGAAGCGTTCGGTCCCACATTGCCGGTTATTACAACCTCTGCTCCCTGGTTGGCGACGAACTGGGCGGATTGTATGCCCGCCCCTCCGGCGGCCTGAATATTGGGGTTGGGAAAAGCCTTGTGATCCAGGGTGTCTGCGTCAACGATGATAAAGTAGGCGCATCTGCCGAACCTGGGGTCAACTTCAGAGTCCAGGTCCTTGCCTGTTGATGTAACGCAGACCTTCATAGTTGTTCTCCTTTGTTAGCATGATCGCATTCAGTCTTTTCTACTCCGTAACCTTTGCCTGCCCCGGGGCTGCACATAGAGACTCCGCTTTTTAAAGAGCCGGTCTGTAATCCCTTTATTGCCTCTTTGACGCTGCCGCTTACTCCTACAATGGTGTTAATCCCCTGTTCGGCGAACAGGCTCTGGGCTCTCTGTCCCATGCCTCCGGCAACTATGCAGGATACACCAAGCCCGCGGAGGAACTCCGGAAGAAAACCGGGCTGATGCCCGGGATTGGGGATGGTCTTTGTGCTTACGAGTTTTTCCCCCTCAATTTCTACGACAGTAAATTCGGGACATCTGCCAAAATGCTCGGACACCATGCCGTTGTCCGTTGAAACGGATATCTTCATAAATATCTCCTGGTTATTGCGAGTTCAGACAATTTTTATATCCCTCTATTCCTTCCTCTGCCTCTTCCAAGACCTCTAACCGCAGGCCATAACCCGCGGGCCAGGCCAAACCATCTGCCCATCCCCCGGCTTTTACCGGTGCCGGCATCTATGGCGGCTCCGGCTTTATCGGCAGGAAGGATACAGTTTCCCATTACCCTTCCGGTCATCGGTCCCTGTCCGGCGGGTCCTGTTCCGTCTCCTCTCGGCATATTTCTCACCTCCCTTTTTTGTTTACCGTGAAAACCAAATGATGAAAGCCTTCGGCCCTTTCGGCCTTGTAGCCCAAGTGCTCAAAGACTTTCCCTATAGATTCGGCGCTGCTCTCGTACTCTTCGTGTGTTTTTCCCTCAAGCTCATGTTCTTTCCTTACTATCTTAAAGCCGCTTTCAGAAAAATCCGCCACTACTATTCTTTTTTTTGTGACCCTTATCATTTCACTTATCACCGAAAGAGGGTTCTTGAAATGATGGAATCCGTTTATTGATATTGAATGTTCAAATTCGTTGTCCCTGAAGGGAAGTTTTGCCGCGTCGCAAATACAGTAGGAGGTCCTGTCGAGGACCTTTTCGTAAGCGGCATTCAGCAAAGCTGTTTTGATGTCGCTGTCGGAGATGTCAACTGTTGTAACGCTGCGGAATTCTTTTGCTAAAAGAGAGGCCGTTATGCCTCTTCCGGTCCCTATCTCTAGGAGAGTGCCTTCTGCCGGCTCAAGGCGGTCAATTATGAACCGATAGGCGGCGGACCTGTCCATTCCATATCTAAGATGGAGCAGGTTCCTTTCCTCAAGCCTTTTTCTGTTCTCTAAGACCTCTTTTTCATCAAATGTTATCGTGCTTTTGTCAAAAAGCCTTTCCGTTCTTTTCTTCCCTAAAAATAGAAGCGGGAACACTATATCGCTTACGCAGCATGGTATCCAGACGGCAAGGAACAGAAAAAAAACGGCGACAATGAGTACGGTAACATTTAGCTTCCCGCCCAATGCCATAAGAACATGGAACAGGGATGCCCAAGTGCTTATCAGAACATGCGCAAAATGGGGCATCTTTGTCGAAGGCCAGAAGTATGCAAAAGCTATGCCGGCGACCGCAAGAGGATTTACCAGCCACCACTTTTCTATAAAACCCAGGTGCAGCCCCCTGTTAGGCAGATCAAGCAGCACTTCTCCCGCGAACGGTATAATTGAATCGCTGATGGTCGCTATTCCTACGGACCCAAAATAGCCGATCAGCAAAAATGACAGAAGATCGCGGCTATGCCTTAGTTTTCCGTATTTATGAATGCCGTACATGGAAGCTGTTACCAGGGCGCTTAAAAACACATGGGAAGGGTGGAGGATATAAAAAATATTGTATGAAATATCTGCCGGGAGTCTGTAAAAAACTACCATTACGGCTACTCCCGTTAAAGCCCCCAAAGCTGTGAATGGCGCGTGGGCTTTCAGCTCTCTGGCCACTGTTATTAGCGTCATCTTACGGCCTCCGCATTTTTGTTTTTTCGGTGCTGATAGGTTTTGTCCTGTACCTGGCCTTATCATATACGCTGTAAGCCTTTAAGGGGGCAAAGAGTTGTTTGATCTTAAAAAGTTCTTCCGGCAGAAGCGGTTTTTCCGGACAGTGCCGCAGGGGAGTGTTTATCTGGACCTCTACAGGCCCGATATTCTTTGCAAGTTTGGCAAGCAGGGGAGCGTACCGCTTATTTTTGCGGACAAACATGATCTGCAGGGCAAGTTTGTTTGGGCTCTCTTTTTTGAACAGTTTAATGCCTTTAAAGATGTCCTCAAAAAAAAGGCCTTCTACCGGGCGGTTTATCATGGCCAGCGTTTCATCATTAACGGCATCGATCTTGGCGATCACAAGATCCGCGGGAGCCAGTTCTTTTCTTACTCTGTCGTCGGAAAGCAAGGTTGAATTCGTAAGTACGGCCAGAGGATATTTATACCTGCTTTTGATCTCTTTGATCACCTTCCCGAGATTAAGCGCTAATGTCGGCTCTCCCGTTCCTGACAGGGTGATATAGTCCGCCTTAAGCGGGGGAAGAGCCTGTAGTTCCTTGACAATGGATCTTGTAGTATTGAAAAGCCTCCTTTTCATTGAGTGATCAGCAGTTTTCCCGAGCTGGCAATAAGTGCAGTCAAAGGGGCAGACCTTTATCCCGGAAACCAGGTCGACTCCGAGCGACCGACCAAGCCTCCAGGACGGAACGGGCCCGTATATATACTTGAACTCTTTCTTTTTTTTCATATTTTTCCTATCGCATCCTGCGCGGCCAGCACTAAGGGATACATAGTGGGTGCGGATGTCAAATGCGGGTGAGTGGCCATTTGCAGGGTCTCAAGTTCCGTATAAGAAACCCGTTTTTGTATGGCCATGCCGATAATATTGATGATCTCTCCGGCCGAAAGCCCTCCCGAAACCTGGCCTCCCATGATTATCCCCGATTGTTTTGAAAAAACAAGCTTGATCTTGATCTTTTCCGTGCCGGGCAAAGTAGCGGGATGCTTTCCGGGGACTTCCGCTGTTCCCGAAACGATCTCAAAACCTTCTCTTTGCGCGGTACTCTCGGTAAGTCCGGCAGAACCCAGGACCAGGCCGTCAACATATGTAGAGTAAATTGCTATAGTGCCTTTATTTTCCCTGACTATTTTAAGCCTGTATATGTTGGCCCCGGCCACCCTGGCTTCGGCTGTGGCGGTGGATGCCAGCATTACGGGAAGATCTTTTCTTGTGAAAAAGTCCCTTTTTCCGGCGCAGTCCCCAACGGCAAAAACATCCGGGTCGACGGTCCGCATATACTCGTCCGTCCAAATGCCTTTTCCTTTGCCAAGCTCGAGCCCCGAGGCTTCTGCAAGGCGGGTGTTGGGAGAGGCTCCGATGCCGAGCAGCACCATATCAGCGGGGACGCTTGTCCCGTCAGAGAACAGGACCGATCGAACACGATCTTTTCCCTCGATCTTTTCTGCTTTTTTCCCCAGAATAAGGCGGACCCCTTTTGAAACGAGCTTTTCTTCGGCCATCCGGCCGAATTCGCTGTCAAAAGAGTTCATCAAAAGGCGGGGCAGGGTTTCTACTATAAAGACGCCAAGATCCTTTATGCCGGATAATTCATCCGCGAGTTCCACTCCTATAAAACCGCCGCCGACTATGAGTACATTAGTTGCTCTCAAAAGGGCTTTTTTGACATCCTTCAGATATTCCAGTTCCTTCCTCATAGGGTAAACGCCTTTGGTCTCAATTCCCTTTATTGAAGGCAAGATAGGGTCTGAGCCGGTGGCGAAGATCAATTTTTCGTATTTTAAAGACGCCCCGCTCTTTAGAACTACGGTTTTATCCTTTCTTGTAACGGAAACAGCTTCGTCAACCACTATTTGTATGTCGTTTTTCTCAAGAGGGGCATTTCCCATAATGTTGTCTTCCGGGTTCTGCAGGGTATTGAACATATACGGGATGCCGCAGGGGACAACAGAAGTCAGAGCGTCTTTTATCAGCACGATGGTCTTTTCCGGGTAATATTTCCGTGCTGTTACCGCGCTTATGATCCCGGCCGGACCGCCTCCTATTATGATCAGATCGTGGCTGTTCGTCATCTTGTTCCCCTTTGTTTTGCAGTTGCAGTTTTGTCGTTTTTGATCAATAGTTGCGCTATTTTTTTTCCGGAAAGCAGCATTCCTCCAAAGATCGGCCCCATCCTGTGAGCGCCAAAAACCGCATTGCAGGCCATACCGCATGCGTATACTCCCGGAAAGATCTCCTTTGTATTCTTCAGGACTCCTTTTTCTCCGCTGTCGGCCCACATGCTTTTTTCCCCCAGCAAATTCCCGCTTTCGGTCTTAAGTCTTGGTCCGATCTTTTTGACGATGATCCTGGCTACTTCTGCGGGATGTCCGGTAGCGTCGACTATGTATTTTGAGCGCACTGTCAGAGGGTCGACATGGAGTCCTGCCATTTCGACGGGGGTCCAATTAAGCACCAGTCCCGTCACGCGTTTGTTGTAGATCATCACATCTTCTACCGAAATAAGGTTGAAGACAGCGGCCCCTGCTTTAACGGCTTTTGAGGCCAGGGTAGAAGAGGTTTCGATAGCATCGGCAACAAAGTAGCCTTTGGTCTTCTCTGCATAACGGATCCCTATCTCGTCAAGTATTTCAAGCCCGTCTTTTTGCACAACAATATTGTTGAACATCATGCCGCCGCCCCACATGCCTCCGCCGATAGCAAGTTTTCTCTCGAAAAGGGCGACTTTTTTTCCTGCTTTTGCAAGAAAATAAGCGGCAACCAGGCCGGAAGGACCTCCTCCGACGATTGACACGGTAGTATCCAGATTTTTTGTCAACTTATCGTAGAAACCGTCGATTATCGTCCTTGAGATGACTATGTCGTCTAGTTTCATTGCAGCTGCCTGCCTTTCTGTTCTTCGACCAATATGCCGATGAAAGCGCCGAACGGCAGGCGTGAAAAAGAAAGCCGTTCTTCAAGCCAAAGCCTTGCAGCGAAAAAAAGCTTGCTGTCCAACAAGGGCAGGAACAGGACCGATCTCCACCTGAGCTTGAGACCGTTGCCCAGCAGATGTTTTATGTCCTTTAAGGTATAGAACCGTGCTTGTTCCCAGATGTCTTTTCCGCTCTTTTTTCTTTTTCGGGCCAGCAGGCTGTTCCTGTTCAATATTCCCAAAAAGACCCTGCCTCTGCTTACCCTGAAAGCTTCTTTCAGGGCCTTTGCAGGGGAAGAAATAAATTCCAGCGTTGTGATCATCGCTGTAAGATCAAAAGAGCCGTCCGGGAAAGGGAGTTCATAGGCATCTCCGGAATTAAAATGCAGCTCCATGCCTTTTGAAGCATCTCTTGCAGTTTTAAGCATCTCGTACGAAGTGTCAAGTCCTGTAACTTTTGTTCCCAGTTCTTTAAAGTACCTGGTAAAATGCCCGGTCCCGCAGCCGATCTCCAAAACCCGGTCGTCCTGTTTTACAGCGCAGAGCGAGGAGATGACTTTTTTCTCCAGCAGATCGACAAACACTCCCTTTGGGCTTGAATACCAGTTCTCGTATCTTTCGGTTTCTGTCGACAATTAAGGGCTCCTTTTCTTCTTTGCTGTTTTCCAGCTGCTGCCGCTTCCCCATACGGGATCATCCCAGAACTGCTTTTTCCAGCGCTCTTCCGGGGAATCCTTTTGTAATTCTTCCCTGCCGAAAGAATATCTGTAGCCACTTACATAGTCCAACAGAGTTTTGTATGCATGGTTGATCGTTTTCATTTTTTCATTGCACAGACTATGCTCGCTATCCTTGCATCTGTCAGGATGCCATTTTTTTGCAAGCGAATGATAAGCTTTTTTGATCTCGGTTATTGTTGCGCTTATGCCGAGCCCAAGGTCTTTTCTTGCTTTGTCGATCTGTTCAAATTGTAAAGGTTTCATTTTATTGCAATTCGTTATAGCTTTCCTTCGAGCCAGCCGTTTTTTACCCCCTGCTTTATGTCAAAGGTTGATACATAAGGCTTGATGTCCAATAGTGGGGAGCCGTCAACAGCATCTATTTCTTCGACTGTAAGTGTGTTCCCTTTTCTTCCCAGCAGCCTTACGGCGGAGATCCCTATGTGATTTGGCCTGTGGGGGTGACGGGTCGCGTATACCCCGTGTTCTTTCTCGTCCAAATAGGGCTTTACCGTGAGCAGTTCTCTTTCGATCGTGTGAAAATAGTAGACTAGGATGATATGCGAGAATTGCTCTATATCCTTAAGGCCCTCAGCATATTTGCTGAAAACCTCGACTTTGCCTATATGTTTTGATCTGCAAGGCTGGATAGGCGCTTCCTCTTTTGTCTTAAAAGGCGAGCGGATAACGCCTATCTGCCTCACTTCTAATAATGCTTCTTGTGGCATTATTTGCCGCTTTTCTTTGCCGACTTTTCAAGCTCCGCTACCTGTTCTTCCAAAGCGGCTTTTTCTTCGTCGAGCATGGAAATTTCAGCCTTTAGACCTTCCAGTTCCTGCGAGGGACCGTATGATCCGAAAAAACCTCTTGCCAGCCCAAAACCTCTGCCAAGCCCCCTGCCAAAACCTCTGCCGCCTCCGCGGCCAAAGAAACCGCGGCCCCGGCCAAACGGCACGCAGCCGCCAAAGCCTCCTCCGGTCCCCGGTCCCTGTCCCCATGGCCCTGTTCTGTCTCCTCCCGGCATTGCACTCACCTCCTTTTCAAAAAGATCCCCATCTTCCGTGCCTTCTGCCTCTGCCAAAGCCCGGCGGGGGCACAATATGCTCCCCTCCGGTCACTTTAAGCGCTTTTGTGTTTATCAGGGCATTCAAGATCTTTTTTCTTCCCGAATAAAGAAGCCTCTGCACAGTTCCTCTGGAGATGTTCATCTTTTTGGATGCTTCTTCCTGTTCCATTTCTTCAAAGTCGCACAGGCGCATTGCCTCAAGTTCATCCTGTCCCAGCTCTATGATCTCCAGTCCCGAAAGCGGGATACCTCTGGGTTTAAAGAAAGTGTCCCCGCCCAGCGGAGCGCAAAACCTCCATTTTCTTGGTCTTGGCGTCATTTGGTCAGACCTCCTTAAAGATTTTAGTGTGCATATGCACATTATAGTGTTTAGCGACCGCCCTGTCAAGAGGATTCTCTTTAAAGCCGGGGAAGGGGCTTATGTGCGGTTCTTTGTCTGCATAAGCGCTGATACAAAGGCGGTTATAGGTATGCAAAGCACAAGTCCTATGCTTCCGGCAAGCGCACGGACCGCTTCTGTTGCTATCATCTCAAGGTTCATGATCTTGTCAGGCGAGATATTGTTTGCGATCAAAAGCATCAAAAGCGGCATTGCCGAGGCGGTGTAGGCCAGGATAAGTGTATTGGACATAGTTCCCATAACATCCCTTCCCACATTCATTCCTGCGTTAAAGAGGTCTTTAAAATTGGAATTGGGATGCACCTTGTGAACCTCTTCAACGGATGAAGCGATAGACATCCCGACATCCATGACGGCGCCCAGGGCACCTATGACGATGCTGCCGAACAGCAGCCCCTGATAATCTATCTTAAGGTTCATAGAATAAAGCAGCATCTTGGATTCTTCGCTGCTTAACCCGGAAAGATGGACCGTGCTGCCTACCGCGTAAGCGAGCAGACCTGCAATAGAAACTCCGAAAAAAGTACCTATTGCGGCGCTGTAGCCCTTGGCTGTTCTTCCGGCAATTATCCTGAAAACGATGACAAGGACCGCCCCTGAGATAGCTACCGAAACAAGAAGAGGATTAAGCCCCATAAAGGCAAGGGGGAAAAGCACCAGAAAGACAAGCGCTACGGTTATCAGAAGCCCTATCAGCGACTTTAGGCCTTTTAAGCCGCCCAGGACAACAAGCAGGAGGCAAAAGAAAAAAGCAAGCCAGTATATGGGAGCGTCCCTTTCATAATCGGCTATATTAAAAACCGGGGTGCCGTCGGGGCTTTCGGCCCGGGTCGGATATTCATCCACATATAGCATGACCCTGTCCCCGGGACGCAGTATCATGTCAGAGGCTATCATGCCTCCGGAGGCCCTGTGCTCTAAGGTCATCTGCTTTCCGGAAAACCTGCCCGAGGTCACTTTGACGGTCACTTCCTGCACGAGGGTTTTCATGGCAGGGGAGGGGCCCATGCTTTCTGACAGGTCTTTTACCGAAAGCACCTTTGCCCTTGTGTGCTGCGGCTGGTGCACTTCTTCAGAAGCAAGGCAGGGCATAGAAAGCACAACTGCCGCGGCCAGGAAAGCGGATATCAACTTGAGCTTCATGTTTTAATGATACGGACAATAGGAGCGGCTTGTCAAGAAGGGCAAAAAAAAGCCCCCGGGTAGGGGGCTTTTGAAACTGCAGGTTTGGGCCTAGTTCTTTGCGGCCTTTACGGAGATCCTTTTGGGCTTGGCCGCTTCTGCTATTGGGGCCTTTATGGTAACCACGCCGTCCTTAACCTCGGCTTCTATCGCTGAGGCATCGACCGGGCGCGGCAGATAGGTCGTATAATCTACAGAAGAGATCATCTGTTTTCTGTAAACGACCTTTTTCTTCTTCTTTTCTTCCTCTTTTTCTTCAACTGAGCCCGTTATGTGGAGCACGCCGTCTTCATAGGTGATATCAAGCTTTTCTTCGGGTATCCCGGGGACTGCGGCCTTAACGAACACCTTGTCGTCCTGTTCATAAACATTAAGGCCCTGGGTCATGGTCAGTTCCGGCCACTCCGCTATGTCCTCAAAAAACGGCTGCCATGCCTGCTTTTGCAGAGAAAAGAGGTCTCCTTTGAACGGATCGAACTTGATGAGCGCCATAAGTATTCACCCCCTTTGGATCGTTCTTCAATTAGCACTCTAACATGCCGAGTGCTAATTTGTCAAGGGTGTTTTGCTCCCCCGGCTTCAAGAACCTTAACAAGTTCTTCCTTAGAAAGGTATCCGATGTGGCGGTAGTATTCTTTTCCCATAGAGTCGAACAATATCTGTGTCGGTATGGCACGCACTCCGTATCTTTCCCCGTACGGGGCTCCCTGCCTGGTCCAGACATCATGATAAACCACCTCGACCTGCCCTTTGTACTCAGCCCTTATCTCGTTAAGAATGGGCTCCATTCTTCTGCAGGGGGGGCATTTTTCGGAGCCAAGCTGCATATAGACGACCTTTATGCCTTTTGCTGGGACAACGGACTGCTTTGGAGGTTTTTCCGCAGCAAAACCGATAGAAAGCCCAAACACCGCTGCTGCCAACAGAACCGCAAAGTATCTAACCAGTTTCTTCATTCCGGTCCTCCTTTTTACTGCATTATCCATCCGAATAAAACACCTGATATCGTGGCCATTACCACGACCAGGGAAACATAAACGACGGTCTTTCTTGTTCCAATAACGCTTCTTACCACAAGCATCCCGGGAAGGCTTAAGGCAGGGCCCGCAAGAAGGAGTGCAAGAGCCGGTCCCTTTCCCATGCCGGCATTAAGCAGCCCCTGAAGTATGGGAACCTCGGTCAAGGTTGCAAAGTACATGAAAGCGGCAATTATTGAGGCAAAGAAGTTAGCCTCAATAGAATTTCCACCGACAAGAGCTGCAATATATCTTGAAGGGATCATGCCCTCGTATCCGACCCTCCCCAGCAAAAAGCCGGAGATCAGCACTCCCATCAGCAGAAGCGGGAGGATATACGCCGCATATGCCCAGGATTCCATAAGCCAGCACTTGATATCGTCTTTCTTGAACCACTTAACTAATGCCGCAAGCAGCCCCAGAGCGAAAAAGCCCGTGAGCCACCACTTAAGCGCAAAGACCGCTCCCCATATGCCGCTGTCTACGGCAACAGGTCTTCCCCAGTTGGCAAAGACAAGGATAAAGACAAGAGAGGCTATGAACAAAGCCGTCTGCTGCAGCGGCCGATGGCTTTTTTCTTCAGGTAGATCAAGCACCGAGCCGGAAAGCCTTTCCTTTTCTTCGTTCCTGAAGATGAAATGCATTAAAAGTCCTATTATGATGCTGAAGGTTATTGCTCCCAGCACCCTGGCCAGCCCCAGCTGCCAGCCAAGGATGCGCGCAGTAAGTATTATTGCAAGCACATTAACGGCAGGCCCAGAATATAAAAAGGCTATTGCCGGGCCAAGGCCGGCCCCTCGTTTATAAATGCCTGCGAACAAGGGCAGCACAGTACAGGAGCACACCGCAAGTATCGTTCCCGATACTGACGCTATCCCGTAGGAAAGCACCTTGTTTGCTTTGGCTCCGAAATATTTTATTACAGAAGCCTGGCTGATAAAAATGGAGATAGCCCCCGCTATCAAAAAAGCCGGGACCAGGCAGAGAAGGACATGCTCTTGCGCGTACCATTTTGTCAGCGCCAGAGCTTCGAACACGGCGTTGTCGAAACGCGGATATCCTACCGGCATAAAATATACAGCCAGAAATCCGGCTGCGATCCAGAAAAGCTTTTTCATTACTTATTTTCCTTTCTTTACTGCCGAGACGGAAACACTTTGTATATGCCCGGACGATCCTCCCGCATCATAAGGAGTTTCTTTTGCTATGCAGATATCGTCAAAACCGGCAGATCTGACGAGGGAGAGATAAGCTTCTTTTAAAACGGCTCCGGAGACGCAGGCAGCATAAGCCTCCGGAGAGTTCTTTACCTCGTCCGGCAGTTCTTTTATTAGAACTATGTCCGAGACCATTATCCTTCCTCCCGGTTTTAGGACCCTGAAAGCTTCTTTGAATACTCTCGCCTTGTCAGGAGAAAGATTTATGACGCAGTTGGATATCACGACATCAACTGAACTGTCATTCAGAGGCAAAGCTTCAATTTCTCCGTGCCTGAACTCCACATTCTTAAAATCGCCTTTTTGCGCGTTGAGGCGAGCCATTTCTATCATGTCACGGGTCATGTCCACCCCGATCACTCGGCCGCTTGGCCCCACCTTTTGGGCGGAAAGAAAAGCGTCAAGCCCCGCGCCGCTGCCAAGGTCAAGAACGGTCTCACCTTCTTTTAAAGATGCGATCGTGGTTGGATTGCCGCAGCCAAAACCAAGATTGGCGCCGTCAGGAACAGCTCCTATCTCATTTTCGGAATAGCCCACCGCCATACTTATCGCCTTTGTGTCAGGCCCGCCTCCGCAGCAAGAGCCTTTGGAGCAGCCGCAGGAGGAACCCTGCTTAATGAACCTGGAATAGTTCTCTCTCACCAGTTTCTTTGTCTCGTCCGCGCTTCTAGACATTGCAAGACCTCCTTTTACTTCAGGAATTTACAGCAGCCGCCTTCTATCTTAAGGGCTTGCAGATTAACCAGTCCCTGTGCTATCTTTTTTCTTGCTGACGATAAAATCCTCGAAAATGTGGGTCTTGAGACCTTCATTCTCTTTGCTGCCTTTTCCTGGTCAAGCCCTTCAAAATCATACAGGCGGATGGCTTCAAACTCATCCAGTGTCACAACTATCTCATTCAGATCTTTTTTTGCCACGCACTCGGGTTTGAAAAAGCGGAAGTCTCTGTCGCATTTGATATGTCGTGTTTTTTTTGGCCTCATATAGTTATGAACACTTGTTCATAACTATGATACATGGGATATGAAAGTGTGTCAATAGTAATTTCTGTAATAAACCCCCTCTTAAATCTCCCCCTTATCAGGGGGAGAAAAACAAAATCCCCCTCGCCCTGAAAAGGGAGAGGGGGTGGGGAGAGGGTTTAGGATCAATTAAAGCCGAGTTATTCTTTTCCCAATATGTAAGCGAACATGAGGGGGGCCACGATGGTGGCGTCGCTTTCTATTACGAAACTGGGAGTATCCTTGTCCAGTTTGCCCCAGGTGATCTTTTCGTTGGGGACAGCTCCGCTGTAAGAGCCGTAGGATGTGGTGCTGTCCGAGATCTGGCAGAAGTAGCCCCATTTTTTGACGCCTTCTTCATAAAGGTCCTGCTCTATCAGCGGCACCACGCAGATGGGAAAATCCCCGGCTATGCCTCCGCCTATCTGGAAAAAGCCTACGGAGTTCTTTTTGGAAGTGTCCTTATACCAGTCAATTAGAAAGCTCATGGTTTCCAGCCCGGACTTGACCACGGACATATCCTTGATATTGCCTCTTTTGTGGTCGGCCACAAGCACATTTCCTATAGTGGAATCCTCCCAGCCGCCTACAAAGATGGGGATGTTCTTTTCGCAGGCAGCAATCATCCAGGAGTTCTTTGGGTCTATCTGGTAGTGTTCTTTCAGAGCCCCGTCCCTGATTATCTGGTACATGTATTCGTAAGGGAAGTATCTTTTGCCTTCTTTTTGCGCCTTGTACCAGTACTGCTGTACTATCCTTTCTATCCGCCGCATGGCCTCTTCTTCTGGTATGCAGGTATCGGTCACTCTGTTAAGGTGCCTTTTTAGCAGCGATTCCTCATCCTCTTTGGAAAAATACCTGTAGCCCGGCACTCTTACATAAAAGTCGTGGGCGACAAGATTGAAGATGTCCTCTTCCAGATTGGCCCCGGTGGTAGAGATGGCATGTATCTTGTCCTGCCTTATCATCTCGGCAAGGGTAAGGCCTATTTCCGCGGTGCTCATGGCTCCTGCCATCGCCAAAAACATTTTGCCTTTGCTGTTTATATGCGAGATATATGCTTCGGAGGCATCCTTTACAACGGCCCCGTTAAAGTGCCTGAAGTTGTGGCCGATAAATTGTTGGACCGCCCTAAATTGCTCTTTTGAGTTCATGATCGCCCTCCTCAAGCCAGTATACCTGACTAAGGCAGAGCGGGCAAGGGTATTGTATTTGCCCAAGCGATATTACATAATTGCTGAAGAAGGGGGGATATACTATGGTAAATAAAACTGTTTTGTCTGCCTTGCTTTCCTTGTTTGCCTTGTCCGGACTGGTGTCTGCTCTGGAATTCTCTGCCGATCAGGTCGTTAAGATGAAGGGCCTGGCGCCGGTCACCGGTAAATTGAATTTTGCCGAGAACAAATGGAGGTCTGAATCAAACTTCATGGGGAAGCAGAGTATCTCGATAATCCGGGCCGACAAAAAAGTATCGTGGACCCTTATGCCGGAGCAGAAGACCTATATGGAAAACAAAATAGATCCCGCTCAGGCCGCGGCTTCGGGAAAGGAGATACCGGGGGAGGTTAAAAGGGAAAAAGTAGGCAGGGAAAAGATCAACGGGATAGACTGTGATAAATACAAAATAACATATAAAAACGCCGAGGGAACTTTGGGGCTTTTTTTGTGGATGTCAAAAGACGGTATCCCGATGAAGAGCGCTTCCCAGGACGGCTCGTGGTCCAGCGAAATGAAGAATGTTAAAGTGGGCAGGCAGGCGGCATCTTTGTTCGAGCTGCCCGCAGGGTACAAAAAGATGTCAGTTCCTTCCGCGGGAAAAATGCCGAGCAAGGCGGATATGGATGCCATCAAGAAGATGATGAAAGACTACAGGTGAGCTTTTATTCTTGAGAGGATATCCATTATCTGATCGATTGAGCCGGCCCTGTAAAGTTTAGGATAGGAACAGCCATCCGGAATCGGGGCATGGTAGCTTATTATCGGTTTCCCTGCTGCCATCGCTATCAATATTTCGTCCATTGTGCCGCTGCTGCCGGGAAAAGCTATGACTGCTTTGCCGCTTCGGGCAACAATAGTGTCCCTTGAAAGCCCGATCCCGGTCGCAACAGGTATGTCGATGGAGTGGTTGGACGCCGCATAAGAGAGTCCCGGCACTATCCCTGCCGAGATCCCTCCCGCCCTGGCAGAGCCGATAGATGCCTGCAGCATTACTCCTGGTCCGGCTCCGTTAATGATCAGAAACCCGTTGCTTGCCAGTTCTTCTCCCAGCAGTATCCCGTCCAGGGCAAGGCACTCAACCGGACATTCGATATCTATATTGGCTGAGCCGATCACCGACACATGAAATAATTTTCTTGATGCCAGCAGATCATATTTGCTGTCTTCTTCCGGGGGCAGCATTACAGAATCTATCCAGGCAAGTATGTTGTCCATCGAAGAGGGATCCAGCGCATTGGCGCTCATGCTCGGGATAAATTCGTTGCGTGCCACCAGCTGCGCTCCCAGAGGGAACTGCTGATCAAAGGGCTCAAAAACACTCTGTCTTCCGTTCTGGAAAGCCCCTCCAAAAATATCATCCCCGCCTATCCGCAGCAGAGCCCTGCCGGCCCTTCCCATGATAGGGGAGCGGATATCTCCTGTGCTGGCCACTATATTGAGGTCGGTCTCTCTCAGCGGAGAATCTCCCGCAAACAGCCCCACGGCCGGGGCGCTGCTTTCCTCAAGGCCCAGGACAAAGGCGCGGATAAACCTGTTGTACTGTCCCACAACGGGAAGCAGCTTTCTTGCGGCGAATTCCCGTCCCAATCTAAAAGCAAATTGAAGCGCTTTTCCGTCATATTGTTCCTCATCGGCTACAACGCTCACCATTCTGTAACCCATGCCGTTGGCCCTGTGCAGTTCGTTCATAAAAAGCCGGTTCAGATCGGGATAGCCGCAAGATACAGGAAGCGTGGAAGATGTCAGGTCTATGCCCCGGTGCTTGAGCCCGGAAAAAATGCTTTCGACAAAGGGTCTTTCGAGGTCCCTGTAAGCGGCCCTCTGTTCTTTTGTCATGTGGTGGTAAAGATGTGCTTGACCGAGAAGCGACAATCCAGTAAGCTCGCCGTCTATCATTGCCGCGACTTCTGATGATGGCAGCTGCAGAAAGGCCTTAATGGGATGCTCCCGTCCGGAGGTACTTGACGACTTTATTGCAGACCCAAAGGAGCGAGCTATCTCCCTCAGGCCGTTTACAGCCCTGGGACACAGGTTGTGAAGAGTCCTTGCGGTGTTTGTGTTCATCTAAAGGTTTATCGCAAGAAATAGAGCATTATTTCAGGTAAGTCGGGCAATAAAAAAGACCCCCGCCTAGACGGGGGTCTTTGATCGATCTAAGATATCAATTAATATCTGTCGAACGAGCGTCTCTGTCCGCCGTCGCCTCTTGGGCGATCGGTTTTCGGTCTGCCTTCGTTGACGGTCAGTTCGCGGTCTTTCCATTTATAGCCGGTCATGCCTGCTATAGCCTTGGCGGCGTCCGCGTCTTCCATGTCAACAAAACCAAATCCGCGGGACTTTCCGGTGAACTTGTCGTTCACTATTCTGGCTGAGATAACATTGCCGAACTGGGAAAATTTTTCCGACAGTTCCGCATCAGTTACCGACCAGGGAAGATTGCCTACGAAAATGCTTTTCATTTTATTTCTAACTCCTTATTAAATTTCTCTGCTGGATAATGATAGAGAGGACCAACTGCGTGGTAACACTCACAAAAAGGAAGCAGACAGCCTTTTTAGTTATCAATCATTAACTTCGACATGCTTATACTAGCACAGAGCATCCTAGAATGCAAGGGCTTTCTTATCTTGAAGGATTGACCGACTCTTTTTTGTCCTGCTGCAGCTGCTGCCTCTGGTTGAGGTATTCCTGCCGTTTTCTGTCCTGTTCGGCCTTTGCCTGCTGTGCTTTTGACTTTTGCTCGTCTATCTGCTGCTGTGTGGGCTGTATCACGGGGTTAAAATAGGCCGTGGGAGTGGTCCACGGATAGTAATAAACCAATCGGTCCCAATAGCGCTGGTCAAAAAAGGCGTCTATGTCATCCATTCTTTTCATAACAGCACTGTGCTCGTTCTCGGCAATGCGGCGCTGACGGTAGGCCTCGGCCTCTTCTGTGGTCATCGGGACACCCCTGCCAAAGAAAGGCAGCTCGACAGCCACATTTAAGGTAGCCGTTAGCCCGCTGAAGGAAGCCTGGTATAAAAGCGCTGAGCTGACGGGGTCTATAAAGGTCTGCCTGAGCTCCGCCCTGATTATGGTCCCCCTGTCTATGTAGAGATCCGCTCCGGCAAATATATGCTTTCCGAACTTTGTGGTCTGCAGGTAATTGTAGTCCGGGTCGCTTTCATTAATATAGTAGAGACCAACGCCGGCGCCAAGATACGGGGAAACTGAGCTCTTTTTGAACGGATAATACGCAACTGAAGCCGTGACGGGAATTATCGTAAGAGCGGTGCCGTACGGGGCAAGAGGCGAGCGGTTGCCTTCGGAATAATAGGAAATGTCGCCGATGGCCGAAATGCCGCTTTCTGCCCTAAAGCCCAAAAAGGCTTTGTAGGTCATTCCTCCCTTGTAATAATCCCTTATCTGAATGTCTTTGGGGTATAGGTAAAAATAACCGGCCCCCACGCCTCCTGTCACATTAAGATAGCTGTCACCATCCGAGGCGGAGGATGACGAAATGAAAACGGCACCAAGCAATACCGCTGTCAAGAAGGCCGCGCTTATTGATCTCATTTGCATCCTCAAGTTCTATCCCTAATTGCCGCCCGCATTAGACGGCATCTGCTGTCTGGCATTAAAGAGTTCGATCAGTTTTTGCTTCTGCTCCGGAGTCAGCTGCTCCCTTACCCAAAGCATGAAGTCGATCTTCTTTTTTTGCAGTTCCGTCATTGTTTTTGATGTGTCTTCGGTGAGACTGTCTATCCTTGCCCGGTCCGGCTTTTCGGCCAATAGCAGGTCGTTGAGCTGCTTCTTTTGGCTGCGCAGGGTTTCCATGAGCACGGCAATTTCTTTTTCCGAGGCTGCTTCCCTTGCTGTTATCCTGTCCTTTTGTTCTTTTGTGAGGTCAAGCCTGAGTATGATGCCGGTCTGGTCTATTTCCTTTTTGCCCTGCGCGGGAACGCTTGCCTGGCACAGAATTAGGACTGCCAGACACACTACCGCGGACTTCAGCGCCGTTTTAGCTTTCACATTTATTCTCCTCTCAAATTATTTGACCGCCTGGCTGCCCAAAAGGGTCCTTACAGATTATAGCATCAGAACTTGATAAGCTCCCTGAGTTTTTCGGAGGCTTCTTTTTTAAGCCTTTCCGTCTCCTCGGCAGCTTTTTGTTTTAAGGCTTCTTCCGCTTTTTTCTTTTCCTCGTCGATCAGTGCCTGCACTTTCTCCTCAGCTTTCTTTTTCAGGTTATCTAAAGGCTTGTCAAGCACGGGTCTGGGAATAGGCAGCTTGAGGCTTCCCGTCAGTTCAAAAACAGCCTCCAGCCAGCCCGATGGGTCCCTTAAAAGGTCGTATTCTCTGCTAAGTCCTGTAGTGATCCTGGGCGACAGCTTAAGGGAAAGGCGGTTTCCGGCAACCCAGGTAAGGCTGTTGAGGTCTACCCCGCCTGAAAAGTTGAGCATAAGGTCCTTGTGGGCAAACGCCAGCGTCCTGATGCTGACGACCATATTTTTGATGGATGCGTCAGCCGTCAACTTTTCAAGTTTGAGATCGCTCTTAAGAGAATTGGACCTTATCAGGTCGGCTATCGAAGCCAGTATCTTTGTCCTTTTGAGTTCTGCCTGACGGATGTCGATACTTGCGCTGCCCGAGAGGTTTTTGAGAGCCGCTTTTGGGTCCACCCCTCTGCCGCTAAAAGATAGCCCGACATCCATTGTACCGTAGAGCTTGTCCTTAAGGTCCTTGTAGTCTTCAAGCCTTGTCAGGAAAGTGTCGATGATCACATTCGAAAATGAATGGGCGTCAAATCCGGAAAGTTTGAGGTCCTTTGCCGAATAGGCAAGACCGCTCACATTTAGGTCCGCCATAAGGGCGCCGGACAAAACGCCTTTGTAGAACCCGATCTCTTTTATGTCGATGGCAGCCTTTTTATTCTTTAGCTGCGCAAATAGCGCGATCCTGTCCACGGTAAAGTTCTGGAAGATGAGCACCCTTATATCTGCAGAGGCCTTTAGCGACAGCGTCCTTGGTATGGAAGCTGTTAAGGAGTTGACAGTTTCTGTCAGGTCCGCGGGTTTGGACTTTTTGGCGCTCTGTCCGGAAAACACCGCTATCAGCGGATCAACGGATAGTTTTTTGGTGGACAGGTCCAGCACAATGTCCGGGCCGCCTTTAAAATTGGACACCATAACAGAGGCCGAGGCGTTTTCGCCTGCTACCGACAGAAGGAGAGGGGAGACCTTTATCTTTTCTTTTTCGAGCTCCAGCTCTATCCTGCCCGAGAGCGCTATCGGGACCGGTTTGCCCTGATACAAAACATCCGCGGACGCCTTAAAGCCGATTGGTTTTTCCATGGCCAGCTCAAAGCCGGAGACCGACATGTCAAAATTGCTCAGCCCGGATACAGTATCGGCTGCCCTGTCCCGGTAGGTGATCTTTCCTGCCTTCATATAAAAGCTGTTGACAAAGAGTTCAAAAGGCAGGCCGGCTTTTTCTTCTTTCTTTTTTACCTCATCCTTTTTCCCCGGAGCAAGAAGGTCCGAAAAGTTGAATTCTCCTTTGGGCTGCTTTTCTATAAGTATCTGCGGCTTTAGAAGGCCGATCTTCCTTATCACGACCCTGCGCCGCAAAAGAGGCCAAAGATCGTAATGCAGTTCTATGGCATCGGCAGAGATAAAGTCCCTTTTCCCGTATCTTTCAAGGTCGGCGATAGAAAGCTTTTCAAGCTTTAGTCCGGTAAAGATATTGAACGATGCCTTTTCTATCTTAACTTCACGGCGGAGGATCTTTGTCAGCTCGGCGGCTGCCATATCCTTTATCCTGTCCAGCGGCAAAAAGAGCGCCAGCGATACCGCCGCGACGGCGACCAGTATGATGACGGCTGCCGCAGCTATCCCGAGCCATTTGAACAGTTTTTTCATTTTGCTTTACTCCTTAGAAAAAATAAAAGCTCCGCTCTTGCCGTCATGGTCTATCTTTATCCTGTCGCCCTCCTTAAAATCGCCCTTTAGCATGGAGAGCGCAAGTTCGTTCTGTATCTTCTGTTCTATCAGCCTCTTTAAGGGCCGTGCGCCATACAGGGGATCAAACCCCTCTTTTGAAAGCGCCGCAACGGCCTTTGCGCTCAGGTCAAGGCCGATCTTCCTTTCTTCGAGCCGTTTCTTAAGCTCGGCAAGCTGAAGCTTTACAATATGCTCTATCTGTTCTTTGTCGAGCCGGTTAAAGAACACTATGCTGTCAAGCCTATTCAAGAACTCCGGCTTAAAATGGGACTGGATCTGGGAAAGCACTTTGTCCTTTGTTTCTTTCTGCACGGGGCCTTCAGCGTACAGGTCGGACCCTATATTGGAGGTCATTATTATCAAAGTGTTCTTAAAGTCCACAATGTGCCCCTGTCCGTCGGTCAGACGTCCCTCGTCAAGGATCTGCAGGAACACATTAAATACTTCGGGATGCGCCTTTTCTATCTCGTCAAACAGCACTACGGAGTAGGGGCGCCTTCTTACTTTTTCGGTAAGCTGGCCGCCTTCTTCATAACCCACATAGCCCGGAGGCGCGCCTATCAGGCGGCTGACCGAGTATTTTTCCATGTATTCGGACATGTCTATGCGCACCAGAGCGTTCTCGTCATCAAACAGGAACCGGGCCAGGGTTTTGGCAAGGTAGGTTTTTCCAACCCCTGTAGGCCCCACGAACATAAAGGAGCCCATAGGCCGGTTTGGGTCGGTCAGCCCGCTTCTTGACCGTCTGATAGTGTTCGAGATAACTGAAACGGCCTCGTCCTGGCCGATGACCCTTTCTTTAAGCCTATCTTCCATCTCGACATATCTTTGTATCTCGGAACTCATTAGTTTGCTGAGAGGGATCCCTGTCCACTTGGACACGACTTCCGCAATGTCCTCTTCGTCGATCTCTTCTTTTATAATGGAGCCCTCTTTTTTAAGCGCGTTCAGCTGTTTTTCCTTTTCCTCAAGTTCTTTCTGCGCTTTTACCAGGAGGTCGTATTTGATCTGGGCGGCCCTTTCCAGGTTGCCGGCCTTTGTCGCGTTAAGCTCCTCGTTCTTTAACTGTTCTATCGATACTTTGGCGGCTTTGTTGGCATTGATGAGCTCTTTTTCCTGTTCCCACTTCTTTTTCATGGAAGCGCTCTTTGTTTTGGCCTCTTCCATTTCCTTCCTCAGTTTTTCCAGTCTCAGGATAGAGGCCTCATCCTTTTCTTTCTTGAGAGCCTGCTCTTCTATCTGAAGCTGCAGTATCTTCCTGTCTATCTCGTCTATCTCGGAGGGCAGGCTGTCTATCTCTATCCTCAATTTGGACGCGGCTTCGTCTATCAGGTCAATTGCCTTATCCGGCAAAAATCTCTGGGTGATGTACCTGTTGGATAGGGTGGCTGCGGCCACTATCGCAGAATCTTTTATCCTTACGCCGTGGTGCACTTCGTATCTGTCCTTAAGACCTCTAAGGATGCCTATGGTCTCTTCCACAGTGGGCTCTTTGACCAGAAGGGTCTGGAACCTGCGCTCGAGCGCCTTGTCTTTTTCTATGTACTTTCTGTATTCGTCCAGCGTGGTCGCCCCAACGCAGCGCAGTTCCCCCCTTGCCAGCATCGGCTTTAACATGTTGGAGGCATCGATCGAACCTTCTGCGGCCCCAGCGCCCACAAGAGTGTGAAGTTCGTCTATAAAAAGGATTATTCCGCCCTCGCTCTTTACTATTTCCTTGAGGACCGCTTTGAGCCTGTCCTCAAATTCGCCCCTGAACTTTGCTCCTGCCACAAGAGAGGCCAGATCAAGCGCAACAATGCGTTTGTCCTTGATGCCGGATGGCACATCTCCTCTTGCTATCCTCATGGCAAGGCCTTCTACTATCGCCGTCTTTCCAGTACCCGGATCGCCGATAAGGACAGGATTATTCTTGGTCTTTCTTGAGAGGATCTGGATTATCCTCCTTATCTCTTCATCTCTTCCTATGACCGGGTCTATCTTTCCTTTTTTTGCAAGTTCCGTCAGGTCTCTCCCGTACTTTTCAAGAGCGTTGTATTTGCTTTCTGCACTCTGGTCTTCCACTTTTTGCCCTCCTCTTTATTTGGATCTTACAGCGTCAAGAAAAAAGCTTCAAGCCGCTCTCTAAACGCGGATGGCGCATTCCGGCGCCTGCCACGGTAGTATTTTACAATATTTTGGGTCGGCGTCGATCAGTGGTCCGGATCTATGTGGTTTGTCCGGTTATTTGAGTATTTCCGTCACAAAAAGTATCCTATTCGAGCCCATTTGATAAAGTTCAAACGGAACGGCGGACCTGCCGTTCTTCTGGAAAAAATACCCGTTCTTTTTCATGTGGGCCTCAAGGGCAGGGTAGGCCTTCATCGGGCCAATCATATACGACAGAGAGTTCCTGATGGGAAATTCCGCCACCATGCTCAAGTTTTTTTTGATAGTTTTGAGTTTATATTTATTTCCAAGCCTTTTGACCTTTTCTATGTCCTTACTGTCGATCAAGCACCCGCAGTCGCTGCGCAGGCGGTCCTGGCTCACTTTGGACGGATCGTCATAATAGATGCCGATACCGTTACGGGTCGCTATTTTGTCGGCTTTCAGCGATTCGTATACCCTGGTGAAAACAGCTCCTGTCTGGGAGTATGGGCCGACAAAACTTTCGTACACAAGAGTATATGGGCCCATTTCTTTTTCTTCAACTTTCACGGAGCTAAATACGCCCATATATCCAAGGAATGCAGCAATTGCCGCGGCAAGCACCAAAAGCAAAATCACAGACCATTTCAGTATTTTCACTTTCGTACCTCCTTTTACAAAAGATGTGCAAGCGCCCTTCTGACCGTTTTTTCTATTTTATTTTTTTGCCTGTCAGACAGCCTTTTTGCATTGTCAATTACAAACCCTTTGGCCTTGATCCCGCAGAATCCAAGAACGTCCCTGACTAAAAAATTCTTTGAACCGTCCTTGTAAAAAAACTTTGTTATGATCCTTGGCCCGCCTGTCGTGGTGATTACGGCGGCTTTGCCGGAGAGGATTTTTTTGGGAAGACCTTTGTCGTAGTAAAAGGCAAACCGCGCCACAAACACCCTGTCAACAAAGCCCTTAAGTATTGCCGGTGCGCTGTTCCACCAGGTCGGGTATATAATAACAAAACGGTCTTCCTTTTTTATCATTTCCTGTATCTGAAGATTTTGTTCCGATACTCTTGTTTTTCCTGATGTATAGTGCTCTTCAGGCTTGAGCACCGGATCGTAGTTCATGGTATAAAGGTCAAGAAGCTGATGCCCGACCCCTTTTGCTTTAAGATCTTCAGTGATTTTCTCAAGGATATAGCCGCAGTGGCCTTCTTTGTTGGGATGGGCGTAGATTATTAGCATTGGTCCGTTCCCTTTTATTATACTTCGATTATGCCTATTCCGCCCCAATTGCCAAAATGACGGTTCTCGGTATTGCTGATCAGCTCTGATGATTTGTAAGACCCTTTTATCTCGTCCCAGAATATGTTTACTTTACATTCGGGCACTTTGTCGTGGAATGCGATGTCGTGGATGGCGATAAGCCCGCCCTTCTTTACCATCGGAGAATACATCTCAAAGTCTTTTTTCACTCCTTCATATGTGTGATCTCCGTCGATCATAAGAAAATCAACCTGTTTTCCGTTAAGAGCTTCCATTAAAGACTGTTTTGTTCGGGCAAGGTGAGAATCTTCTCTAATGAGGAACATATTTTGTTGTCCCAGTTTATAATCCAATAATTTTTTTATATGTTTTTCTGAATAACCGCTCCCGAAAGCCCCGCCGGGAAGATCTATGCTTACTATGGTGGCGTCAGGCTCAGCTACTCGGCACCAGACATAAAGTGTTCCGCCTTTGTGCGTTCCTATTTCGACCACAGAACCGATCTTGCGGTCCCGCAGTAATTTGATCAATGCCTGAAGCTCGGATCTTTTCTGGTCAGCGCCTTTTTTAATCGCTGTTCTGGCCAGGTTTTCCTCGTTCGACATGTTCCTGCGGGCACGAAATAGATCCTTCAAGGTCCGTTTTATCATTCAGTATCTCCCTTTTTCTATGGACCCCATTTTTCAGCGACGACAAGCATCTCAAAATCATCGGGGGTCAAAAGATCATCTCTTGAAAAGGCGCCGAGCTTAGCTCCAAAAAAGTCAGCTTTTTTAAAGCCCGCGGACTTTAGCAGCCAGGCAATTTCAGGCGGAGTGTAATATCTTTCGCTGCATTCGAGCTCTTTTTTATTTCCGTCATCATCTTCAAAAACGGTCTTATTTGTGTCGCGAAAGGTCATAATGTCAAAAGTGTTGTCTTTATAAACGGCACTGCCCTTTACGGAAGCTTTCTCGCAGAACTCTTTCACCGAATGCAACAGAGGGAACAGTCCGTTCAGTGTGGTGAATATAAGCTTGCCGTTATCTTTCAAAGAGCTTGAAGCGCCTTTTAATATCTCAAAGTTCATCTCGTCGGTTTCCATAAGAGGGAAGGCTCCTTCGCAGATCATAATTGCCAGGTCAAACTCTTTTTTGAAGGGCAACTTCCTGGCATCATGTTTTAAGAACCGGATACTTAATCCGGCTTCATCTGCCTTTTCTTTTGCCTCGGCAAGCTGGGAATCAGACAGGTCTATCCCCGTGACTTTGTATCCGCGCTTTGCCAGTTCTATCGAATGCCTTCCGGTACCGCATCCTATGTCGAGTATTGCCAGAGCTTTGTCAGATCCGGCTTCTTTTTCTATGAAATCGCATTCGCCGGCAGTTCCCTGAGTAAAACTCTCTTTATCATACTTTTTGGCATAGTTCTCGAATAGTTCTTCATACCACTGTTTCATGACAGTAAACAGGATAGCATAGATCAAGCAGCAGGATTAAGAAGTAAGGGGCATTTCGCATCAGGTTATTGACTGACCGCATCAAGATGCTAAAATCATCCTGTGAAATCGTTCCCAAACAGGTCTTAAAAAAGGGGCAGCTGATGTTTTCTTGTATAAGAAAGGCAGGTTTCGATATGTTGGTGAATACAGTTATCTCGGCACTTGCCATTTTGGCGCTGACCGCTGTCTTTGAGCCGGTCTGCGCGTTCTCGTCTATCATCGTTAATGAACAAGGGTTGCCTAAGGGATTTACCTATGTGAGAGAAGCTATTCCCGATGTGACTTGCGAAATGCGCTATTATTCGGGGGAAAATTTTGTCGGAAAACGCATTGACGGCTATCTGCAAGACCGCTGCATTCTTTCTGCGGATGCCGCTTTTGCCTTGCAAAAAGTGCAGCAAGATTTGAGGCGATTTGGCCTGAGCCTAAAAATATTTGATGCCTATCGTCCCCAGTCGGCGGTCGATCACTTTGTACGATGGGCAAAAGATCTAAAGGACACCAAGATGAAAGATCTGTACTATCCTAAAGTTGCAAAGGAGGAGCTCTTTAAGGAAGGCTATATAGCCGAAAGATCAAGCCATTCCCGGGGCAGTACGGTGGATATTACCGTCATTGATCTTAAAAGCAAGTCTGAACTGGATATGGGGTCAGGTTTTGACCTGTTCGATCCCGTTTCCTGGCCAAGCTACCCCAATTTGACCGCCGAACAAAGGGCAAACCGCATGTTGCTGCGGACACTGATGGATCACCATGGGTTCGAGCCTTACAAACAGGAATGGTGGCATTTTACTTTACGGAATGAACCGTTTCCCGATACTTATTTTGATTTTCCGGTGAAATAGGATAATTGAAACTTCAAGCGGTCCGATCTTGGTTTAAGTAGTAGGATTAAGTAGTAAGTAGTAAGGCGAATTTTGCCTGCCTGTCGGCAG